>JAGWPD010000306.1 GCA_028870705.1 Gammaproteobacteria bacterium
AACGCGAACGCGAGCAGCGCGCGGCGGACGCAGCGCTGGCGGCACGGCAGATCGGCAACCTCATCGCCAAGGCGCACGGCGCGCTGCGCGCCGGACACACCGGACCCGCGGCTGGCATCCGCCGCGCGCTCGCGGCGAAACTGCAGGCGACAGCGGACCTGCCGCCGGCGCTGGCGCGCCGCCTGCAATCGCTGGATGCGAAGCTCACCGAACTGAAGGAGTGGAAGGACTACGCCGCGGCGCCCAAGCGCGCGGAACTCATCGCGGCGATGGAGGCGCTGGTCGGGTCCACCGAAGCAGCGCCGGCGCTGGCCAGCCGGATCCGCGATTTGCGCGCGCAATGGAAGACCATCAGCAAGGGCATCGTCAGCGAGTCGCCGGACGAGTGGGAGCGTTTCGACCGGGCCGCGGCAGCGGCCTACCAGCCATGCCGCGAATACTTCGAGGCGCAGGCGAAAATGCGCGCCGTCAATGTCGAGCGGCGCCGCGGCATCCTCCAGCGCTTCCTGGCATTCGAGGCCGCGCAAGCGCTCGAGCATCCCGACTGGCGGGCGATCGCGCAGGTGCTGCGCGAGGCGCGCCAGGAATGGTACGCCATCACGCCGGTGAACCGCGCGGCCGCGCGGTCGATCGAAGCGGAATTCGACGCGGCGGTCGGACGGCTCCAGGAGCGACTCGACGGCTGGTACGCGCAGAACCTGGCGGCGAAGCAGGCCTTGATCGGCCGCGTGCAGGCGCTGCTGCCGGCGACCGATGCGCGCGCCACGCTCGATGCGCTGCGCGCGCTCCAGCAACAGTGGAAGACCATCGGGCCGGCGCCGCGCGCCCGGGAACACTCGCTCTGGAACGAATTCCGCAGCCATGGGGACACCGCGTACCAGCAGGCGCAGCAGGCCGGCGCGCAGCAACTGGCGGGCCTCGAGGCGAGCAAGGCGCGCGCCGTGGCATTGTGCGCGGGCATCGAACAACTCGCGACCCTGGCCGGAATGGAACTGCACCAACAGGCGCAGTCACTGCCGCAATGGCAAGCGGAATTCGCGGCGCTGGGTGATCTGCCGCGCCCGGAGCAGCGCCGTATCCACGAACGCTACGAGCGCGCGCTGCGGCGCGCCCAGGCCGCTCTGGCGGACCAGCGCCGGCGCGATGCCAGCCAGTCGGTGGACAAGCTGCTCGAGGCCGCGCGTCTCATCCATGCCTACGGCTGGGCGCTGGCGCGAAGCGCGAGCGCAGCCGACGCCGAGTCATTGCGGCAGGCGGCCGAGGCGCACATCGCCAGCGTCCAGCTATGGCCGAAGGGCGGAGCCCAGGCGCTGCAGGCGCTGTGGGACCAGGCCGCGGCGGCCTCCGCGGTCGATGCGGCCGGCAATGAGCGGCAGCTGCGCACGCTGTGCATCAGGGCCGAGATTCTTGCGGGCCGCGACACGCCGCCGGAAGACCAGGCCCTGCGCCGCGAATACCAGCTGCAGCGGCTCGTCCAGTCAATGGGACATCCGCAGCAGCCGGATCCCGACGAGCTCGACGAGCTCAGCTTCGCGTGGATCCGCGTCGGGCCTATTGACGGTGCGGTTTACTCGACCCTGCTGCGGCGCCTGCTGCTTTGCCGGCACCGCTGACGCCGGCGCTCCTGCGGCCGCCGCCTTCCTTCTCGACCAGCCACTTGGCCAGCGCGATGAATTCCTCGTCGCCGCCGGCCGAGCGCGGCGTCAGCCGGTACTTGCCATTGATGATCAGCGACGGGGTGGAATCAGCCTGGTAGGCGATGATCTGCGCATCGGCTTCGCGCATCTGCGCATCAACACTGAAGGAGTGCGCCGCCTCGAGGAACGTGCCGGGCTCGAGTTTCGCCAGCTGCTCGTAGTACTGCGCCACATCCGCGAGGCTCGGGAGCGGCGATTTCAGCCGTCCGCCGCCCGCTTCCATCGTCGCCAGCTCGCCGCTCTTCCACACCGCATCGAAGATGCGATCGTGCAGGCGGTCGGCGATGCCGAGCGAACTGGCGGCGAAGTAGGCGCGCTGGAAGACCTTCCAGTCTTCCTCCGGGTGCCAGGAGGCCGGCAGGAAACGCCATTGCACGCCGGTTGGCAGCGCGGCCTTCAGCCGATCGATCACCGGATAGAAATGATTGCAGGCCGGGCACGCATAGGAAAAGATCTCGACCACCTCCACCTTGCCGGCCGCGACTGCGGTCGGTTGCGGCGGACTGACCAGGAAATACTGCGTCCCCTCGGTCCAAAGCGGATCGGCCTGCACGCCGCCCGCCGCCGCCAGCAACAACGTCAACATGATCCGCTCAGCACGCATGCTCGCCCTTCCTTAGCCCGACCCAGGGGCGGCCACAATATCACCACGGCCCGCAGCCGCAAGCACCCGGGCGCGGCGCTGTTCGGACTCGCGCCCGATGCGACGGCGGATCTGCCCGAGCGCGCGTCTGCGCCCGGGATGGCGGCGCGCGGATTGCTTGGTTTCCCGGCGCAGCAGCTCGAGGTCGGTGATGGCGCCCAGCTGCTTCTGCAGGCTGCGCAGCACGCGCAACTCCGCGGGCCGCACCCGGGCGCCGAGCGCGGGCGCCAGTTCAAACTGGTAGCGACAGGCCTTGATCGCGACGCGCGCGCGATGCAACGCCTTCATCCCGCCCTTGCACATTCGCCTGCAGGCAGCGCGCACGGCTTGCCGGCTGCGATCCAGGCAGGCGCGCACCGCGACAGCGGACGGATCCGGCGCCAGGCGCGCTGCGGCGAGTTGCATGATCCTGCGGCAGGTCCTGCGTGGCCGCGCCGCCGCGAGCTGCGCGATCGTGCGGTCGCGGCGGCGCCTGAGCGAATCGTCGAGCGAATCCAGCATCGCCTGCAGCGCAGCCCGCGGCGCGGCGCCTGCGTCCCGCATCCGGCGGAGCCGGGCGCGCATCGTCTGCAGATCCCGCAGACGCGCGCAACGGCGGAACGGCCGGCGCAACTCGCGCACCAGCGCGGGCCATTTGCCGCTGGGTGCGAGTGCCGCGGCGAATTCCACCAGTGCGAGCATCCGCCGCGTGGCGATGCGCAGCGCGTGGACATCGCCCTGCCTTCCGGAGCGGGCCGCCCGCAACGCGCATTCATAGCCGTCCGACTCCGCGCGCAGCGCGACCAGCAACGGCGCGTCGGCGCGCGCCGCGTCGGCGCCGCCGGCACGTTCGCGCGTGCGTTCGGTCAAGTCCCGCCGTCGAGCCACACGCGCATCCCGCGCTGGCTGCTCTGCCGCGCGGCCTCGATGACCTGCAGCACCTGGCGCGCCTGCTCGGGCGGCACGGGCGGCACGGGCGGCTCGCGCGCCACGCCGCGCTGCCCGATCGCGAGGCGCACCGCTCGATAGTAGTCGACCCAGCAGCCGCGCTCGGCCGGCACGCTGCGGCTCTGACCGCTCGCGCCGTCGACGATGTGTCCGCCCGCGTGCTGCACGGGCAGGCCGAAGGCCGCGTCCGCGGGCAGCATGCCCGCCCTCGCCTGGTCTTCCTGCGGATCGTTCGAGTCGCTCGTGTAGCTGCCGAGTTCGCCGTGCACGCGATAGCGCGGCCCCGGTTCCGCCGCGAGCGAGGCGGCACCCAGCACGATGCGGGCGCGCCCCTTGCCCATCCGCAGCTCGAAGGCATCATCGACGGTGGCACCCGCACGCTGCGCGTGAATGTCGGCCTGCAGCCAGTCGGGCATGCCGAACAGCTGCAATGCCTGGTCGATCAGGTGCGTGCCCAGATCGAACAGCAGTCCGCCGCCATGCGCGGCGCTTTCACGCCAGCGATCGGGCAGCTTGGGCCGGTAGCGATTCCAGCGTGCCTCGAAACCCTGCACCGCGCCGAGTGTGCCTGCTTCGAGCACGCGCTTGAGCGTGCGGAAGTTGCTGTCCCAACGGCGGTTGTGGAACACGCTCAGCATGACGCCGG
Source organism: Gammaproteobacteria bacterium (assembly GCA_028870705.1). Lineage (GTDB taxonomy): Bacteria > Pseudomonadota > Gammaproteobacteria > Steroidobacterales > Steroidobacteraceae > FEN-1191. The sequence continues at coordinate 3,914 of JAGWPD010000306.1, forward strand.
ATTCCGCGGCCGCCCTTATCAGCAGATCGGCGCCGGCGCTGGACAGTGCCAAAGGCTTGTCCACGACCACGTGCTTGCCGGCCGCGAGCGCGGCCAGCGCCTGCGCCTCGTGCTGGTCGTTGGGCGTGGCGATCACCACCAGGTCGAGCCCGGGCTGGGAAAGCAGCGCGCCGAGGTCGGGCATCACGCTGGCTGCGGGCAACGCCGCGCTGACTGCATCGCGCTGGCGCGAGACGACGCCCACGACCTGCATGCCACTTGCGCGGATCAGCGGCGCATGGAACACGCGGCCGGCCAGGCCGAAGCCCACGAGGCCGACCTTCGCCCCATTGCCTGCGGCTAGTCCATCGGCCATGGCAGGGACTTCGGCAAGGGCAGCGCAGGCAGGATCCGCCGGCGCGTGGGCGCCGCGGCTTCATCCACCACGCGCCACCACGGCAATGCGCGCTCCGCGTGCGCAGGCTCGACCGGCTCGCCCAGCCGCGGCATGAGCAGCTGCACGCCGGCCTGCGGGGCCAGCTGCAGCAACACTTCCGCGGGTTGGTCCCACGCATGCATCGCGAGGCTGAAGGTGCCCCAGTGCACCGGCAGCAAGGGGCCACCGCCGAGCAGCGCCAGGGCCGCAAGGGCATTTTCCGGGCCGAGGTGAATGTCGCCCCAGGCCGGGTGGAATGCGCCCACCTCGAGCATCACCAGGTCGAACGGGCCCAGGCGCGCGCCGATCGTCCGGTATTCGGTGGTGAGCCCGGTATCGCCACTGAAGAAAACCGCATGCCGCGGCGAGCGGATCACCATTGAGGACCATAACGTCGCGTTGCGGTCATTGAGGCTGCGCCCGGAGAAATGCTGCGCCGGCGCCGCCGTCACGGTGAGGCCAGTGCCGGGCAGCTGATGCGATTCCCACCAGTCGAGCTCGACGATGCGCTCCGGCCGGACACCCCAGGCCTCGAGGTGCGCGCCCACGCCGAGCGAGGTCACGAATGGCACGTCCTGCCTGCGCAGCTTGCGGATCGTCGGGTAGTCGAGATGATCATAGTGATCGTGCGAGACGAGCACCAGGTCGAGCGGCGGCAGTTCGCGCAGCTCGACCGGCGCCGGCTGGAAGCGCTTCGGACCGGCGAAGCGGGTGGGCGATGCCCGCGGCCCCCACACCGGATCGGTCAGCACGCGCAGGCCGTCGATCTCGACCAGCACCGTGGAATGCCCGAGCCAGGTCGCGCGCAGCCCGCTCGCGGGCGGCCGCCGCCAAGCATCGAGCGGATCCACCGACGGGAGCGGCCGGCGCGGCGCGCGGCGCCCGCCGCCGCAGATGAACTCGGCCAGCGTCGGCATGGACACACCGGCCTGGCGCAGGCCCGGCATGATCGGGTGCAGGTTGTGGAAGCGCTCGCCCGTCCACGCCAGCGAAGCGCGGATACGCTCGAGCCGCGCGCCTTGCGGTTTCCTTCCCAGCGATCTCACGCCGGGCATCTTAACAAGGCACGTCCATCCCCGGGGAAGCCGCGCCCGGTACAGGCGCGGCCTCCCCTGCGGGGCTTCGGCTACAGCGCCGCGAGCGGTTCGGCAGCGATCGACAGCACCTTGCCCCGGACGCTTAGCGTGCAGGTCGCCTTCGCGATCGGCGCATGCGTGCGCGTGCTCACCGCAGTCAGATACAGCTCGCTCGGCTCCTCGAGCAGCTGGTCGATGCCGTAGAAGGTTGTCGCCTTCAGCCGCGGCGCAGGCTTTTCAGGCGTGGCGAGCGAGGCGATGAAGGCTTCGGCGCAGGCCTGCGCGGCGGACTGCTCGGGGCGCGCCGCCTGTGACAGCTCCGGGCTCAGCGCAATGGCGCCCAGGGCGAGTGCCGGGATCATGGTGTAGCTCATGTCGGTGTCAGCTCCATTGAGTGGTTGAGGAAACGGCCGACCCGAACTTAGACGCAGCCGCGGACCGGGGCAAACGCACACATTTCCCGCCAGGCCCAATCCTGCTCATCGGCGCGCGGCCGGCGTGGCCGGCCTGAATTCGGCTTCCAGCCAATCGAGCAGCTCGCGCACCGCGCCACGACGCGCATCGGCGGCGCGCGCCACCGCGTAGTAACTCTCGCCCGCGCAAAGTTCGTGCGCGAACACGCGCGTCAGCAGCCCGGCTGCGAAGCGCGCCTGCGTCAGCGGCGCCGCGACCAGCGCGAAGCCGACGCCGCGCTCGGCCGCGTCGACCACGGCCGACATCGTGTCGAAGCGGATCCACTGGCGCGGCTGGAGCGGCGCGAGCCCGGCTGCCTGCGCCCAGCGATCCCACAGGTCCGCGAGCCGCGCATGCACGATCAGTGAGGCGCCGGACAGGTCGGCAAATTCACGCACGCCGGAGACGTGCAACAGCTGTGGCGAGCAGGCCGGGACGAAGGTCTGCGCGAACAGCGCACGCGCATACAATCCCGGCCACTGGCCCGGACCGAGCGTGATCGAGACATCCATGCCGGCATCGTGCGGTTCGAGCGGCGCCGAACGGGTCGCGATCTGCAGGTCGGTGTCCGGGTGCGCGGCGCTGAAGGCGCCGAGCCGTGGCAGCAGCAGTTCCTGCGCGAAGAATGGCGGCACCTGCAGTCGCAGCGCTACGCGCCTGTGCAGCTGGCGCAGATCCGCGGTGGCCGCTTCCAGCGAGGCGAAGGCGGGATCGATCTGCGCCAGCAGGCGCGCGCCCTGCTCAGTGAGCGACAGCGAGCGCGGTCCGCGCCGGAATAGTGCAACGCCGAGCTGCGCCTCCAGGCCCCGCACCTGGTGGCTGACCGCCGAGGGCGTCAGGCACAGCTCGGCTGCTGCGGCCGCAAATCCGCCGCGATGCGCCGCGATCTGGAAGGTCTTCAGGAACTTGAGCGAAGGCGCGGGCAAGTTGCGGGATCCCTGCAACAAGGACCCCAGCCATGCAGCAAGCCGCATGCCATGGAAAGGCGGGATCAGCGGAAAGCGATCACGATCCAGGCGGTGAGCGCCAGCAGGACCAGCGACTGCAGGCGATAGTTGCGCCACCACGGTACCGCCGCCAGGCGCACGGTCTCCGCCGCGAAGGCGTTGCGCGACCAGTGCAGGGCCTCGAGCGCAGCGCCTGCGCCAGGTGCCGCGCGCGCGCCCCTGCGGCTCGCCACCACCAGGATCACCACGTCGGCCGCGAACAGGAGCGGTGCGACGTACAGGAAATGCAGGTGCGTGACGCGCAGCACCACGTTCAACAGGAACATGAACGCCCCGAGGAGGGTGCCGAGCACGCAGGTGGCGTACGCGCCGGCCGCGCTCGCGCCGCGCCAGAACAGGCCGCTCAGGAACAGTGCGACCACCGGCGGCACGGCGTAGGCGAGCACCGCCTGCAGGTACTGCCACAGCGAGGGCATGCGCTCGAGCTGTGGCGCCCACAGCATCGCGACCAGCAGGCAGGCGCCGGTGCTGATCCGCCCGATCGTCACGGTGCGCGCATTGCCCCGCCCCGGCCCGGCGCGCCTGGCCATATCCATCGTGATCAGCGCGGAGGCGGAATTGAGCATCGAGGCGACCGCGGTCATCGTCGCCGCCACGAAGCCGGCCACGAGCAGGCCGACCAGTCCCGCGGGCAACAGGCCGACGATCAGCGTCGGATACACCAGGTCGGCGTGCGCTACGCCTGGGAACAGCAGCAATGCGCAGGTGCCGGGCAGCACCATCAGGAACAGCACCGGCAGTTTCAGCAGTCCCGCCAGCAGCACCCCCGAGCGTCCGTGGTCGAGGTCGCGCGCAGAAAGCGTGCGCTGCACGATCATCTGGTTGGTGCACCAGTAATAGAACCCGAGCAAGGGCACGCCCGCCAGCAGCCCGGGCCACGGTACCGCCGCATCGCCCGCCGGCCGTATCAGCGACAGCGCGGCCGGATCCACCTGCGTCATTACGGCGTGCCAGCCACCGGCGCGCGCCAGCGCCGTCCAGCTCACCAGTGCGGCGCCCGAGATCAGCACGGTCGCCTGGATGACTTCCGTGCGCAGCACCGCACGCAGCCCGCCAATGATCGTATAGATGCCGGCCGCACCGGCCAGCACGCACGACAACAGCCATAGCGGCGCGCCGGGGATCAGCGCCCGGCACACCAGCGCGCCGCTGTACAAGGCGCCCGCTCCATCCACGAACACGTTGAGGAACAGCGTCAGCAACGTGAACCAGCGACGTGCGCGCCCGTCGTAGCGCCGTTCGAGGAACTCCGGCATCGTGAACACGCGGCTGTGCAGCAGCTGGGGCAGCAGGAAGATGCAGAAGAACACCAGCACCAGCACCGCCATCCACTCGTAGTTGTAGGCTGAAATGCCGGTCGCGAAGGCGGCGCCGGCCAGCCCGACCAGCGCGGTCGAGGAAATGTTCGAGGCGATCAGCGCCAGTCCGATGGTCGGCCAGCGTGCGGCGCGCGCAGCGAGGAAATAGTCCTCCGGCGTGGTGTTGAGGCGCGACCAGCGCAGGCCGTTGGCGACCAGCAGCGCCACGTAGCTGGCGACCACCAGCCAGTCGACACGGCTGATCACGCGGCGCGGCTCAACCGACGCCGAGCCGCCGCTGCACTTCCTCCAGCGGCATGCCCTTGGTCTCGACGACCATGAGCCTCACCCATGCGAGCTGTAGCACCATCATGCCGCAGAAGAACAGGAACACATAACCGGGCGCGAACACGCTGACCATCTGCGGGAACAGGGTGGTGAGGAGCGCAGCGCAGATCCAGTGCGTCGAACTGCCCAATGCCTGACCCTCGGCACGCTGGCGGTTCGGGAAGATCTCGGCGATGTAGACCCAGATCACCGTGCCCTGCCCGATCGCATGCGCCGCGATGAACGCGAAGATGCACAGCGGCACGATACCGACGCGGCCACTGAAGAAACCCCACGCGACCAGGCCGAGCGAGACGATGTACCCGTACGAACCGATGAACAGCAGCGTGCGGCGGCCCAGCCGGTCGATCAGCCACAGGCCGGCAAAGGTGAACAGCAGGTTGGTGATGCCGATGCCGACCGACTGCAGCATGGCCGCGCTCCGGCCGAGGCCGGCAAGCTCGAAGATCCTCGGCGCGAAGTACAGGATCGCGTTGATGCCGGACATCTGGTTGAACACCGCGATCAGGATCGCGA
>JAGWPD010000307.1 GCA_028870705.1 Gammaproteobacteria bacterium
CCCGCGCCCGGCTCCGGCGCCGCGCCCGGCGCCAGCGCGGTGGGCATCTCGGCGTGCTGCGCCTGGAGCGCGCGCATCAGCCGTTCACGCCGCTCGATCTCCTCGCGGTCGATCTGCTCCTGGGTACGCACCTCGACGCGCGCCAGCGTCGCCGCGGCGTCGTACTTCACGCGCCCGAGCATCGCCGTGAACAGCTCGAAGGCCTCGCGCTTGTACTCGTAGCGGTAGTCCTTCTGCGCATAGCCGCGCAGGTGGATGCCCTGGCGCAGGTAATCCATCGCCGCCAGGTGGTCGCGCCAGTGCTGGTCGAGCTGGCGCAGCACCACGTCGCGCTCGACATGGCGCATGATCGGCGCGCCGATGCGCGCGACCTTGTGCTGGTACGTGTCGAGCACCGCCTGCACGACGCGCGCACGCAGCACGCCGTCGTCCATCTGCGGGTCGGCGGCCAGCCAGCCGGCCACGTCGGCGCTGGCATTGAAATCGCGCTGCAGCGCCTCGTTGAGCGCGCTCAGGTCCCAGTTGTGCTGCGCGCTGCCGACCGGCAGGTGCGCATCGAGCAGGCCGCGCACCGAATCCTCGTACATGCCGAGCACGGCCTCGCTCAGGTCCTGCGTGCCCAGGATCTCGGTGCGCTGCTGGTAGACCACCTTGCGCTGGTCGTTGGCGACGTCATCGAACAGCAGCAGCTGCTTGCGGATGTCGAAGTTGTGCGCCTCGACCTTGCGCTGCGCCTTCTCGATCTGGCGCGAGAGCATGCCGCTCTCGATCACCTCGCCCGACTTCATCCCCGCCATCTGCAGCCAGCGCTTGGTGCGGGCCGGATCGCCGAAGATGCGCATCAGGTTGTCTTCCATCGACAGGTAGAAGCGGCTCGAACCCGGATCGCCCTGGCGTCCGGAGCGGCCGCGCAGCTGGTTGTCGATGCGCCGTGATTCATGCCGCTCGGTGCCGATGATGTGCAGGCCGCCGGCGCCAATCACCGCATCGTGGCGCTGCTGCCAGCCGCTGCGCACCGCCGCGCGCGCCGCCTCGTCGTCCGCGGCCGGGAGCGCCTGCAGCTCGGCCTCGAGGTTGCCGCCGAGCACGATGTCGGTGCCACGGCCGGCCATGTTGGTGGCGATGGTCACGGTGCCGGGACGCCCGGCCTGCGCGACCACGTGCGCCTCGCGCTCGTGCTGCTTGGCGTTCAGCACGTTGTGCTCGATCTGCTCCTTCTGCAACAGCCCGGCCAGGTATTCCGAGGTCTCGATCGAGGTGGTGCCGACCAGCACCGGCTGCGCGCGCGCGACGCAGTCGCGGATGTCCGCGATGATCGCCTCGAACTTGTCGCCCTGCGTGAGGTAGACGTGATCGGCGCTGTCCTTGCGGATCATCGGCCGATGCGTCGGGATCACCACGACTTCGAGTCCGTAGATCTGCAGGAATTCCGGGGCCTCGGTATCGGCCGTGCCGGTCATGCCGGAGAGCTTCTTGTACAGGCGGAAGTAGTTCTGGAAGGTGATCGAGGCGACCGTCTGGTTCTCCTCGCGCACCTTCACGCCTTCCTTGGCCTCGATGGCCTGGTGCAGCCCGTCGGACCAGCGCCGGCCGATCATCGTGCGGCCGGTGAATTCGTCGACGATGATGACTTCACCGTTGCGCACGATGTACTCGACGTCGCGCTTGTAGATCGCATGCGCGCGCAGCGCCGCATTCAGGTGGTGCATCAGCCGCACGTTGGCGGCGTCGTACAGGCTCTCGCCCTCGCGCAGCAGGCCGGACTCGAGCATCAGCTGCTCGACGCGCTCGTGGCCGTCCTCGGTGAGGTGGATCTGCTTGCCCTTCTCGTCCACCGAGAAATCGCCGGGGCCCTCCTCCTCGAGCTGGCGCTCGAGCCGCGGCACCAGCGCGTTGATGCGCTGGTACACCTCGGTGCTCTCCTCGGCCGGACCCGAGATGATCAGCGGCGTGCGCGCCTCGTCGATCAGGATCGAGTCGACCTCGTCGACGATGGCGTAGGCGAGCGGGCGCTGCACGCGGTCCTCGAGCTGGAAGGCGAGATTGTCGCGCAGGTAGTCGAAGCCGAATTCGTTGTTGGTGCCGAAGGTGATGTCGCAGGCGTACGCGGCGCGCTTTTCGGCCGAATCCTGCTGGCTCCTGATCACGCCGACGGTGAGGCCCAGGAAGCGGTACACCGGGCCCATCCAGTCGGCGTCGCGCTGCGCGAGGTATTCGTTGACAGTCACCACGTGCACGCCGTGGCCCGGCAGCGCGTTCAGATAGGCGGGGAGCGTCGCCACCAGCGTCTTGCCCTCGCCGGTGCGCATCTCGGCGATCTTGCCCTGATGCAGCGCCAGGCCACCCACGAGCTGCACGTCGAAGTGGCGCATCGTGAGCACGCGCCGCGCGGCTTCGCGCACGACGGCAAAGGCTTCGGGCTGGATTTCCTCGAGGCCGGCGCCGGCGCTCAGCCGGTTGCGGAATTCGTCGGTCTTGGCCCGCAGCTGCGCGTCGGTGAGCGCCGCAATCTCCGGTTCCAGGGCTGCCGAGGCGCGTACCGCGCGTCCATAGCTCTTCACGAGCCGCTCGTTGCGGCTCCCAAATACACGCGTCAGGGCCTTAAGCACTTAAAAATCCTTTGAAATCAAGCTGAACGCCCCGCCATCGATACCGGGGCCGCCCCGCGAAACCGCGCATTGTACGGGTAGATGGGGCGGGTAGGAATTCGTTCAAGGGCCACCGGGGCCGTGGCGCACCGGCGAGGCGCCGGCCTCAGTCGCGCAGGCCCAGCGCCAGCGCGCAGCCGGCCGCCTCGTCGAGGCGCTCGCCGGCCGCGGTGGGCGCGGCGGACCACGAGGGGCCAAGCCGCTCGGCGAGACACGTGCACATCGCGGCGTGCAGCCTTTGCTGCACCGGACGGCGGCGGAGCTGCCCGTGCGTCTCGTGGGCGCGATCGGCGCAGGCCATGACGCGCGCCGCGGCCTCGTTGCGGCCGTCGAGGCCGGCGAGGTAGGCCATCGCATCCAGCGCCGAATAGAGCTTACGCGGCTCGATGCGCAGCGCCAGGTCGTAGGCTTCGGCGGCCAGCGCCCTCGCTTCCTGCGTCGCGCCGGCGAGCAGCAGCGCGCTGCAGACCATCAGCAGCAACTCGAAGTGCGTCGCGCGCCGGCCCGCGTGCCGCAGGCTCAGCACCAGTGGACGCCCGAGCTGGAGCGCTGCCTCGAGATCGCCGCAGGCGATGTCGAGTTCGACGATGTTGACGCTGGCGGCCAGGGCCTGCCGTTCGCTCACGGTGAGCGCGTACTTGACGGCCCGCAGGTACGCGGCCCGCGCTTCGGGGAATGCGCCGGCGTGCATTGCCAGCGCACCATCGACGAGCGCGCCATGCGTCAGCAGGCGCGCGGGCCAGGCCGGATCCTCGAGCGCGTGCGCCGCCCCGAGCGCCGCGCGCGCCGCCGCCTCGTCGTCGCGGCAGTTGAAGGCGAGCAGCGTGAGCGCGTAGTAGCGGGATCGAAAGTCGCCGCTGGCGGCATGCTGCGTGGCGGCAAGCTCGGCCGCGTAGCGGGCGCGATCCCACTGTCGCGCGGAATCATAGGTCGCCACCGCCTCCCAGAATCGGCCGACGCGCGCGCGCGGCACCGCATCGGTCAGCAGGCTCACGGCCTGCTCGAAGCGCTCGCGGCCTTCGGCGTGCAGCTCGGTCTCCACGAACAAAGGCCAGGCCGAACCGTACAGCGCGACCCCGAGCGCCGGGTCGTGGTGCGCGGCCCAGTCGATCGCCGCACGCACATTGTCGAGCTCGGGCTCGTAGCGATGCAGCCAGATCGCTTCATCCAGCGACCAGTATTCCTGGTAGGCCGCATCGAGCAGCTGCAGCATGGTCGCCGCGACGCGCCCGCGTGCGGCGGAGAGCTCGCCGCCGGCGGCCAGCCTGCCGGTCGCGTAGGCGCGCGCGGTCTCGAGCAGCACGTAACGCGGCGGCTCGACCGGCAGCGCAGTGACGAGCGAACGGTCGACGAGCCGGCCGATCAGGTCGATCGCTTCGGCCGGATCGATCGTCGCGTCGGCCGCGCAGCGCGCCGCCGCCTGCAGCGTGAAGCTGCCGGCGAAGGCGCCAAGCCGGTTGAACACCCGCTGCTCGGCGGGCGTCAGCAGCCCATAGCTCCAGTCGAAGGCTGCATGCAGCGCCCCATGGCGCCCGTCCGCGGCTCGCCCCGGTGCGCGCAGCAGGCGGAAGCGATCGTCGAGCCGCTCGAGCAGTCCGCTGGCGCCGAGCGCCGCCACGCGCGCGGCCGCGAGCTCGATGGCGAGCGGATTGCCATCGAGACGCCGGCAGACCTGGCTGACGACGGCGCTGTTGGCGGCCGTGAGCGCGAAATGCCGATCAGCGGCCGCAGCACGCTCGGCGAACAGCGCGACCGCCGCACTGTGCGCGATCGCCTCGTGCGCCGCGGCCGCGTCGGGCAATTCGAGGAGAGCGAGCCGGTACACGGTCTCGCCGGGCACGGCCAGCGGCGCCTGGCTGGTGAGCAGCGCGCGCACGCCCTGCGTTTCCATCACCAGCGCGGCGAGCGGCGCTGCCAGCGCTTCGCCCAGTTGCTCCACCGCATCGAGAACCAGCAACACCGGCACCTGCTCGAGCGCCTGGCGGAGCGCGGCGAATCCCTCGAGGTGCTCGGCCAGCGGGATGCCGAGCGCCAGCGCGATCGCCGAGGGCACGCGCTGCACCTCGCTGATCGACTGGAGCGATACCCAGGCGGTAGCCCGCCCGGATGGCTGCTCACCGAGGCGCGCCACGATCTCCTGCGCGAGGCGCGTCTTGCCCGCGCCCGCCATGCCGACGATGGTGACGAGGCAGGATCGATCGAGCGCCTCGAGCAGCTCCTGCAGGTCGCGCTCGCGCCCGATCAGCCGCCCGAGGCGATGGGGCCAGGCG
>JAGWPD010000308.1 GCA_028870705.1 Gammaproteobacteria bacterium
ACGGGCGGCAGCGCCGGGGTTTCCAGCTGGTAGTGCGGGTGGTGCGCGCGCAGCGCGGCGGCAAAGGGCCGCAGCAGCAGCGCGCCAGCGTGATCGAACACGCCCCCGGAATAGGACACCGGCACGGGCTCATCCGCGCCGAATGCCAACTGGCGGCGTGTGGCTTCGACCAGGCCGGCGAGTTCGGTGGCGGCCTCCGCGTACACGCCCAGCGCGGGCGCGTCTCCGGACAGCGCGGCCTCGTGCACCACCCTCGCCAGCTGCGCGATGCGTGCGCGATCGCTGGCCAGGTGCGTGTAGACGTGGCCGCACAGATCGAGGTCGGCGGCCAGCTCCAGTCGCCGGCGCAACAACTCATGGAATGGGCTGCGCGGCGCGCGCCCGTCGCTCATGCGCGAGAACAGGTTGAGGCCACGGATCGCGATCCAGTGGGCGGAGCCCTCGTCGCTGAACAGCTCGCCCCAACCACCGCAGCGCGCTGCGCTGCTGCCATGCTCGCCGTAGCATATCGAACCGGTGCCGGCCACGACGTTGATGCCGTCGCGGCCAGCGAGCGAGCCCGCCCAGCCGCAGACCATGTCATTGCCACAGCGATAGGTGATGCCCGGCAGGAAGGCGGCCGGCAAGCGCTCGAGTTCATCGGCCAGCGTCGAATCCTCGCCGTATCCGGGCAGACCGAGGAATGCATGCGCGATGGCCGCGGGCCGCAGCTTCGCACTGGCCAGCAGCTCGGCAACGGCCTCCGCTAGCACCTTGCCCGTGCCGGCAAGCCCGCTCGCGAAATAATAGGCGCCGCCGGCCGAATGCGTGGCGCGGATGTTGCCGTCGGCATCGACCAGCGCCAGCGCGGTCTTGGTTCCGCCCCCGTCGACGCCCAGGTACATCAGCAGTCCTGCGCCGGCAGGGCGTGGATCCTCACGCCGGCGACCACGCGATTGACGGTACCCGAGGCGCTGGGCTGATCCGGGCTGTTGCCAATCGCCAGCGCGCGATGCATGGCGTACAGCTGCGCGCACACGACATATGGGAAGGCCAGCACGCCATCGTCGGCGTCGGCGAACCCACCAATCAGCAGGTGATCGCCTTCATCGGCGGCGTCGCCGGAGCGTGCGGTCAGGGCGAGCACGCGGCCCGCCTCGGCGTCGGCGCGCAGCTCGCGCAGCAGGTCCAGGTCGTAGGCACGTGTGTGGGGATCGTTGGCGAGCAGCACGACCAGCAGTGTATCGCGGTTGACGATCGTCTTGGGGCCATGGCGGAAACCGAGCGGTGAGTCATGGGTCGCGACCACCGCGCCGTCGGTGAGTTCGAGCAGCTTCAGGGCCGCCTCGCGGGCGAGACCCTTGAGCACATTGCTGCCAAGGAACACCACGCGCCCGTAGGCGCCGGCCGCCAGCGCACGCAGGCGGTCGTTGTGCGCGGCCAGCAACGCCTGCGTCGCCGCCGCGATTGCCTCGATGCCCGGTGGCGGCACGCGCAGCGAACTGAACGCCATCCAGGCCGCGAGCAGCATCGAAGTGAAGCTCGAGGTCATCGCGAAGGCCTGGTCATGCGTCTCGCGCGGCAGCAGGATCGCGAGACTCCGCGGACGTTCACGGCAGCGCTGATAGAGCGTGCCGTGTTCGTTGCAGGTGAAGATGAGCTGGTGGCAACCCGGCAGCAGTTCTTCCGCCAGATCGACCACGGCCACGCTCTCGGGGCTGCTGCCGGAACGGCCGAATGAGACCAGCAGCGTCGGCACGTCCGATTGCAGGTACTGGCACGGTGCAGAGAGCAGGTCGGTCGTGGCAATGGCCTCGACGCGCCGCCCCAGCTGCGGCTGCAGGAGCGGCGCCAGGCACTCACCGATGAAGGCCGAACTGCCGGCGCCAGCCAGCACGATCCTCAGGCTGCGCTCGGCCATGAGCGGCGCGAGGAAACCTTCGATCGCAGTGCGCCGGCCGAGCAGCAGCGCCTCCGTGCGGCGCCAGCAATCGGGCTGTTGCTCGATCTCACGGGCCGTCAGCAGCGCGCCGGCGGAACGGAGACTGGCCTCGTCGATACCCAGGTAACGCGTCATGTCAGGCGCCCGCTCCGCACGCCGCACCGTACTGCTGCAGGACGCCGTCGACATGATGGAGCGCCCAGTCACGCGGGTGCATCGCTAGCTCGCCGTTCCGTATGGCCGTGTGGGCCCGCGGCAGGTATTGGCTGACCAGGCTCAGCGGCGGCGGGTCCGCCTCCAGGTTCGCGAGCAGCTGCGCAAGAGCCCGCTCGACACTCGCCACCGGCCAGTAATAGCGCAGCCGGTCGCTCAGGCTGTATTGCTGGTCCAGCAGCAGTTGTGCGCCGGTGCTCGCGTAGTACTTCTTCCAATGACGGGGTTCGGCTTTCATGGCGGCCAGCATGGTCGCGCGCAGGTTCGAAGCTCGCCCCGCGGGCAGCAGCTCCGACTCGATCAGCGCCAGCGCCCATAGCGCCTCGCGCAACGCGAAAGTCAGGCCCGGGCCGACCTTCAGGATCGCGAAATGCGCCCGCACCAGCGCCGCGAGGTTCGCGGCCGTCTGGTAATCGGTCGAATGCGCCTCGTAGACCATGCCCGGCTGGGCGGCAATCACCGCGCTCAGGCCCGCGATGCTGCCAGGCCGGAAATCGATGACCTTGTAGTGATCGAACTCGACTCCCGGCTGCACGACCAGCCCCACGACCCGCGGCCAGGCCTGACCCAGGCCCGCCGCGGCGAATGCGCGCTGGTGGGTATCGATGCTCGACGCGGCCGCCTGTGGCGCGGTGGGCTGGAGCCCGACGAGGGACTCAAGCGCGCCGCCCGGCACCGGCACTTCGGTGCCGACGATGTAGACCGGTGCTTCGCCGCCGGCGCGCCGCCACGCCTGCTCGGCCACTAGGCACAGCCGCGCAGCGCGCGCCGCTACCACCGCGTCGCCTAGCACCGCGGGATCGTCGGCGCAGGACATCGAGCAGTCGAGATGGAGCTTGCGAAACCCCGCGGCAACGTAGTCGGCGAGCAGTTGCTCGGAGCGGGCCATCGCCTCCGCGGCAGGCAGGTGCTGCCAGCAGTTGGGGCCTAGATGATCGCCACCCAGCAGCACCCGCGCCGCCGGCAAGCCCACGCGCGCCGCGATACCGTGCACGAAGCGGGCGAAATCGGCCGGCCGCAGGCCGGTGTACCCGCCGTCCTGGTTCACCTGGTTGGACGTCGCTTCGATCAGCGCCTGGCCGCCGCCGCGCTGCGCACGCCGCAAAGCCGCTTCGATCACCAGCGGATGGGCCGAGCATACGGAACAGATGCCGACTTGCTGGCCCGCCTTGTGGCGCACGATGAGCTCGACGAGCGACTTCACGCGATGATCACCCCGACGCCGGCGCGCGCCAGCTCAGCGCGCACTTCCGCGCTGATGCCCGCGTCGGTGACCAAGCGCGAGATCGCCCGCGGCTCGAGGATCTGATGCAGGCAGATGCGTCCGAACTTGGACGAGTCGGCGACCGCGATGATTTCGCTCGCCGCCCGGCACATCAGCCGGTTGAGCAGCGCCTCCGGTTCGTAGTGCGTGGTGATGCCCCTCTCGGCATGGAATCCATCGGCCGCCAGGAACAGCTTGTCGACGTGCAGGCCCTCCAGTGCGCGCTCGGTCTGCGTGCCGTAGAAGGAAAGGTTCTTGCGGCGCAGCGTTCCGCCCAGGAAGACCAGTTGCACCGATTCGCGCGCCGCGAGCTCGTTCATGATGCCGACGTCATTGGTCACGACCACGAGCGGATGCGCGGCGTTGAGGTGACGCGCCACCTGCAGCGTCGTGGTGCCTGAATCGAGCAGCACCGACTCGCCCGGCTCGATCAGCGCCGCGGCGGCACGGCCGATGCGTTGCTTCTCATCCGCGTAGCGCTTGCGCCGGACGTCGATCGTCTCTTCAGCGGGCGACAGCGCGCCCAGGCGCAGCAGCGCGCCGCCGGGCGAGCGTGTGCACACGCCCTTGGCGTCGAGGAAGTTCAGATCCTTGCGCAGCGTCTGCGTGGACACGCCGAACATGCTGGCGAGCGAATGGATCTGCACACTGTTCTGTTCGCGCAGCATCGCGACGATGCGCTCGCGCCGGCTGCTGGTATCGCGACGCACGATCACGACCGGGACCCCGAAGGGGATGGGCGTGTATTTACAGCTGAAACATTCATAAGTTTCAATAGATATACTTTATAGGAAAGCGATGCCACTTGCACGTGCTCTTGTCTGACTTCGTGGGAAGTGTATCTCTAATTGTATCTCTTGAAGCATTTGTGCCTTTCGTTTACTGTTTACCGCCGGCACCTGCGCTCCACGCGCTTGCCCAACTCACCAATTAGCCAAAGCCCGCGGGGACCACAACATGCCTGATTCACTCCGAGTGTCGAAGCTGCTGCTGCGTGCCGGTGTATCGGCCTTCATCGTCATGATGCCAGCCGGCGCGCAGGTTGCCGCGACGGGCGCGGCGCCGCCCGGCCAGGAGCCGCCGGCCCGGACCAGTGCGCTCGAAGAGATCGTGGTAACCGGCATCCGCGCGAGCCTTGAGAAGTCGCTCGACATCAAGAAGAACGCCGGGGTGGTGCTGGATTCCATCAATGCCACCGAGCTCGGGCGCTTTCCGGATGCGGATGTCGCCGACTCGCTCAGCCACCTGCCGGGCATCACCATCACGCGCACCACCGGCGGCGAAGGGCAGAAAGTCAACGTGCGCGGCCTCGGGCCCGAATACAACATTGTCACGCTCAACAACCGCATCCTCGCGACCGATGACGATGCCCGCGACCTGGCGTTCGACGTGTTGCCATCCGAGCTCATCGCCGGTGCCGATGTGCTGAAATCACCGGAGGCCGCGGCGCTCGAGGGCAGCATCGGCGGCACGGTCAACCTGCGCACCGCAAACCCATTCGACAACCCGGGCCTGCACGGCGGCGTCCATGTGGAGGGCAACTATAATTCCATGTCCACGCTGCACGGCACCAAATACTCGGCCTTCATCGAGAATACCAACGCCACCGGCACGCTCGGTTTCCTGGTTGGCGTCGTGCATTCGGACAACAACCTGCGCACCGATTCGCTGAACGCCTATAACCAGGAGAACTACGGACCGAACAGCTACCCCTTCGATCCGAACGACACGACGACGCCACGCGTGGCGCTGACCGCACTGCCCTGCTGCATCACCTTCGGCTCGATCTACGACAAAAAGAAGCGCGATGCGCTCTCGGGCACGCTCGAATGGCGACCGAATGAGTCGTTCAGGCTGACGGCCGACGCGCTGTGGACGAGGCTGCGCGATCCACAGATCGGCTACAACGAATCCTATTATTTCGCCTACTCCACCAACCCCGACGGGAGCCCCGCGTGGACTAATCCGACCATCCAGAATGGGGTGGTGACCGCGGTGACATCCAGCAACTTTCAGCCGGAGATGGTGAACAACACCACCGACCGCAATGTCAACACCGCGCTCTACGGCCTGAACGGCCGCTGGCAACCGAACGACAGGCTGACGCTGGACCTCGACGTGTATCGCTCGACAGCCAGCCGGCCCGAAGGTGGCGCGGATACCTTCGTGACCGCAGGCCTCGTGACCGACCAGCCTTACGCACCCGACACGCTGATCATGACGGACCGGCCGCACAGCCTTCCGGATCTCAACGTGCTGGTGCCGCCCAGCCAGCTTGGCCTGGCTGCCTGCCCCGCCGGCACCGGGAGCGCCACCAATCCGGGGTCCTGCTCCTATACGGCGTTGATGAATTCCGGCTTACTCAACGACAACAAGTACTGGTCGACGCACTACGTCGGGCTGAACGGCTATTCGGTGCACGATGCGATCACGAGCTTCGCCCTCGATGGCAGCTACGACACCGGCCTGGCGGTGTTCAGCAAA
The DNA here is from genome assembly GCA_028870705.1 of Gammaproteobacteria bacterium. Classification (GTDB taxonomy): domain Bacteria; phylum Pseudomonadota; class Gammaproteobacteria; order Steroidobacterales; family Steroidobacteraceae; genus FEN-1191. Next base: position 5,883 of record JAGWPD010000308.1, read on the forward strand.
CTGCGCTTCGGCCTTGGCGAGAGCCGGCGCGAGAAGTCGCGCGTCGACAGCAGCAATGACTGGACCAATGGTTCTGGTCAGTACGGCACACTGTACGTGACGGCCGGCTGCCCGGCGCAGTGCAACCCGTACACCTTCGCCTCGCAGGGTTTCAATGTCGTATCGATGATCAAGCCACCAAACTTCATGCAGGGCGCGGGTGGTTCGTTCCCGACGACGCTGCCGCAGCTGGATGCCCAGGCGCTGCTGGCCTTCCTCAAGAGCCTCGATGGCAAACCCAACCCGTACTATTGCCCGCCCGCGCCCGATGTGTGCACCGGGCCCTATACCCCGTTCAATTTTGCCGACACGCTGCCCCAGCCAAACCCCTTCAATTCCTACAACGTGACCGAGAAGACCACGTCGTTTTACCTCGAAGCCCAGTTCGCCCACCAGGCCTGGTCTGGAAATGTGGGCCTGCGTGTCGTGCGCACGACGGCTACGGCTTCATACGCGGAAGCGGTGCCGGTATCGGCGTGGACACCCACCATCGTCGGTTCCACGCAGACCTGGAACGTGCAGTACGCGCCGGCCACGCCGGTGTCGACCAGTGGCGCCTACACGCTCGCGCTCCCTTCGGCCAACCTCAGCTACTGGCTGATACCCAACCAGCTGCAGTTCCGGTCCGCGCTCGCCGAAACAATGTCGCGGCCAAACCTGAACCAGCTGGCGCCCAATGCGACCAACAATGCGATCAATGGCGACTGGTCGCTGTTCTACAGCGGCAAGGCCGGCCTGAAGCCCATCAAGGCCTACCAGGCCGACCTGTCGCTCGAGTGGTACTACGCGCCGCATTCCGCCATCACGCTCGCCGTGTTCGGCAAGCGGGTGACGGACGACATCTATTCCGGCGTTACGCCCGGCGTCGACCTGGGCACCCTGCAATACATTGGCGGCCCGCCCGGCACGGTGCCTGGAGCGCCCGCGCTGTGGACGATCCACGCGCCGGCCAATGGCGCGAAGAGCACGTTCACCGGCTTCGAGCTGTCGTGGCAGCACATGCTGCACAACGGATTCGGCCTCTACGTGCAGTACACGCATACGCAGAGCAAGGGCTACGACGAGACTGGCGCCTCGACTGGCCCGGTCAACGCAGTTCCGCCGACGACGGTCGCGATCAGCCTGTTCTACGACAAGGGCCCGTTCAGCGCCGACATCAACTGGGAGCATACCTCGAGCTACAGCCAGGCATGTTCGCAGTGCACCGAGATCGCGGGCTGGCCAGCGATCGCCGATCCGTTCGAATGGCTCACCGCGAGCGCGCACTACAAGTTCGCCAGGCGGTTCGAGGTCTACATCGAAGGCAAGAACCTCACGAACGCGATCGCACGCACTTACCTGAACGGCAACCCGCTGCTGCCCTGGGCGCCGGGCCAGTCGGTCGGCCAGAGCGCGAGCGGCGTGGGTTCGGGCTACAGCACCTACGGCCGCAGTTTCGTGGCGGGGTTGGCATACCGCCTGTGAGCACGGCGGCGGCAGAGGGCAAGCAGCAGCGGATGGCCGCCAGACCCTGGCTGTTCTATGCCCTGCTGACCACGGGGCTCTGGGGCGTGTGGGGCGCATTCGCGGGGCTCCCGACGCAGCATGGTTTCCCGGAAACCATGGTCTATGTCGTCTGGGCGCTGACGATGATCCCGCCCGCGCTGTTCGCGTCGTGGCGTGCCGGCTGGAAGCTGCAGGCCGATGCGCGCTCCGTCTGCCTCGGGTCGACGATCGGCTTACTCGGCGCAGGCGGCCAGATGCTGCTGTTCCACGCCGTGCACAACGGACCGACGTACCTCATCTTCCCGCTCATCGCGCTCTCGCCCGTGGTCACCATCGCATTGTCGCTCCTGCTACTGCGCGAACGCGTGAGCCGGCTCGGCGCCGCGGGCGTGGTGCTCGCGCTGCTTGCGCTGCCGATGTTCGATTACGCGCCAAGTGGCGCTGGCAGTGCCCACAATGTGCTGTGGTTCATCGACACGCTGCTGATCATGGGCGCCTGGGGCGTGCAGGCCTTCTGCATGAAGCTGGCGAACCGGACGATGAACGCCGAGAACATCTTTTTTTACATGGCACTCACCGGGCTGCTGCTGATCCCGGTGGCCTTATGGATGACGGATTTCAGCCAGCCGATCAACTACGGCGTCGATGGCCCGTGGCTCGCGGCGATCACGCAGGTACTCAACTCGACCGGCGCGCTGACCCTGGTGTATGCGTTCCGCTACGGCAAGGCGATCGTGGTGGCGCCGCTGACGAACGCCGGTGCGCCGCTCATCACCGCGGTTATCTCGCTCGCGGCGCTGGGGCTGGTGCCGCAGCCACTCAAGCTCGCGGGCATTGTGCTGGCCTTCGCGGCCGCTGCGCTGCTGGCGATCGAACCGGAAGCGTCCGCCTGAACGGCCAGGGCGACGATCAACCGGACCGCGACGCACCGGGTTTCGCGCAGTAGAGCGATCAGCGCCCGTACAGGCCCGTGAACCCGGCCTTGCCCAGCGAATTCGCGTTGACCACGTAACCGATCAGCGCCGCACTAGCGGTGCCGGGAACGTCGAGCTTCGCGGCCTTGAGTGCGTACAGCGTGAAATGGTAATGATGCGTGCCACCGCCCTCGGGGGGGCACGGGCCGCCCCAGCCGCGCGCGCCGAAATCCGTCATGCCCTGCACCGCTCCCTGCGGAAGGCCGGCGCCATTGGCGGTGCCGGCGCCCTGCGCCAATGAGGTGGCGCTCGCCGGAATGTCGTACACGACCCAGTGCCACCAGCCGGCTCCGCCCGTGGGCGCATCCGGGTCGTGCACCAGCAGCGCAAAG
>JAGWPD010000309.1 GCA_028870705.1 Gammaproteobacteria bacterium
CCACGCCCGCCACGGCGACCGGCCGGCCCTGCACGCGGTTGCGCGCCCAGGCCGTGGCGCGCTGCAACGCCTGCTCGGCAAGCCCAACGCCCTGGAAGCCCATCGCGAGCCGCGCGGCATTCATCATGATGAACATGTACTCGAGGCCGCGATTGGGTTCGCCGACCAGATACCCGACCGCGCCGCCCGCATCGCCGTAGGCGAGCACGCAGGTGGGACTGGCGCGGATGCCGAGCTTGTGCTCGATCGACACGCAGCGCAGGTCATTGCACGCGCCCGGCGCGCCGTCGGCATCCGGCAGGAACTTCGGCACCAGGAACAGCGACAGTCCCTTGACGCCCGCGGGCGCGCCCTCGATGCGCGCCAGCGCGAGGTGCACGATATTCCCGGTCATATCGTGGTCGCCGTAGCTGATGAAGATCTTCTGGCCGGAGACCAGGTAGTGATCGCCCGCGGGCACCGCGCGCATGCGGATCGCGGCGAGATCCGAGCCCGCCTGCGGTTCGGTCAGGTTCATCGTGCCCGACCATTCGCCGGTCAGCATTTTTGGCAGGTAGGCCTGCCGCAGTTCCGGCGAGCCGACCATCAGCAAGGCTTCGATCGCGCCGCGCGAGAGCAGCGGACACAGCATCAGCGCCACGTTGCTGCTGCACCATATTTCTTCCACCGCGCTGACCAGCACGTGCGGCAGGCCCTGCCCACCATGCGCCGCGTCGGTGCCGAGCTGATGCCAGCCGGCTTCAACATATTGCGCATACGCCGCGCGGAAACCCGTCGGCACCTGTACGCCTGCGGCGCTCCAGCGGGCGCCCTCGCGATCACCGGACTGGTTGAGCGGCTCGAGCAGTTCGGCACCGAATCGACCGGCCTCCGTCAGGACGGCCTCGGCGGTATCCAGCGAAAAATCCGCGAAACGCGGCAGGCGCGCGAGCTGCCCGGCATCCAGCAGGGATTCGAGCACGAAGCGCATTTCGGAGACGGGGGCGCGGTACACGTTGGCTACCTCCGCAGTCGCTCGCCGCGGGAATTATGACAAGTCTAGCGAATTCATGCCGCCACGGTGGAACGGGAGTGGCATCACGGCGACAGTTTGCCGCCTCCGCCATGATAGGCACCATGTCCCAACTGTCGGAGAAGACTGCTTCCGGCATTCGGCGGCGCCCCGTACCCGACGAGCTGGGGCGGGCGCTCCTGCTTGCGCTCGGCCCGTGGCGGGCACAGTCGTTCTCGTTGCACGATTCCGCCGGCGACACGCTCTGGCTGAGCGCCGGCTCGCTGGGCCCGGACGAGCACGGCTTCGTGCTCACGGCGATCGAGGTCTTCACGCTCGAACCCACCCGTGCCTGCATCCATCGCAAGCTCGACGACGGCCGCCGCGCGCTGTTCCTGGCGGCGCGTGACCCACTCGGTGGCTGCAGCGGCGTCGGCTGCGCGTTCATCGAGGGTGGCGTGGTCGACGACACGCGCGTGGTCACGCCCGCGGTGCGCGCGCTGCTGCAGCGCTTCAGCATGTTGCTCGCGCCGGCCGTCGACAAGCTGCAGGCCGCGGCGCCCGGCGACACGGAAGGCAGCCTGCCGCTCGAACTCCCCGACAACACGCCGATCCGCGCGCGCGCCTACGCGCGCCTGCAGCGCGGCACCGGCACGCGCCGCTTCGAGGTCGCGGTGGCGCCGATCGGCGCGCAACACGATGCCGCGCTGTTCGAACGCGTGGTCGACTGGCTGGTGCAGCACCGGCAGCACTACAGCAACAAGCCCTCGAGCTTTGCGATCGCGATCTCCGCCGCCGCCGTGTTCGATCGCGGTTTCGCCCAGCGCTTCGAGTCCTGCCTGACGCGCAACAATGTCGATGAAGGCCTGGTGATGCTGATCGTGCCGGCCGCGGCCTGGGCGGAGCAGCCCGAGCGCGCGCTGCCGCTGCTGGAGCTGTGCGAACGGCTGCACTGCCGAGTGGTGCTCGACGATTTCGTGCTGAACGACGCCGCGCTCAAGCTCCTGCGCTGCAAGGCGATCCGCATGCTGAAGCTGAGCGCCGGGCTCACGGCCGAGGCGATGCAGGATCGCTATCCGCGCGCGCTCCTGTCCGCCTGCACGCACATCGCCCGCGTGCTCGGCATCCATTGCGTCGCCAAGCAGGTCGGCTCCAACAGCGTCGCGCGCTGGCTGGCGGCGGCCGGCATTGACTACATCGACCCGGCTAGCCCCGCCGAAACAGACGCCGCCAGAACGACGGACGAGCCGGCGGCGCTGCAGCTGGTTTCCTGACGGCCGTTGCCGGCCGGGCAACTGGCTGGGCAGCCGAGGCCTTCGCTCCCGGCCGCCCACCGTAGGGATCATATCCGCCCGCTTGTTCCTGCCGAGCGGGACCCTTCTCGTCCGGCTTGGGATCGTCCTCGAGCCTGAGGCCCGGCACCTCAAGCCGCTTCAGCAGGCGCGAAGTCGAATCGATCGCGTGCTTGCCGGTGTCGATGGCCCACTGCCAGACGGCGTTGCCGCGCGAATCATGGCGCACGCCGTCGCGTGGCGCGCCGCCGCCCGCGGACGGCGGCTCGGCGCTTTTTCCGCGCGGCGGCCTGGTGCCCGGCTTGTCGTCGGTGAAACCCATGCCCTCACCAGTTGTAGCGCACCCGGTAGCGGAGCACCGATGTGCCGTCCTTCGGCACCGTGACGTTGAAATGGATCAGCCGCGCGCTGTCCTGCACGTGATCCTGCGTCTGCTGCAGCACCTTCCAGTTCGACCAGCGGTACATCGGCTCGCGCACCTGCACCTCGACCGGCTGCGCCTTGTGATTGCGGAGCGTAATCTCGATTTCCTCTTCCAGCCAGCGGGCGTGGCTGTCGATCCTGTAATCGACCTGCCGGCGCTTGCCGACCACGTCGAAGGCGCTGCCGAGCCTCAGGCGCACATCCTCGTCTTTTGGAGTATGGTCGATCGCATCCTCGCCGACGAACTCGAGGCTCCCATCCGCGCTGTCGAGCCGCGAGACGCGCACGCGCCCGGCCGGCAGCGGCACGCCCAGCCCCGAGGCGGCGTCGTTGCGGAACTCGAGGTAGGTATCGACCTTGGTGTTATCGGCGAAGCCCGGGTTGCGCTCGGTGAACGGCGCGCCAAAGGCTGGCGAACCCAGCGCGTCATAGACCAGCAGCCGCCGCGCGGGGATCTGCCGGGCACGATCGAACAGCTCGATCTGCTTGGTCGAATTGTTCGGCAGCGTGGTCGTGTGGCCGAGCGTATAGAGGTGGAATTCGTCGAAGGCCTTCTCGGCGAAACCCGGGGGCGGCGGGGCCGCCAGCGCCGCGGCCGCCATGGCTTCGCGGCGGAAAGCCGGCGCCTGCACGCGATTGACATCACCTGCCACCAGTTTCAACCGTGCATCCTTGTAGGTCGCGCCGGACTGGTTGATCACGCTGACCCAGGCCGAGAGGTCGATCAGGCCCTGGTTCGGGTTGCGGCCCTCGTTGAACACCACGTTGTAGTCGGCCCACCAGGTGATGCCGCCGGTCTGGTAGGTGACGCGCGCGCGTTGTGTGCCGGCCGCCGGGGAATACAGGTCCCACACCAGCGTCGGCTGCGTGATCAGGCCGCCCGGCAGTTGCGGGAATTTCACCGCAGAATAACCGTTCAGCGCGTGCACGCTGCCGTCGGCGCTGCGCAGCACGAGGCCGTCGGCGGCGGAGAGCAGCGTGCCCGTGACCGTCGCGACCTGGTTGCCGACGTTGCGCTCGACCGTGATCTCGCGATCGAGATAGCGCAACAGGAGCTTCGGTGTGCTGACCAGGTCGAACTGGAAATTCTGTTCGAGCACGCGCACCGCGGGTTCCGCCGGCACGCCAAAGGTCACCGTGGTCGGATCGATCAGCCCGGCCACGTCGCCAAACCGCAGCGTCGAACGCCCGGCGGCAAGCTGCACGTCACGATCCTGCCGGACCATCGCATAGCCCGGCACCGAGGACGCCGGCGGCACCGTGCCGCCCGGTACCGGGCGGTAGAAATCAGCCGAAATCGCGCCCGGCTGCTGCGAGCTGTAGATCGTCAGCGCCGACTCGTCGGGCTGGGCCGCCCGGCCCGCGGCCGCGGCCAGGCAAGCCAGCGCTGCGGTCGCGGCGGCACGGGATAACTTCCGGAATTTCATCGGCTGCGCTCCAGTTTCCGCGGCCCCAATACGCGCGGATTGTGACCCATCAACGACCCAGAAGTGTGACGCAGTTCGCATCAGCCCCGCGCTGACCCTGAACTGTGACCACCACCCAAGCGCCCGCAAGGCTCCGGGCGCACCATGCAGGCTGGACAAGTCCCGATGACATATCCTACCTAAGATGCGTACCGCGCCCCTCGTCGTACCCCCACCGGGGCGTGAGGCGACTGCCGCCGCCGTGCCGCATGCGATGCCGGCCGTGCCGCAGTCGATGCCGATGGACCGCGAGTTCATCCTGCGCAACCAGATTCCCGAGCGCTATCTTGCCGGGCGCCTGCCGATCCGCGGCGCGCAGGATTTCGAGCGTTATTGCCGCGAGCATCCCGGGCTGATCGACGAGATCGGGCTGGCCGAGCGCGTGCACGCGGGCCTGCGCCTGCTCGAGGCCGGCGGCGTCTCCTCGCCGTGGGAAGCGCCGACGCGCAAGTGGTGGGAGCAGTTGCCCGTGATGATCGCGGCGCTCGTGCTCGCCTGCGTGGCGGCGATCGCAGCCATGGTTCTCTGGGGCAAGCTCGCCGGGCGCGACGCGACGATCGCCTCGCTCCAGCAAGCCGTCGCTGAACAGCCGCTCCAGCCCGCCACCAGCACCCGCACGGTCAGGCTGGTGCCCAGTCGGACCGCGCCGTCGCGCCGCGCCGCGGTCACGCTCGGCAGCAATGGCGCAGCGCAGATGGCCGACCTGAAGATCGACATGTCGTGGTCGAAGTTCACGGCCTTCCGCGTCACGCTCGACCGGCAGGACCAGGGACGCGTGGCCGTGCTGAACTACATGCTGCGCGATTCGAACGGCGACCTGCGCGTGTCATTGAACAGCACCGCGCTGGGTCCCGGCATCTACGAGTTCGCGATCGAAGGGCTCACGCTGCGCGGCGAAGCGGTGGCGCAGGCCTGGATGACCATCGGCATCGCGCACTAGCGGCTCGCGGCGGCGTACAGCCTGCCGGCAGCGGCCGCGTCCAGCGGATGGCCCACCAGCGCGAGCGCCTGCGCCAGCGCCGGGTCGCGGCCCGCGGCCATGTCCGCGGCGCTGGGCAGTACGATGAAATCCGGGGTCACGCCGGTCTTTTCCAACCGGCCGCCGTCCGGCATCACGATCTCGGCGATGCTCACCGAGGTCGCACCCGCCAGATCGCGCTCCCCACGCACGCTGCCCAGGGATGCGAGCGTGGCTTCCATCACCGCGCCCGCCGTACGGTCGCCAATCACCGTGCCGCGGTCGGTGAGCTGCAGCGTGCGTGCGAACAGCTCAGCGGCGGCGGCGGACTGCGCATCGACCAGCACCAGCACGCTGCCGGTGTAGGCGTTGCGGCCCGCGCCCGTGATCGTCCACGGTGAACTGCCGCCGCGGCTCTGGCGCGTCGCCATCACGAAATCATCGCCGTACAGCTCGCCCAGCAGCTCATTGAGCGCGGTATCCGCCCGGCCGCCGTTGCCACGCAGATCGAGTATCAGTGCGGCGCGATCATGCATGTCGAGCAGCTGTCCGCGCATCTCGGCCGCGGTGGGCGGGAACGAGGGCATACGCAACAGCAGCAGGTCCGGCATGCGGCGCACGGCCGCCGGCCTGATGCGCAGCGACGGCGCCTCGCCCGTCGCCGCCGCAGCGCGGCGTGCACGAAGCTTTGCGGCCAGTTCCAGCATACGCACCTGCCCGGATGAGGAGAGCAGCTGGACGTGCAGCGCCGGCAACGGCTGCAGTTCGTTCAGGTGGTACTCAAGCCGCCACAGGTCGGCGCGCGCGGGAGTGATGCCTTCCACGGTGATGACCTGGTCGCCGATGGCCACGCCCTGATGGGCTGCATCACTGTCCGGATCGATCGCGATCACGTAGCAGTGTTCGCCCACGAGTCCCATTTTCCAGCCATAGTCGGCCGACAACCGCTGCCCGGGTGGTGAGAAGGTCGTGTGCCGGTCGTCGAGGGCGAGTTCGAACTGCGCGATGGCCGCCATCGCCTCGGTGTCCGTGCCGGCCCGGGCGATGCGCTCCCCGGCCGCGTTCGCCAGCGCCTTGAGGTCGTGCCCCCCGAAGCTCGGGTCGTAATAGTCGGCTTCGATCGCCGCGCGCACGCCGTCCAGCATCAGGTAGGCTCCCATGCGATCGGCGGCGCTCAAGCCTCCGAGGGGCGCGGCGTGGAGCGTCACCGCAGCAAGCGCCAACAATGCGGGCAGTACGCCGACTGGTCCGCGCGCACGGAGCCGATCGCTGCGCCTTTCCATCGGAGCTGCCTCCAGCCTCTAGTTCAGGATCGTGCGCGGCGGCTGGTTCAGCGCCGGACGCGTCGCCACGGCGCCACTCACAGCGACGACCAGCATCGTGCCCAGCAGGCCAAGCAGCCAGTAGACCAGGCTGGAACGATAGTGCAGCTCGAGTTGGCGCGCCAGCAGCCAGCCACCGAGCGCCGCGCCGCTGGCGGCAAGCAGGCCCGCAAGCAGTCCCAGGGCGGCGAACTCCGCGAGCGCGCTGCGCATGAGCAGGCTCCGACCCGCGCCCAGCACCCGCAGGATCGCGGTCTCGTAGCGGCGTTCGTCGCGGCTCGCCTGCACCGCAGCGAGCAGCACCGTCAGGCCCGCCAGCAACGTGAACGCAAACACGCTCTGCACCGCGGTCACCGCCTTGTCGATCACCGAGCGCACCTGGGCGAGCAGGTCACCGACGTTGAAGATGGAGACGCTCGGGAAGCGCCGCACCAGCCCGGTGAGCGCACCGGCACTGCGCGGCTCGTAGGCGGCGCTGGTCATGTAGCTGCCGGCCGCACCCTCGAGCAGGCCCGGCGGGAACATGATGAAGAAGTTCGGCCGGAAGCTGTCCCATCGGACCTTGCGGAAGCTCGCTACGCTCACCTCGAAACGCTCGCCTGCGATATCGAAGTCCAGGCGGTCACCGAGCTTCAGGCCCAGCGATTCCTGAAATTCGCTCGCGAGCGACACCAGCGGCTTGCCGGCGTCTTGCCGTTGCCACCAGCGGCCGGCGGTGATCCGGTTGTCATCGCCGAGCCCGGCCGACCAGGTGAGGTTCTGTTCGCGATCGGCCATGCGGCTGCGCTGCGGCCACTTGTCGATGGCCACGCCGTTGATCGCGAGCAGCCGGCCGCGCACCATCGGCAGGAAACGCTCGGGCCGCGCGCCCGCCGCGAGCAGCGCGGCGCGAAAATCATCGCGCGCATCGGTCGGAATGTTGACGAAGAAATAATTCGGCGCCCCGGCGGGCAGGCTCGTGCGCCAGTCCTGCAGCAGGTCGCGCCGCAGGATCGCGAGCACCAGCAGCAGCAAGACGCCGAGCCCGAAGGCGACGATCTGCGCCACGCTGCCGCCGCGCCGGCGGGCGAGATTGGCAAGGCCGTGGCGGAGCGCCAGCCCCGCGCCGCGCCGGGCGCGGCCAGCCAAGTGCACCAGCAGCCAGCCGCACAATGCCAAGGCCGCGACCGCCACGGTAAAACCCGCCGCGAACCAGAGACTCAAAGTCCATTGGCCGAGCGTCGCATAGATCACGCCCAGTATGGCCAGCGCCGCAGGCAGCAGCGCCAGCCACAACCGCAGCGGCGGCGGATCCGCATCGCGCCGCAGCACCCGCAGCGCCGGCACGCGCGTCAACTGCAGCAGCGAAGGGAGCGCAAATCCCGCCAGCATTGCGACCGCGACCACCAATCCCATGAGCACCGGCAGCCATCCGGCCGGCGGCAAGTCGGTACGCAGCAGCCCCGCCAGCGCGCGCAGCAGCCAGGCCTGCGTTAGCCAACCCAGCACCGCCCCGAGCAGCGCCGCCGCCACGGCCAGCAACAGCAGTTGCAGCACGTGGACGCCAAGCGCGAAGCGGCGCGAGGCGCCCAGTGTCTTCAGGAGCGCGACCGAATCGAGATGCCGCGCGACGTAGCTGCGCGCGCTCATTGCGACCGCGACGGCGCACAACAGCACCGCCACCAGCCCCGCCAGTGACAGGAACTGCCCCGCGCGGCGCGCGGCATCGCCGATCTGCGGACTGGCGTCGGCGACGCTGGCAAATCGCTCGCCCGGGCGGGCGCGCGGCTCGAACCAGTCGTGGAAGTCACGCAGCGCGCGCGCATCGCCAGCGAGCAGCAGCGCGTACTGCAGGCGGCTCGCGGGCTGCACCAGGCGCGTCGCGGCCAGGTCGGCATCGTTCAGCACCAGCGCCGGCGCGAACTCCACGAAGGCCGAGCCCTGGTCCGGGCGGCTGATGAGGATGCGTCCGACACGCAGCTGCAGCGCGCCGACGCCCAGCGTACCGCCAACCTGCGCGCCCAGCGCGGCCGCCAGGCGCGAATCCGGCCAGCACTCGCCTGGCGGCGGAATCCCATGCGTCACGCTGCCCGCCCCGAATGGCTGGGCGGCCGTCTTCAGCACACCGCGCAGCGGATAGGCCGCGCTCGCCGCGCGGATCTCGGCCAGCTGGCTCGCATCGCCATTGAACACCACCGAAAGCATCGTCGCGAGCCGCGCCGTCTGCAGCCGCAGCTGCCGTGCCTGCTGCTGCAGCTGTGGCGCGAGTGCTTCCGGCGATTCCACGCGCGCATCGGCCGCCAGCACTTCGCTGGCCTGCGCCTGCACCGCCCGCCCGATGCGATCGACCAGGAAGCCCACGCCGGTGAGCGCCGCGATCGCGACCACCAGCGACAGCCACAGCACCGCAAGCTCGCCCGAGCGCCACTCGCGGCGCAATGCACGCCAGGCCATCGCGAGCATCCGCATCGCCTACACCAGCGACCCGCCGTCCATCGACAGCACCCGCCCGCAGCGCCCGGCCAGCGCGCGGTCGTGCGTGACGAGCACGAGCGTGGTCCGCGCATCGGCGTTGAGCTCGAAGAACAGCCCGATGATCCGCTCGCCGGTCGCGGCATCGAGGTTGCCGGTGGGCTCGTCGGCAAACAGTACGCTGGGCTCCCCGACCGAAGCCCGCGCCATAGCGACGCGCTGTTGCTCGCCGCCCGAGAGCTGGCGCGGATAGTGGCCTGCGCGGGCCGTCAGCCCGACGCGCTCCAGCATCGCCGCGGCGCGCCCGCGCGCATCGGCCTGCCCGCGCAGCTCCAGCGGCAGCATCACGTTCTCGAGTGCGGTCAGCGCCGGCACCAGATGAAAGGACTGGAACACGAAGCCAACGTGCGCAGCCCGCAGCCGCGCCCGGCCGTCCTCGTCGAGCGCCGACAGCTCCTCACCGGCCAGCCAGATCCGGCCGGATGTGAGTGTATCGAGCCCCGCCAGCAACGCCAGCAACGTCGACTTGCCCGCGCCCGAGGGCCCGACGATCGCCACGCTCTCGCGCGCGCGGATTGCCAGGCTCACGTCGCGCACGATGGTCAGCGGCCCATCCGGGCTGTTAACCTGCCGCGTGGCCCGCTCTGCCTCGAGGACTATGTCCCGCGTCATTGCCATCCTGTTGTGCCTGTCACTCGCGCTGCCCAGCGCAGCGGCCCGCGCCGCGCCGGTCGGTAAGCCGGTGATACTGGTGTACGGCGACAGCCTCAGCGCCGGTTACGGGATTCCCGTCGAACAGGGCTGGGTAAACCTGCTGTCGCTGCGCCTGCGGCAGTCAGGTTACGGGCTCCAGATCGTGAACGCCAGCGTCAGCGGCGAGACCACCACCGGCGGCCTCGCCCGCCTGCCGCGCGCACTCGCGGCGCACGACCCGCGCTACGTGATCATCGAGCTCGGCGCCAACGATGGCCTGCGCGGGCTCCCGCTCGCGACCACCCGCAGCAACCTCGACGCGATGATCGCTCTGGTCGCGAAGCAGGGCCGGCACGTGCTGCTGCTCGGCATGCGCATGCCGCCAAACTACGGCGAACGCTATGCCGGAGGCTATGCGGACATTTTCGCGCAGCTGGCCCGCCACCATCACGTCGCGCTGGTGCCGTTCCTGCTCGCAGGCGTGGCCGATCGGCCCGCGCTGATGCAGCGCGACGGCCTGCACCCGAACGAACACGGCCAGCCGATTCTGCTGGATAATGTCTGGGCGAAGCTCCGGCCGCTGCTGCACGAGCACTCGCACTGAAGAAGCCGGTCCGAACCGGTGAGGGGATGCGCATGGACCGATTCTGGATCAAGCAATATCCGCCCGGCACGCCCGCCGACATTGATCCGAACGAATATACCTCGCTCAAGCAGCTGATCGACGGCAGCTGCCGCCAGTTTGCTGACCGTACGGCCTACATCCAGATGGAGCGGCGCCTGAGCTACGCACAGCTCGATCAGCTCTCGTCCCGTTTCGCCGCCTGGCTGCAGCAGCGGGGACTGCGCAAGGGCGAGCGTGTCGCGATCATGCTGCCGAACATCCTGCAGTATCCGATCGTGATGTTCGGCGCGCTGCGCGCCGGCCTCACCGTGGTCAACACCAATCCGCTCTATACGGCCACCGAGCTCGAACACCAGCTGCGCGACTCCGGCGCCACCGCGCTGGTGGTGCTCGAGAATTTCGCTGCGGTTGCCCAGCAAACACTCGCCGCGGTGCCCGTCCCCAACGTGGTGGTCACTGGCGTCGGCGACCTGCTCGGGTTCCCCAAGGGAGCGCTGGTCAACTTCGTGTTGCGTCATGTACAGCGCAAAGTTCCGTCCTGGAGCATTCCGCACGCGCGCTCGCTTGGCGAAGTGCTAACGAGCGCGCCCGCCGTGCCGACGCCCGTCGACGTGGGCCATGACGACATCGCCTATCTGCAGTACACCGGCGGGACGACCGGCGTTTCCAAGGGCGCGATGCTCACCCACGGCAACATGGTCGCGAACATCCTGCAGGCCCGCGCCTGGTTCAAGCAGGTCGAGATCGAGAACACGACCTACGTGTGCGCGCTGCCGCTGTATCACATTTTCTCACTGACGGCGAACTGCCTGCTGTTCTCCTCGCTCGGCGGCACCGGCCACCTGATCACCAATCCCCGGGATTTCCCGGGATTCGTCAAGGAGCTGCGCCGCCACCCGCCGATGTTCTTCATGGGCGTGAACACGCTGTTCAATGCGCTGATGAACACGCCCGGATTCAGCGCCCTGGATTTCTCCCGCCTGGTCGCCACCGTCGGCGGCGGCATGGCAGTGCAGCGCGCAGTCGCCGAGCGCTGGCAGCGGGTCACCGGCTGCGTCGTCACCCAGGGCTGGGGCCTGACCGAGGCATCGCCCGCGGTGTGCGTCAATCCGCTGGTGGGCGTGCCGTTCACCGGCGCTGTCGGCCTGCCGCTGTCCTCAACCGAGGTCACCATCCGCGACGATGACGGCAAGGACGTCGGTCTCAATACATCCGGTGAGCTTTGCGCGCGCGGCCCCCAGGTGATGCGCGGCTACTGGCAACGACCCGAGGAGACCGCGAAGGTGATGCTGCCCGATGGCTGGCTGCGAACCGGCGACATCGGCCGCATGGACGACCGCGGCTACGTGTTCATCGAGGACCGCAAGAAGGACATGATCATCGTCTCCGGGTTCAAGGTGTTCCCGAATGAAGTCGAGGATGTCGTCGCCCACCACCCCGGTGTCGCCGAAGTAGCCGCGGTCGCGCAGGCCGACGAACGCTCGGGCGAAGTGGTGGCGCTGTTCATCGTGAAGAAGGACCCCGCGCTGACTGCGGACGAGATCCTGGAGTATTGCCACAAGTCCCTGACCGGCTACAAGATGCCGCGTCATATCTATTTCCGCGACTCTTTGCCGAAGACGAATGTCGGCAAGATCCTGCGCCGCGCGCTGCGCGACGAACTCGTGTCGCCTACGACTTAAGGGTTCTGACCGTCCTGGAGGCCTTGGCGGCGCCAGGTGTTTGCACGGGCTTGGATGGTTTCCGGCTTGGCGGCAGCGGCGGCGTGCTCTTTTGCTCAAGCAGGTAAACACCGACCCCTACCCGCATGCCATCAGCACGGCTGGCGCTGGACTTCTTCGCCCGCACTCGCGCCTGGCTGGTGCGCCACCGATCCACCCCATCGACGAGCGAAGCCGCGCGCTCCGAGAAGGTCTCGTGAAACAACGCCGCCTCATCCGCCGACAGGCCCTTGATCTCCGAAAACCCTACAAACATAGGGTGTTCAGCGCTTTCGATGTTGTTGACGAGAGTACTGCCCAGATCGCGCAATCGCGCCGAGAAGTCCGCCACCACGTCGGCACCGAATCCGCGAACGCGCGGCGTGTTTTTCCTCACGGCCACCCGCCCGCCCGCCGCTCGTCCCACGGCCCCGCTCCGCAGCAGCTCGTTCAGCACGGAAATTGGTGTCACGTCCCCGCCGTAGCGCTTCACCAAAACATGAAACGTCAGACCAGGCCCATTCACCAGGAGTCGTAGTGGATTGCCGCGCCGGTCCTGGAACTCCGGGTCGGTTCGCCACCCATGTAGTACGCGTGCAGTTCTCTGTTTGGAGATTTCGCGCGCCGCTGCAACCTTGCCGGAATGTAGCAGCCCAGCCAGCGTTCGTACGTCCTTGCGCGTCAAGCCAGTAGCAGCAGCAATACGGGAGTGGTTGAGGCGATTTCCAAGCCTGGCACTCTCGGCTGCAACCCCGATGCACGCGATCTTCGCGGCCATTTGTAGTTCACCAGCGCCCATGCCGCTCTTCATGCACAGCCTGGCTATCGGCGCGAGCGCGCGTGCTAGCGCGCTGATGTTGC
>JAGWPD010000310.1 GCA_028870705.1 Gammaproteobacteria bacterium
ACGTTCGGGTTGCCGTAGATCTCGGGAATCAGGCGCCGCGGCTGGCCCGAGCGCGAATCGAACAGATTCGTGGCGTCCGGCGGCATGATGAGTATCTGCGCCGGTGAGCGATCGACGGTCGCGGAGAAGGTCTTCACCAGGCCCATGAACATGCCGGTCATCGCGAGCACCAGCAGTCCCGCCACCGCCAGCGCGATCACCGCGGCGAGGTAGCGGCGCCATTCGTAGAGCAACGTCGAGAGGGCAAGTGACAACGTGCGTCCCTGGTCGCGATCGATGAGGCCAGACATCCAGTGACCACGGGCGGGGCAGCGAGTTCCGCAGCCGGCAGTGGCAAAGGATGGTCCAAGATATCAGAATGCCGCCTCCGCCAGCCGAATAGGGAAGACCACCACGATGAGTGTCTCGGCCAAACGCATCCGCCAGCTGCTCAGCTGGCTCGGCGATCGCGATCGGCAGCTGCAGCTGGCGCTCGACGCGGCGGAGCTGGGCACGTGGAACTGGGATCCGGCCACCAACGAACTGGTCTGGTCCGAGCGGTGCCGGAGCCTGCTGGGCGTCGCGGCCGACGCACCCGCGACCGTCGAGAATTTCCTGCAGCTGGTGCATCCGGAAGATCGCGCGGCCGTGGGCCAGGCGATCGAGACCGCCCTGCAGGTGCGCGATTCGTACTCGATCGAATACCGCATCGTCAGGCCGGACGGTCAGATGCGCTGGCTCCACAGCCTGGGTCGCGCCCACCAGACCGATCCGCGGGGAAACGCGTTCGGCATGTCGGGCATCGTGCGCGACGTGACTGCGGCGCACCGGGCCACGGAATCGGCGCAGCGGCAGGAACAGTACCTGGCACAGCTTCTTGGAGCGGCACCGGTGTGCGTCGCAAAGCTCGACCGCGAATTGCGCGTCATCGCCGCGAATGCGCCGTTCCGCGAGAACCTGCGGCTGGGCGCAGCCGAGCTGGCCGGCCGCCGCCTGCACGAACTGCTGCCGGAATTGCCAGGCACCTGGCGCGGACGGCTGCGGCTGGGGCTGGCTGGTCAGGCGGTGCGCTTTGGCGAGGAGTGTCTGCCGCGCGCGGACGGAAGCCTGGACTGGCTCAAGGGCCAGATCGTCCCCTGGCTGGACGAGCACGGCGCGGTCGGCGGCATCGTGTTGATGTTCGATGTACTGACCAGCCAACGGCGCGCCGAGGCGCAACTGCGGCGGCAGGACGAGCAGCAGCGCCTCGACCAGCGTTACCGGCTGCTGGTCGAAAGGCTGCCGCTCGGCGTCATGCTTACGGACCAGGACGGCGCTGTGAGTTACTTCAATCCGGCCTGGCGGGCGCTCGCGGCGCCTGGCCAGGCGGACATCATGGGACTGGATCAGGCCGAAGTCGTCCATCCCCAGGATCGTGCGCGGGTGCGCGCCGGGTGGCAGCGCCTGGCGCAGGATCCATCGACCGAGCTTGAATTCCGCCTGCATCCGCGGGGCACGGAGGAGCGCTGGGTGCGTTGCGTCTCGAGCGCATTGCGCGACGTGAATGGCGTGATCCTTGGTCACGCGCATGCCTGCATCGACATCACCAGCCATCGC
>JAGWPD010000311.1 GCA_028870705.1 Gammaproteobacteria bacterium
CGAGGCCGACGCGGCCGTCTTGTTGAACGCGACGCCATTGATGAGGTAGTAAAGCGGCGTGTAGTTCACTGTTGGCGGATAGCAGGTGTGCGCGGCGCCGCAACCGGTAGGCCCGCCCTTCCATACTGTGCCTTCGCTGAAACCCGTCGTCATCACCGCAGTGTCGACCGCCGTGTTCTGCACCGGATCGATTTCACTCAGCAGCAGCGGGATTTCCGCGCTGTAGCTGATGGCCGCCCTCGGCCCGGCAGCCGGATAGGCGGTACCCGTCGTTGCCGCCGTGGGCGCGGCGGTGACCACCACGATGCCGTACAGGCCCATCGGACCCTGAATGGACGGATGCGTGCCGGACTCCAGCAGGTACGTGCCCGGCCGCGGAGCCGTCCAGGTCAGCGCCTGGACACCGCCGCCTGAGGCCACTTCGGTCGCGAAGGACCGGACGCGGTTACCCTGCGGAGGCGGATTGAATGCGGCGCCAGGCGTGTTCGCGACCGGCCAGGTCGTCACCAGCGTGCTGTGTGTCGGGCTCGCGTCTGAAGTGGCGCTGTTGCCTAGGCCACCGCCCAGCTGCCCCACGATCGTCAGCGAGGTGGGCACGGGCAGAGTATTGGTGAGCTTGATCTGCAGGTCTTGCCCGCTGGGCACGGTAATCACGACCGGCGACCAGCCGGCCGGGACGGCAGGCGTGGTGGTCGTCGCGGGAATCGCGGCCGGCGCATTCGGATTCAAGTTGGCGCAGGTCGCGGTGGAGCCCACCACGGCCGAGCCGCAACTATAGCTCCACATCGGCACATAGCTGCCGTCAGGCAACGTGGTGTGAGTCCTGCCGGCCGACAGGTTCACCACCTGCTGGGCGTAGGTCACTCCGCTGGCCAGCATCAGAATGGAAGCGGCCAGTCCCGACTTGACCAGGACAGACTTGAGGATTTCGAACCGCATTGTCATTCTCCCTGAATCCTAGTTCGACTCGTCGATCACGAATTCACGCGAATCGACGAGCATCATCATGAACATTCCGCCCGGGAACACGTTGTTGGTGGTGATCTCGCGCTCATTGTGCGAGTGCCACATGAACGCGTAGCCACGCTCGTTCGCTGGGTTCCCCTGCACGTTCGAGGGCTGGAACACGCTGTTCGGTCCGGTCGCGCGGTTGGTGGCATCGGGCCCGAGGTACGGGCTGCCGCTGTACCAGGCGCCGTTGGTGAAGATGTTGGCGTCCGGCAGCGTCGCCGGTCCGCCGCTCGGCACGTCACCGAAGGGTGCTGCCTGCAGCGGTTTGTTGTGATCCTGGCACCATTCAAAGTAATTGACCGCAAGCGGCGCGCCCGTGTTGTAGCCGTTCGCGTCCGGTGTGCACGGCGGATCGGCAGCCGGGTCGACGAAGACTCCGTTGACCTTCGGCGAGTTCGGGTTGTGGCCGTACGCGTCCCAGTTCAGGCCGCGGCCGGTCCAGTAGAAGATGCCGTCGAATGCCTGCCCCGGCGTGGTCGTGGTGGTGAACAGCAGCGGGCCGGCGAGACTGCTCGGATCGGTGGCGCTGGTGATCAGGTTGCCATCGCGCCCGAGGATACGCACGTGGTTGCCGTGCTCGTGGAAGGGATGCTGCCAGCGGCCCTGCCCGATCACGCGGATCAGGGTGTCCTCGCCCGGATGCATGTGCGGGTTGCCGTTGTAGGGCTGGTGCGGGTACACCGCATCGTAGTTGGGATCCATGTCATCAGGCATCGAGCGGCCGTTGACCACGAAATAGTTGGGGTGGTACGGCTCGGTCGGCACCTCGAGGCTGCAGCCGATCGCGCCGGCCGCGCAACCGGCCTTCAGGGCCGCCTGCGCCTGCGCCGTCCGATGGATGTTGAGATCCATCTCGGCAAACTGGAACAGATACTCGCGGTCGTAGCAGCTGGCCGGATGGTCATAGGCGCTGGCCGCGAGCCGGAAGTCGGTTTCCGTGACGCCGGGGTGCGCGGCACTGGCAGAACTTTGCGCGAGCACATTGCTGGCATGCACGCCGCTGGTGCAGGCGGTCGGCACGGTGGCTGGCAGCACGATGATCGCGCCGTACAAACCCATTTCGATCTGCAGATCGCCCTGCGTGCCGCTGTAGTAGGCATGCGTACCGGGCGTCGAGGCCACGAAGGAATAGGTCACCGTATTCGTCGGTGTCGCCGTCGGTGTCGCCTCGTTCGTCATCAGGCCCGTCACACCGCCGGTCGCCGTCACCTGGAAGTCCGGAAAGAGAATGGAAGTGTTGCCGGCCGCCGTCGGCAAGCCGTTCAGCAGGGTGACCGTGACCGTCTGGCCTTCCGTGACGATCAGCGTGGGTCCGGGAACCTGCATCGTGCCGCAGGTCTGGTTGGGCATGGTCGGCGCAAAGCCGGCCGGAGCGCCGTTGCAGCCGTAACCCCAGGCATAGACCTGGTTGCCGTCCGGTTGATTAAGGGATGCCGCCTGAGCGGTCAGATTGAAGACCGGGCCGCCGGTGGTGGTGGCGGTACCGCCAGTGATACCCGGCGCCGCGGCGTGCACCGCCGCGCCCGACAGCAGAGCGCCGGCCAGCAGCAGCGACAGCGAGAGCATACGGTTCATGGTTGTCACCTTGATCATGTGTAGTGCGCTCATCGCCGTCCCCTTAATTGATGTGGACTTCTGTCATCAGACCGCCGAAGTTCTCGGCGTCGTTCGACAGATGATCGAGTTGCGGCGTGTACAGATAAAAGACCGATCCCTTGGTGTAGGCCGTCGTGCAGCTCCCGTCCGCAGCGCGCACCTGGCAGGCATCGAGAATCACATCCAGCGATTCGCCACCGCCGAGCGTGATCGAGTTGGTGTAGTAATCCATGTTGTTGCCGGCCTGGTCGCGCAGCAGCTTGGCGTTGTAGCCGATCACGTGCATCGGGATGCCCAGCGACGCCAGCGTCGAATACTCGGTCACGCTGAGATCGGAAATTCTCAGCAGCGCCTTCTTGCCGGCCGGGATGTTGATGATCGAGTTCAGCGGTTGCGAGTAGTGCACGCGCCCGTCGGAAGACTGTGTCAGCTGCACCTTCGGGTTGACCGTGTCCGGGTAGCTGCGGCCGTTGAGCAGGAAGTACTTGTCCTTCATGTCGACGAAGGCTTCGGGGTTGAAGGTCATGCCGACAAAGTGGAAATTCGGATCGAAGCCGTGCATCTGCAACGGGTATTCGACATCGTAGTAAGTCGAGCCGTCTCCGTCGTTGTAGGCGTAGCCCGCGGTGCTCGTCGGATCTGTCGCCACCGTCGACGCCGGGGCAGCCGCACCCGTATACACAGCCGGGAGCGGATTGCTGCAGAGGATATCGGCGGCGGAATTGCAGGCGGTACGCAGGTCCGTCTGCTGCAGGGCGAGCGCCGCGAACAGGTCGCCGCCAGCCGGCACGCGGTCCTGGCGCGGGCGCACGTACAGCTGCCCGACCATGCCCATCTGCAGGTGCTCGGGCGGCGTGATGTGGCAGTGCCAGAAGTAGGTCCCCGCGTCCGGCGCGAGGTAGTAGTAGGTGAAGCTGCCGCCGATGTTGATCGCCACCGAGGCATCCGGCACGCCGTCGTAGACCGACGAGGCGTTCGGATAGCCGTGGAAGTGGATCGTGTGCTGCTCGAACAGATCGGGCCGCATGATCATGCCGGTGTTCGAGAGCGTCAGGAAGAACTCGTCGTCCTCATCGATCGCCATCAAAGGCGCCGGGATGTTGCCGTTCATGACGCCCACGTCGATGATCTGCCGCGGGTCGACATGGCCGTCGATGCCCGGAACGCTCGCCACGGTCGCGGTTGCCGAGGTCGTGATCTGCGGCAGCCCGGTGGTATTCGCTGTGAACTGGAACGCCTGGTTGGCGGAGAAGATCGTATTGGGGACCGCGCCCGCGCTCACCGTCCAGTACGGATTCGCCACGGTGTTGTCGTAGCCGGTGCCGGTTCCGGAGATGACCACGTGATCGCCCATATTGAAGGCGGAGGGTTCGTTGAGCACGACGGTTACGGTCGCCGGCGTCGCGGTGCAGGGCCCGGGAAGCGATGAGGAGCAGCCTTCGCTGATGTCGAAGATGGTGGACAGGAACGGCAGGTCCGGTGTCAAACCAACGGCACCGTTCCAATTGAAGGTCGGCGTGCCCACCGTGTACGGCGCGTCGCTCGCGCCGTCGGTCGTGGCCGGATCGCCCGCTTTCAGCGTTCCCGGGTACTGCGTGTTGAAGACGCTCGGGAACTGCGTGCCCGGCTTGCCGGCCGCGATGTCCGCGATGCCCGACAGCGGACCGAAGGAGAACATGTAGGTCTGCGTGCCATCAGCCATGGTCGCGTAGCCATCACCGCCGGCGACCTGCTGGCACTTGATCGCGCCGTTCACGTTCGCGGTCGGCGCGTAAAACCCGTTGGCGTTGAGCCCCAGGGTCGTGGGGCCGATATAGGCCGGCTCGGAACTATTGACGCCCGCGTTGGTCGGATCCGGGTGCGTGATCGTGCTGGTGGGGCACTGCACGCGGAACGACTGCGCCGCAGCGGGCAACGCGATCGTCAGTGCGACAGCGGCGCCCAGCAGTACCGCTGAGTGGGTGATGCTTCTCATTAGGTCTTCCCTCCCGGCTCGTCGAAACGCAATTCACAGTTCTGAGCCGCGCAGGCCAGCTCCCCTCAAATTCCGCCGGGACCAAGGATGCCTTGGGGTGCAACAAGTAGCATTGGGCACTACACAGTAGTTGCCCCGCGGGATACACCTCATGAGCTGAGAGGAAAGAGCGGCGCACGCGCAGCGGCCCGCTCACCGTGGCTGCCACCACATGACATAACACGGAGACTTCCGATGAAACGCAATGAGCGCGCCGCATCGTGCGCGCGGCGGACGGAACGCCCGCTACGAGATCACCGTCCGGGCAGCAGCCCCCGCAGTTCGGCGTACATGTCCTGCGCCGTGGCGAAACCATCGAGGCGCACCCACTGATGTCCCGACGCCGTGCGCAGCAGCGTCACGGGGATGTGGCTCATCTTGCCGCCGCGATAGACGCCAAAGGCACTCTGCGCCTGCACGCTCGAGGCCGCGTCGCCGGTGTAGTGGTCCCATGACCTGCCCGCGTGGAAGTGCTGCGCGTAGCTGCGCAGCCGCGCCGGCGTATCCTGCTCCGGGTCGATCGAAATCGACACCAGATGCACGCGCTCGCTGTCCTTGCCGAGCCGCTGCTGCAGCAGGCTGAATTCCTGGCTGCTCATCGGACAAATCGTGGTGCAGCTGGTGTAGATGAAGTTCACGACCACGGGGCGGCCATCATTCAATTCCCGATCGAGTGACACCGCGACCCCGTCCTGTCGCACCATCTTCAGCGGGGGAATCTCGACGTTGACCACGCTGCGGTGGATGCCAACGGATGATGGGAGCGGCGCGCTGGCGTACACGAGCGCGGAGATCGCCAGCAGCATGCTGCCGGCAACCAACGGCAGCGGCCCGCGCGCGCGGGCATGGCCATGGCTGGATCGCATAATCAAACCTCGCCTGTGTCGCCTGATGGGCGTTACGCCCCGTTCGACGTGCCCGCCCACTCTAGGAGATTGGAGTTCGGCTGCAAGGTAGCAATAGCCCGTAGCTGGCCATGTCGAAAGGCACCATATGTCCGATGGCAGTGGGCGGACGGCCCGGCGCTGCGTACCAGAGGCGCTATGGCTGCTGGGGACTTGCGGCCGGAACGCTGACCGTGCCCCAGCGGTAGCGCGGCGAGAACACGAACTTCCAGTCGCAGTAGCATTGCGCGCCCACGAACTGGGCATCGGCGGCGTCGAAGTTGGCCTGCTTGATGGGCTTTTCCTGCGAGCTGCTGGCCACGCCGACAATCCCTGAGCCGCTCGGCAACAGGACCAGCTGCCAATCGGCCTTCCCGGTCATCGGATCCGGATACAGCTGCCGCAGGAACCGCCGCGGCAGCGGCACGCGCGGGTCCTGCAGCAGGTCGGTCAGCGCCAACGGAAACTGTCCGCCGTAGGCGCGATAGTGGTCAATGGCCGAGCGGTACTGCTGTCCCACCCACAGCAACTGTTCCTCGCGCTCGCGCCGGATCTGCGTGCTCCACACGATGCCCACGGTTGCCAGCGTAATGCCGAGCACCGCGACGGCGAACATCAGACCGAGATAGGTGAAGCCGGACTGATGCAAGGCGCGCGCGGGCACCGCGCTACCACTCCTTGTAGGGGCGCCCGTCGCTGCCATTGCCTTCGGCCATGCTGTGCACGTCGCGGATGCCCGGGTGGTCGGGGTCCTCGGACACCACCACCTGCCAGGCGTCCGCCGACTTGGTGATCGGCTCGGCCGGTATCGCGCGGATGTACTTGCGCTCCACCAGTGCCGCGAGCGAATCGGGATACTGGCCGTAATCGCCGTAGTGCTTGTCGATCGCCTCCCGCATCACATTCAGGTCCTGGCGCAGCACGGTTTCACGGGAGCGCTCGAGGGTCTTGAAATAGCGTGGCACCGCGATCGTGAGCAGCACGGCGATGATGCTCATCACCACCAGCAGCTCGATCAGCGTGAAGCCGCGCGCCTTACCACTCACGGTACGGCACTCCATTCAGTCCCTTGTCGTTGCTCAGTGAATAGACGTCATACACATCGGCGCCCGGCTGCGGGGCATCGGGCGGACTGGCATAGCTGCGCAATCCCCAGCTGTCATCCGCGCTCGCGGTGCCGTCCGGGAACATGGGGTCGCGCGGCAGCCGGCGCAGGAAGTAGATCAGGCGTTTGTCGGCGCTGCTGATGTCCTCGACCCCGGCATAGAGCGACTTGAGATCGGGCGGGTAGCCCGTGGCGTCCGCGTCGACCCTGACGCGGCCGTGCGCCGCGGCATCCTTGTACAGGTCGATCGCCGTGCGGATCTCGCGCAGCGCCGCGCGCAGCTCGGTCTCCTTCGCGCGCTTGATGGTCATGCTGGCAAGCGGCAGCGCGGCACTTGCGAGCAGACCGATGATGGCGACCGTGATTACCAGCTCGATCAGCGTGAAACCACGATGCCGGCGCAGCATGATGCAGCTCCTGCGGGTGCGTCCCAAGGCGCCTCAGTTGCCGACGCTGACGGCGAGCGGGGTGGGCGTGCTCGAGGCAACGATGGTACCGCTCGCACCCATCACCGAGAGCTGCGCGGCAATCGCGGTCTTCGGGCGGGCCTGCAGAGCCTTGAACTTCAGCACCATCAGATCGCCGCTTGCGTTAACCGGATCATCCGCGCCCGTTGTCACGTCCAGCTGCGCCCCGCCGGTCCGGCCAATCACCTTGGCGTCGCTGGATGCCGGGATCGCTCCGCCGGGATCGCCCCCCAGCAACTGGAAAGCGGCGCCGTCAAAGCGCACCTGGGCGCGCGCGCGCGTCAGCGGCTGGTCGGACTGCACTGTGAAACTCACCGTAAACTCATCCCCTACCTTCACTTCGCCCGGCCCATTCAGCGAAGTGGACACTTTGGGCGCCGGTCCCTCGGGCTCCGCGGGCTTTGCCGATGGGACCTCGGCAACGCCGGTGATTGCAGCCAGCCTGGCCGAGGGCGCAGCGATCAGCCCACCACTCGCCACCGCAGGCGCGGGGCTCACGAACCCGGTGCCACCGCTCATGGCGCCGCCACCAACCGCCGCGCCAGCGTCCGTGGAGCTCACGTTGGCCGCTGCGGCACCAGCCGCGGGCAGGTTGGCAGCGGCGGCGCCGGCGCCGGCAGCGGTGGCGGCGGCTCGCGGAGCGGCGTGCGTGGCCAGGGGCGCCAGGCCACTGCGTGATTCGGTGCCGAACCAGAATTCGGTGTTTTCGCTCGACGGCCGCGCTTTGGCACGGATGATGCGCGGCGTGATCGACAGTACGATTTCGGATTTTTCCCGGTCAGTGGAGTGATCGGCGAACAGTCGTCCGACCAGGGGAATGTCACCGAGCCCCGGGATTTTCGAGGCGCTGTGTGTATCGCTGTCCTTGATCAGTCCGGCGAGAATCTGGGTTTCGCCGTCTTTAAGTTGCAGCAACGTGGCGACGTTGCGCGTGCCGATCTCGTACACCTGCGAGCCGGTCGCGGGATTCTTGACGGTATTGACGATGGAGCTGACTTCCAGATTGACCTTGATGGCGACATCGTTGTCGGCGTAGATGGTGGGTTCCACTTCCAGCGTCAGGCCCACATCGAGATACTGCACCTGCTGGTTGGCCACCAACCCGCCGCCTTGCAGACCCGTAGGCGTCAGCGCCGAAGTGATGCTGGGCACGCGGCTGCCTATCAATATTTTGGCTTTTTCCTTGTTGCGCACACGAATCCGCGGACTGGCCAGCGTATTGGTGTTGCCGGTGGTCCTGAGGGCGTCGATTGACACGGACAATGGTGAGGCCGTGATCGTGTCGCCGCTGATGGCGCCGTTCCGGTGCAGGTAGTCGTTCAACACCAGACCGCTGGGAGTGGATATCGAGGCGCTGGTCGGATAGTTGATGCCGAGCTGCTGCATGCGCGAGCGCGAAATCTCCAGCACCTCCACTTCCAGCATCACCTCGGGCTCGGCGACGTCCACCGAGGCGACGAGCTTCTCGGCCATCCGCACGACTTCCGGCGTATCACGCATCACGATCGCATTGGCGCGCTCGTTGGTCACCACGGTCTTGGCATCCAGCACGGTCTTCAGCAGGCTCTCCACGTCCTTGGGCGTCGCGGTGTTCAGGTAGAAGGTGCGGACGATCTGGTCCTGGTAATCCTTCTGCTTGGCGGCCGTATTCGGATAGATCAGCACCATGTTGTCGGACAATACCTGGCGCGCCAGCTGGTTCTGGCCCAGCACCAGATCGATCGCCTGCTCGATCGGCACATCCTGGACGAAGATCGTGGTCTTGCCGTCGCTCTTGATGTCCTTGTCGAAGATGAAATTGATACCGGTCTGGCGCGACAGCACCTCGAACACCATTTTGGTCGGCGCATCGCGGAACTGCAGCGTCACCGGACGGTCGTCGCGCGTGCGCAGCCGCGGAGTGATCGTGATCGGCCCGCGCGCCGTTTCGATTTGCGCGCGCAGCGCGCGCGCCGGCGCGTAGCCCGGATCCTCCGCCAGCACCGCGCGTACCTGTGCGTCGGCAGCATCGAAATCGCCGTGCTGCAGCTGTTGCTGCGCATCCTTGAGCGCGGCCGCATGACGCTGATCCTGTTCCAGGCCGCCCAGGCCCTTTACGGCGCGGTCATTGCCGCTGTCGATGGCGAGCACTCTTCGGTAGGCGCCCTCCGCGGCCGCGGCATTGCCTGCAGCATGGGCCTGGTCGGCATCCTTGATGAGCTTCTGGATCGCCTCCTCGCGCCTGCTCTGCAGGTCGGCTCTGTACACCAGGTTGTCCGGCTCGTTCGCTGCGGCCTGCGCAAGCTTCTGCAAGCCGATCTCGTAGCGGCCCTGCTCGATGTCGCCGAGCCCCTGTTCGTGCAGGCGCGAGCTGGCGCAGGCCACCAGCAGCAGGGCGCCGGCCAGCATCGTCACAATTTTCCCATGGATCAGTTTCACTGCGAGCCTCCCAGGGGCAACGTCTGCTGGATATTGAGGGGTTTGTAGGTGAGCAGCAGCGCGCCGTTGGCCTCGCCGTCCACGCTGTAGGTGTTATCGATGGTGTCGCCCACGTGCACGTCGAACACCCGATCGCCGCGCGTGAGGAAATACACCTTGGCATCGCCGGGGCGCGCATAGCTGCCCATCGCCGTAAACGGAACCGGCGGCGCGGTGGGCGGCGGCGGTGCGACCACGACTACCGGCGCTGGCGGCGGCGGGGGCGGAGCGACGTACCATGACTGGGTGTGGAACAGCGCATTGACGGCCTTGCTCTCGGTCACGCGATGCGCCAGTCGCGCCAGCAGGTTGCCGCCCGCAGCCGTGGTGGTGCGCGCGGCGGCGCGCCC
>JAGWPD010000312.1 GCA_028870705.1 Gammaproteobacteria bacterium
ATCGGCGTGGTGCTGTTCGGGCCTGCCTGGTCGGCGCGCGCGCTTTTCGGACTGTTTGTGGCGGCGGGTGCCTGGGAATGGTCGGCCTTCATGGGCGGCGCGCCACGCCAGGCGCGCCTGGGCTTCGTGCTGCTGGTGGCAGTGCTGTCGGTCAGCGCGCGCGCGTTCCTCGCCGATACCGCGGCCTTTACCCTGTTGATGGAGCTGAGCGTGGGATGGTGGGTCATCGCGCTGCTCTGGCTGCTGTTCCTGCCGCAACGCGCCGGCGCCGCGGCCGTCGCTGTGGCCGGGATATGCGCGCTGGTGCCGGCCTGGGTGGCGCTGACCCGCATGGTCGAACTGTGGCCGCGCGGTGCGCAGTGGGCGCTGTTCGCGCTCGCGCTCGCTTTCGCGGCCGATACGGGCGCTTATTTCGTCGGCAGCGCCTGCGGGCGGGTCAAGCTGGCACCGCGGGTTTCCCCGGGCAAGACCTGGGAGGGCGTCGTTGGCGGCATGCTCTTCGCGCTGTTCGTGGCGCTGGCCGGAAGCCGCTGGTTCGGGCTCGCGCCCCAGCGCTTCCTGCCGCTGTGCCTGGCCGCGGCCGCTTTTTCAGTGGTCGGCGATCTGACCGAGAGCATGTTCAAGCGCGCCAGCGGATTGAAGGACAGCGGCCGGCTGTTCCCCGGGCACGGCGGTGTGCTCGACCGGATCGACAGCGTCCTCGCCTGCATGCCGGTGATCTGCCTCGGGCTCCTGTGGCTGGGCGTGGCCCGATGATCGGCGTGGCGATCCTCGGCGCGACCGGCAGCATCGGGCGCAATACGCTCGACGTGCTCGAGCGGCATCCGGACATCTACCGGGTGGTATCGCTGGCTGCCCGGAGCGACGCGCGACGGCTCGCGGAACTGTGCCTGCGCCATCGGCCCGAGGTTGCGGCCATGGAACAACCGGATGCCGCGGCCGAACTCGAGCGCCGGCTCCGCGAAGCCGGGTCCGCGGTCCGCGTCACGAGCGGGCCCGGTTCCATCGAGGCACTGGCGCGCGATGGGGCCGCGGACGTGGTGATGGCGGCGATCAGCGGCGCCGCGGGGCTCCGCTCGACGCTGGCCGCGGCGGCTTCCGGCAAGCGCCTGTTGCTGGCGAACAAGGAATCGGTGGTCATGGCCGGCGACCTGCTGCTGGCCGCCGTGCGTGCCGGGAACGCCACGCTGATACCGATCGACAGCGAGCACAACGCGATCTTCCAGTGCCTGCCGACCGGCGCGCGAATCGGCGAACGTCCGGCGGGCGTTCGGCGGCTCTTGCTGACCGCCTCGGGAGGCCCATTCCTCGAGTGGACGGCGGCGGCCATGGCTGCGGCCACGCCCGAACAGGCCTGCGCGCATCCGCGCTGGAGCATGGGGCGAAAAATATCGGTGGATTCCGCCACGCTGATGAACAAGGGCCTGGAGCTGATCGAGGCCACGGTGCTATTCGGCATGGAGCCGCGCGACGTCACGGTCGTGGTCCACCCCCAGAGCGTGGTGCATTCGCTGGTCGAGTTCGTGGACGGCTCGACGCTGGCCCAGCTCAGCGCGCCCGACATGCGCACCCCGATCGCCCATGGCCTGGCGTGGCCCGGCCGGGTCTCGGCCGGTGTAGAATTCCTCGATTTGGCCAAGGTTGGCGCGCTGGAATTCCGGGCGCCAGACCGCGCCCGCTTTCCCTGCCTGGCGTTGGCCGAGGCAGCGGCGCGGGCCGGTGGCGCGGCCTGCGCCTGGCTCAATGCGGCGGACGAGGTAGCGGTGCAGGCGTTTCTCGACAAGCAATTGAACTTTGAGGATATTCCGCGGGTCATTGAAGGGGTCATGCATGATGCGCCGGGTGGATCTTTGAGCGATCTGGACGAAGTATTCGCCGCAGATGGGGCGGCGCGCCTGCGCGCGCGAGCCGAGCTGGGCGTGTGCCGTGATCGCGTGCGGAGCAGTCTGGCGTGAGCAGCATCGTGTTGTCGCTGGCCGGCTTCCTGGTGCTGGTGTGCGTCCTGGTGACGGTGCACGAGTTCGGCCATTACTGGGTGGCGCGCCGGCTTGGTTTCAAGGTGCTGCGTTTTTCGGTCGGCTTTGGCCGGCCGTTGTGGCTGCGGCGGAGCGAGCGCAGCGGCACGGAGTACGTGTTCGCGGCCGTTCCGCTGGGCGGTTACGTGAAGCTGCTCGATGAGCGCGAGGGGCCGGTGGCCCCCGCCGAACTTTCCCGCTCGTTCACCCGTCGCCCGCACTGGCAGCGCATTGCCGTGCTGCTGGCGGGACCCGCGGCCAACTTCCTGTTCGCGATCCTGTTGCTGGCGGCCATGCTGCTGGCCTACGGCACGACCGAACTGCGTCCGGTCCAGGCCGCGCCGCTGGCCAATTCGCCGGCCGCACGCGCGGGCGTTCGTGCGGGCGACGAGGTGCTGGCGGTCAACGGGCAGCCGGTGAGCTCGCAGGCCGGGGTCTGCGTGAGCCTGATCGAGGGGCTGGCGAGTACCCGGCCGCTGACGCTGCAGCTGCGCGGGAGCGATGGGAAGCAACGGCAGGCGCAGTTCTCGTTCGCCAGTCCGGCCGAGCGGCGGGCGCTGACCGATCCGGCCTCGGCACCGGAATGCCTGGGGCTGCAGATCCAGCAGCTCCCGGTGCGCGCCGTGCTCGGCGAGGTCATGGCTGGCGGTCCGGCGCAACTGGCTGGGCTGCGCTCTGGCGATGAGATCCTCAGCATCGACAACGAGCCGGTGCGCGATTTCCAGGCGCTGGTGGCGATGGTCAACGCGCATCCTGGCGATGCGATCGCGGTGCAGTACCGGCGCAATGGCGTGACGGCGAGCACGCGGGTGGGCGTGATCGCCGAAATGCAGGATGGCGTGCGCATCGGGCGCATCAAGGTCCGGCCTTCGATGCTGCCGGAGTTTCCGCCGGGCATCGAGCGTCACTCGCGGCCCGGCCCGCTCAAGGCGCTGGCCATGGCGGGCACCGAAGCCTGGGCGATGACGCGTTTCCAGGTGCACATGATCTGGGGAATGCTCGCCGGTGAAGTGTCGGTGAAGAACCTCGGCGGGCCGATTTCAATCGCGAAGTACGCCGGGGATTCCGCCGCCGCCGGCTTCGCCACGTTCTTCTACTACCTGGTGCAGGTCAGCCTGATGCTGGGTTTTGTCAACCTGCTGCCGATCCCGATCCTCGACGGCGGCCAGGTGCTGATGCAGTCGATCGAGTGGCTGAAGGGCAGCCCGCTCTCCGAGCGCATGCAGCTGGCGGGGCAGCAGCTGGGCATCGCGCTGGTGCTGCTGTTGCTCGGGCTGGCCCTGTACAACGACATCACGCGTCAGTTTGGTTGACCTCCCCTGAAGTAACGGCAGTGTGCGCATGAAGTACCGCGCGGATCCCGCGTTGCCCCTTTCGCTTGTCGCGGCGTTGCTGTCGCTGGCCACCGGCGCCGCCGCGCTGGCGCAGCAGGCCGGGGAGGCGGACTTCACCGTCGGCGACATCAAGATCGAGGGGCTGCAACGCATCTCCGAAGGCACGGTGTTCAATTACCTGCCAGTCAACATCGGCGACAAGCTCGATGCCCGGCGGGTGCGCGAATCGCTCCGGGCCCTGTACGCGACCGGATTCTTCCGCGACGTGGAGATCAACCGCGACGGCAACACGCTGGTCATCGCGGTGCTCGAGCGGCCCTCGCTCGAGAGCATCGAGATCAAGGGCAACAAGGATATCAAGACCGAGGATCTGCAGAAATCGCTGCGCAACGTCGGCCTGGCCGCCGGCAAGACCTTCAACCGCTCGACGCTCGAGGAGGTGACGCAGTACCTCACCGACCAGTATTACAGCCGCGGCAAGTACGCGGTGAACATCGACGCCAAGGTCGAGGACCTGCCCAACAACCGCGTGCGGGTCAATCTCGACATCAAGGAGGGGAGCCGCGCCAAGATCCGCCAGATCAACATCGTCGGCAACAAGACCTTCAAGGCCAAGGACATCCTCGAGACGCTCACGCTGAAGACGCCGACCTGGACCTCCTGGTACAAGCAGGATGACCGCTACTCGCGCGAATCGCTCCAGGGCGACCTGGAAAAGATCCAGACCTACTACCAGGACCGCGGTTACGCCAATGCCCGCATCGATTCGGTGCAGGTGGCGATCTCGCCCGACAAGAATGACGTGTTCATCACCGCGAACATCACCGAGGGGGTGGTCTACAAGATCTCGAGCGTGAAGCTGGCCGGCAACCTGGTGGTGCCCGAGGCGCAGCTGCAGCGCCTGGTGCTGGTGGCGCCGGGGCAGACCTATTCGCAGAAGACGATCTCCTCGACCCAGGAGCTGATCAAGAACCGCCTGGGCGCGGAGGGGTTTTACTTCGCCAAGGTCGAGCCGGTGCCGACCATCGACGAGGCCAGGCGTGAGGTGGCGCTGTCGCTGTTCGTCGATCCGGGCAACCGCGTCTACGTCCGCCAGATCAGTTTCAAGGGCACGACGCGCAGCAATGACGAGACGCTGCGGCGCGAGCTGCGCCAGCTCGAGGGATCGCTGCTGTCGAACATCGCGCTCGAGCGCTCCAAGCAGCGCCTCGAGCAGCAGCCGTTCATCGAGAAAGTCGATTTCGACACCAGCCCGGTGCCGGGCTCGCCCGACCAGGTCGACGTGGTGTTCGACGTGAAGGAGCGCCCGAGCGCCACCATCAGCGGCGGCATCGGCTACTCGGCCGCGCAGAAATTCATGCTCAACGGCAGCTTCCAGGACAGCGACTTCATGGGTTCGGGCGATGCGGTCGCGCTGCAGCTCGACTCGGGCCTGTACAACAAGCTCTACAGTTTCTCGCACACCAACCCGTACCTGAACATCGACCAGCTCTCGCGCACAGTGTCGCTGAGCTACCGCAATTCGACGCAGTTCGTCTCGACCTCGTCGAATTTCAAGTCGCAGAACCTGGCGCTGGGCCTCACCTACGGCTATCCGATCACCGAGTTCCAGCGCCTCAGCGCCGGCGTTTCGCTGCAGCGCATCGACCTGCTGACCTACCAGGGCAGCAGCGCCCAGCAGGCGGTCGACTGGGTGCAGCACAATGGCGGTCCCTACACGCGGGTGGTGCTCACCAGCTACACGCTCGCCGACGGCACCGCGATCACCTCCTCGACCTCGCTGTTCGGCAGCCGCTTCAACACGCTGGAGGCCAATGTCGGCTGGCTGTACGACTCGCGCAACCGCGGGCTGTTCGCCGACCGCGGCCAGCGCCACACGCTGGGTTTCAGCTTCGTGCCGGGCGGCAAGACGCGCTACTTCGTGGCCAGCTACGACGGCGTCAAGTACATCCCGCTGTGGTGGCGCACGACGCTCTCGCTGGGGATGAACCTGGCCTACGGCAAGGGCCTCGGCAACACCGACGCGCTGCCGCCCTACAAGCGCTTCTACGGCGGCGGCCCCGATACCGTGCGCGGCTACACCGAGAGCTCGCTCGGGCCGGTTGACAGCAACGGCAATCCCTACGGCGGCAACATGCTGGCGACGGCGCGGGCGGAGCTGATCCTGCCGCTGCCGGTGAAATGGCAGACCAGCGCGCGGGCGACGCTGTTCTTCGACTACGGCAACGTGTTCTCCTCCGACAATGTCAAATACCTGGGCCGCGACTTCACGACCCCGGTCGACTACAAATTCAAGTATGATCAGCTGAAGCGGTCCACCGGCATTGCGGTGCAGTGGCTGGCGCCGTCGCTGGGCGTGTTCCGCTTCAGTTACGGCATACCTTTGAACAAGTTCACCGGCGATGCGGTCCACTGGCCCGATCGCACCGAGAACTTCCAGTTCACGATCGGCGGTTCTTACTAAATGGATCAGGGAGCAAAGCAGTGAAGCGTTCTTGGATTGTCTCTGTAGCAGGGTTGCTGGCCATCGCCGCGGGCGTGGCGCCGGCGCAGGCCGAGATCAGGATCGGTGTCGTCAACGCGGCGCGGCTGCTGCAGGAATCGCCGCAGGCCAAGGCGGTGCAGGATTCGCTGCGCGCCGAATTCGCCCCCAAGCAGCGTGAGCTGGCGGCCCAGCAGGCAGCGCTCAAGGCGAAGCAGGACAAATACGAGAAGGATGCCGCGACGATGAGCGCCGAGCAGCGCGCGCGCACCGAGAAGGAGCTGCGCGACGGCAACCGCGATTACTCGCAGAAGCTGAACGACTTCCAGGAAGACGCCAACACCCGCCAGAACGAGGAACTCTCGCGCCTGCAGAGCGCCATCGTGGCGGAAGTGCAGAGCTACGCCCTGTCGCAGAAGTACGATCTGGTGCTGACCGACGGCGTGCTGTACGCGAACAACGCGCTCGACATCACCGCCGCCGTGCTCGCGGGGCTCCAGGCCCGCGCCGCGGCCGCGACGCCTGCGGTCAAGCCTACCGCTCCAGCGCCGGCTGCTCCCACCACCAAGTAGACGTGCGCTGTTAACGGACGCCGGGGCCGTCCAATGGGTCTAACGCTGGGCGAGCTTGCCGTGCGCTTTGGCTGCGAGCTGCGCGGCGACCCGGCCGTGATCGTCGAGCGGGTTGGCACGCTGGCGGAAGCAGGCCCCGGCGAGCTGGCCTTCCTCGCCAATCCGCAGTACCGCTCGTTGCTCGCGGGCACGCGCGCCACCGCGGTGGTGCTCGATGCCACCAACGCGGCCGCGTGTCCGGTGGCGGCGCTGGTCCATTCGAATCCCTACGCGCGCTATGCGCATATCGCCGCAATCCTGCATCCGCAGGCGCCGCCGGCCGCCGGTATCGACGCGCGCGCGCTGGTCGATCGTGGCGCGCGCGTGGCCGCGAGCGCCAGCGTCGGTCCGGGCGCGATCATCGGGCCCCGCAGCGTGATTGGCGAACGTGCCGAGATCGGTCCCGGCTGCGTGATCGGAGCAGACGTGCAGGTGGGCGCCGACTGCCGCCTGCACGCGCGCGTGACGCTCGAATCCGGCACCGTGCTGGGCGCGCGCGTCTGCCTGCAGTCCGGCGCAGTGGTCGGATCCGACGGCTTCGGCTTCGCGCGCGAAGGCGCGGGCTGGACCAAGGTGCCGCAGCTCGGGCGCGTGCGCATCGGCGATGACGTTGAAATCGGCGCCAATACCACCATCGACCGCGGCGCCATCGGCGACACGGTCATCGACGCAGGCGTCAAGCTCGACAACCAGATCCAGGTGGCCCACAACGTCCAGATCGGTGAGCACACCGTGATCGCCGCGTGCACCGGCATCTCGGGCAGCACGCGCATTGGGGCGCGCTGCATGATCGCGGGCGCGGTGGGTATCGTCGGGCACCTGGACATCTGCGATGATGTAGTGGTGACCGGCCTGTCCATGGTGTCGCATTCGATCAGCATGCCGGGCGTCTATTCCGGCGGCATACCGGCGGCGCCGGCCGCATTGTGGCGGCGTGTGGTGGGCCGCTTCAAGCGCCTCGATGCGCTGGCCGGGCGGGTCACGCGGCTCGAGCGCGCCATGCCTCGTTCCAACCCAGGACCCAAGCCCGATGAATGAACCGCTGCAGCTGGACATCCACGAGATCCTGAGGCGACTCCCGCACCGCTACCCGTTCCTGCTGGTGGACCGGGTGCTCGAGTGCGTCCCGGGCCAGCGCGTGCGCGCGCAGAAGAACGTGACGATCAACGAGCCGTATTTCATTGGGCATTTCCCGCATCGTCCGGTGATGCCGGGCGTGATCATCATCGAGGCGCTCGCGCAGGCCGCCGGCATCCTGGCGTTCGTTACCGCCGGTGTCTACCCGGATGAGAAGTCGGTGTTCTATTTCGCCGGCATCAACAAGGCGCGCTTCCGCCGGCCGGTCGAGCCCGGCGACCAGCTGATCCTCGAAGCCACGCTGGATCGCACGTTGCGCGGCATCTGGCAGCTCAGCGCCGTCGCGCGCGTCGGGGAGGCCGAGGCCGCATCCGCCGAACTGCTGCTCGCTCCCGGCGTGGCCACCGGCCCGGCAAAGGGCACGGAAACCAGGTCGTGATCGACGCGCGCGCGGTGATCTCGCCGCAGGCCGATCTGGCCGCCGATGTCGAAGTCGGGCCATTCACGGTCATCGGCCCCGGAGTGCGCATCGGCGCGCGCACCCGCATCGCCGCGCACGCCGTGATCAATGGTCCGACCACGATCGGCGCGGACAACCACATCTTCCAGTTCGCCTCGATCGGCGATGCGCCGCAGGACAAGAAATACCAGGGCGAGCCGACGCGCCTCGAGATTGGCGACCGCAACGTGTTCCGCGAGTGCTGCACCGTGAACCGTGGCACCACGCACGATGCCGGCGTCACGCGCATCGGCGATGACAACCTGTTCATGGCGTACACGCACGTCGCACACGACTGCCAGGTCGGGAGCCGCACGGTGCTGGCCAATTGCGCCACGCTCGGCGGCCACGTGCAGCTCGGCGACTGGGTGATCATGGGCGGGTTTGCCGGCGTGCATCAGTTCTGCAAGGTGGGCGCGCATGCCTTCATCGGCAACAACACCGCCGTCACGCGCGACGTGCCACCCTACGTAATGGCGGTCGGGCAGCCGGCCAGGCCCCATTCGATCAACAGCGAAGGCCTCAAGCGGCGCGGCTTCAGTGCCGGGCAGATCCGCGTGCTGCGCGATGCCTACCGGACGCTCTACCGGCGCGGACTCACGCTGGCCGACGCGGTGACCGAGCTCACGGGGCTCGCCCGGCAGCACGCGGAAGTCCGTCCGCTGCTGGACTTCATCGGCACCACCACGCGCAGCCTGGTGCGCTGACCATCCGCTCGTGACCAAGCGCGCGCTGCGCATCGCGGTGGTGGCCGGCGAGACCTCCGGCGACCAGCTCGGCGCGGCGCTGATCAGCGCGCTGCGCGCGCGGGCCGCGGGCGTGCAGATTCGCGGCGTATGCGGGCCGCTGATGCGCACGGCGGGTTGCGAGCCGATCGCCGCTGCCCATGAGCTCGCGGTGATGGGACTGGTCGAGGTGCTGGCGCACCTGCCGCGGCTGCTGCGGCTGCGGCGCAGGCTCCGCCGGGAGTTCCTCGCCTGGCAGCCCGATGTGTTCATCGGCATCGATGCGCCGGAATTCAACCTGGGGCTGGCCGCGCAGCTGCACGCGGCCGGCCTGAAGACGGTGCAGTATGTCAGCCCGCAGGTCTGGGCCTGGCGGGAAGGGCGTGTGCGCGCCATCGCGCGCGCCTGCGACCAGGTACTGTGCCTGTTGCCGTTCGAGCCCGCGTTCTACGCGCGGCACGCGGTGCAGGCGCGCTTCGTCGGCCACCCGCTGGCCGACCAGATCCCGCTCGAAGCCGAGCGCGGCGCGGCGCGCGGCGCGCTCACGCTGGCGGCCGATGCGGTCGTGGTGGCGCTGCTGCCCGGGAGCCGCCGCGGGGAGGTCGCGCGCCTCGGCCCCGATTTCATCCGCGCGGCAGAGGCGCTCGCGGCGAGCGCGCC
>JAGWPD010000313.1 GCA_028870705.1 Gammaproteobacteria bacterium
CTGCGTCACGACTGCGATGAGCGTCTTGCGATCATTCCCCGCGGCGAGATTGGCAGTCACGTGGCCGGCCAGCTGCGCCTCGCAGCCGCCGAGCGATGCCAGCATCGAAAGCGTGAGCAGTTCCCGGGTTTTCAGATCAAGTCCCGTACGGGTCAGGAAATCACCGAAGCAGTTGCCGGACAGATAGCGCTGAATATGCAGTTGGTCGGGTGGCGACTGGACGTACATCTGGTCGATGCGCGCGCCGAGCAGTTGCTTCTGGACTTCCAGACCCCGGGCGTGCCGTGTCTGCGGATCCGTGGTCGACTGGCCGGGCAGGGGCAGGGAAATTTCACGCGCGACGAAGACCTCGTTTGTCTCATGGAGGAAGTCGAAGACCCGCGCCATGCCGGAATAGGGCACTGCCTGGTAGACGATCTCTTTGATTTCGACTGGTGTGACGCCGACCTGCAGGGCGGCGC
This sequence comes from Gammaproteobacteria bacterium, assembly GCA_028870705.1. GTDB lineage: Bacteria > Pseudomonadota > Gammaproteobacteria > Steroidobacterales > Steroidobacteraceae > FEN-1191. The sequence goes on from JAGWPD010000313.1 coordinate 462, forward strand.
CGAGCATGACGCGGTACTCGGCCACCGCGTGGCTGGCTATCAGGGAAGCAAGTTGGACCATGAGCCGCAGCCGCACGTCGAGCGGGGCGTCCTCGATCACCTCGTCGAAAGCCCAGTTGTCGAAGACCTCGACGAGCTCCGGGTCCGTGGCCTTGAGGGTCGACCGGTGGTCGGGAAAGAGCGCATCGTGATTGCGCTGCGCGTTCGGTGCGATAGCCATCGTTGGAGTTCCTATTTCGGGGCGAGTTCGCCGTACCAGTAGGATGCAGTGACGCCGCCGTCCATCAAGAAGTCACTTCCGGTGATGAACGCGCCCTCCGCGCCCATCAGCAGCGCACCGACCGTTCCGACCTCATCAGGGGTGCCGGCACGACCGGCGGGGCATAGCTCGATCATCCGCTGGTATCCGGGGCCACGCGGTCCCGTGAGTTCATCGCGCGCCAGTGGTGTGTTGATGATCCCCGGACTGATTGTGTTGACCCGTGCGCCGCGCTTGCCCCAGCGAACGGCCTCCGCCATGACCCGAAGCGAGTTGCCGCGCTTGGAGATCTGATAGGCGTGCAGCGAGTCCTTGATCTGGTCCGGCTGCAGGAAGGACAGGGCAAGCAGTTCCTCCACCGGTGTCGTCGCGAGCGCCTTGTCCTGTTCGGGCGGCAATGCGGGCAAGCGATGGCCCGATTGGGAGGCGATGACGACCGCGGCTCCGCCGGGTGCCATGACCGATCCGAAGACCTCGAGTACCAGGGCGGTGCCGTAAAGATCGACAGTCAGGTTGGTTTTCGGAGAAGCCTGGGTTGGCGATACGCCGGCAGCATGGATGAGGCCGGTGACCTCACCGAGCGCCGCGGCTTTCTGGGCGAGGGCAACGACATCGCTTCGCTTTGATACGTCGACCACGGCGGTACTGACCTCGAAGCCGGCATCGGCCAGCACCTTGGCTGCAGCGTCTGCATTTTCCAGCTTCAGATCGGCGAGCAGAACCTGCTTGCCGGCGCTGATGCGGCGGGCAATAGCCTGACCGATGGATCCGGCACCGATGACAACTGTGACTTGACTCATTGGTCTTACCTCCCAACGCGTGCGGCAAGGTGTGCGGGATAGCGGTCGCCCTTGACCTCTATACGGGCGAGGGCGTCATTGATGAGCGCGAGTTCTCCGGCCGTCAGTTCCAGGGACGCGGCGCCGATGTTCTCCTCCAGGCGGTGCAGCTTCGTCGTGCCCGGGATCGGGACGATCCAGGGTTTGCGCGAGAGCAGCCAGGCCAACGCGACCTGTGCCGACGTCGCCTTCTTTTCGGTGGCGATCGCGCCGAGCAGTTCGACGAGAACCTGGTTAGCCTTGCGATTGTCGGCCGTGAAGCGCGGGACGATGTTGCGGAAGTCATCCTTCGCGAACGTGGTCGACTCATCGATCTTGCCGGTCAGGAACCCCTTGCCCAGCGGGCTGAAGGGCACGAACCCGATGCCAAGTTCCTCGCACAGGGGCAGGATTTCCGCTTCCGGCGCGCGCCACCACAAGGAGTATTCGCTCTGCAGGGCCGCGACGGGCTGCACGGCATGAGCGCGCCGAATCGACTCAACGCCGGCCTCAGACAGGCCGAAGTGCCGCACCTTGCCCGCCTGGATCAATTCCCTCACCGTGCCGGCGACATCTTCCATAGGCACGTTGGGGTCAACCCGGTGCTGGTAGAAGAGATCGATGTGATCGGTCTTGAGGCGCTTGAGCGCCGCGTCTGCGACTTCCCGGATCCGCGCCGGACGGCTGTCCTGGCCTGCGGTGGAGTCCCCGCCCTTGAAGCCAAACTTCGTGGCGATGACCACGTGATCGCGGATCGGCGCGAGCGCCTCGCCGACGATCTCCTCGTTCACGAACGGCCCGTAGGCCTCCGCCGTGTCGAAGAAGGTCACGCCGCGCTCATGGGCTGCCCGGATCAGGTTGATCGCGGCCAGCCGCTCTTGGGGCGGGCCGTAGCCGTAGCTCAGTCCCATGCAGCCGAAGCCGAGGGATGAGACTTCGAGGCCGCTGGCGCCGAGGGTTCGCTTCTTCATGAAATGCCTCCTGACTTTGATCGGCGCCCCGCAGCGAGATGGTCTGCCGGAGAGGGCGTCCTGATGGGTCAAACGATAGGCCTTCGCTTCTCTAACGACTAGCCGTTAGAATTCGATCAGACCTATGAACAAGGTGCATATATGAAGCGAGAGCACCTGGCCGATCTGGCGGCCTTCGCCACTGTGGCGAGGGAACTGAGCTTTACCAGGGCTTCATCGCAGCTAGGGATGACCCAGTCCTCGCTGAGCCATGCGATCCGTCGCCTGGAAGGCCGACTCGGGTTGCGGCTCCTCAGCCGGACGACCCGGAGCGTGGCACCGACCGAGGCGGGCGAGCGACTGTTGCGAACCGTGCGACCCGCCTTCGAGGGGATCGACGCCGAAATTGAGTCACTGACGTCTTTGCGCGAAACCCCGGCCGGTTCCATCCGGATCACCTGTGCCGAACATGCCGCGGAGCGGGTCATGTTGCCGGGACTGGAGCGCTTCCTTCCGAAGTATCCCGACATCCGCGTCGAGCTCACCTTGGATTACGGTCTCAGCGACATAGTTGCGGAGCACTTCGACGCTGGAATCCGTCTGGGTGAACAGGTCGCCAAGGACATGATCGCCGTCCGGGTGGGGCCGGATTTCCGGATGGCGGTGGTGGCGGCGCCCAGCTATTTCGAGGGCAAGCGGCCGCCGCGAACACCCCAGGACCTTCAGGGCCACAGCTGCATCAATCTGAGGCTTCCGACACGCGGGGGCATTTACGCTTGGGAATTCGAGAAGGGCACGCGCGAGCTCAACGTCCACGTCGAAGGGCAGGTCGTCTTCAATACGCTCTGGGCGCGAGTGCGTGCCACGAAGGCGGGACTGGGGATCGGGTATCTTCCCGAGGACATGGTGCAGGAAGACATTGCTGCGGGCCGTCTCGTGCGCGTCCTGACTGACTGGTGTGCACCGTTTCCCGGCTACCATCTCTACTACCCGAGCCGACGGCACGCGACGCCGGCATTCTCATTGCTGGTCGATGCGCTGCGTTACCGCAGCGCAGCCGGCGGACGGTGAGCGATATTGATCGGCGCTGGAGGGGGAGGCATGAGCGAGCTCAGTGAGTGGGACAGCTTCTACGTCATCATCGGCTCGGCGGCCGGAGCGCTGATCGGTCTGCAGTTCGTCGTGATGACCCTGATTGCGGATCGGCCGTCCCGATATGCCGCGGAGGCGGGCGGCGCTTTCGCGACGCCGACGATCGTGCATTTCACCGTGACGCTCGTCCTCTCCGCGCTGGTGCGCGTGCCATGGCATGCGACTACACCGCTCATGTGGGTGGTCATGACCATAGGCATCGGTGGGGTGGCGTATCTTGTTGCCGTCTTGCTGCGCATGAAGCGGCAGCGGGCCTATCAGCCGGAGTTTGAGGACTGGCTGTTTCATCTGTTGCTTCCGCTCGCCGCGTATCTGACGCTCGTTATTGCAGCGGCGGTCATCATTACGCACCTGCGTGACGGGTTACTGGTCGTTGCCGGGGCCGTCCTGCTGTTGCTGCTCGTCGGCATTCACAATGCATGGGATGCGGTCTCGTACCACGTCCTCGTTCAGAGGAAGTCCGACCCCGGAGAAAAGTGAGCGCATTCGGGATCGAGGCCGCCGCCGATGGGCCTGCTCGGCACGTGCCGCCTGCCCGATGGTCGGTAGGGGGCGTTTCATACTGGAACTGATCTCGATTCCCAGGACCGCAGCAATACAAAGCGTCGGTACTTAAATGTAAGTACCGACATATTGGAACAACGCTGGCTTACGCCGTCACGAAGTGGCTGCGCGTTCCCCCAAGGCGTTCCTGTGCTTTCTGATTGCCGTTCCGTCGGGATAATCCGGTCCAATCCGGTATCTAATCGAGCGCGCTTGCGATCGGCGCGGGCGAAATCAGCCCGGCTGCTGGCCGCCCAGCTGCTGGTTTTGATGCCGAATGGTCATTTAAATGGGGTAAAGAGGCTGCAATTACCCCTTTAAAGGGGTATTATTACCCTATTCCCTCAGCTGGAGTCGTCGGTGCACTCCCTTACGCCCGAGTACTTGGCCGCGTTGCGGTTTGACGCCAATCAGGCGGCTACGCTGCGTGCCGTCGGCGAATACCGGGGCAAGCAGGCGCTGTTCTACCGGCAGGCGCCGGAAGTGCTGAAAGGCCTTCGGGAAGTCGCGGTGATCGAATCGAGCGAGTCATCCAACCGCCTGGAAGGCGTCATCGTCGCCGCAAATCGCCTCAAAGCGCTGATCGCCCACAACACCCAGCCCAGAGACCGTTCC
>JAGWPD010000314.1 GCA_028870705.1 Gammaproteobacteria bacterium
GCCCGCTCGCGCAGCGGCTCGAGCCGCACTCCCCGCACTGCGATGCCGGCGGCCTGGAGCGCGGCCGCGATCGGCGCCGCGTGCGCGCGCGCCTGCACCAGCACGGCGATCGAGCTGCGCGGCTCGCGGGCGCGGCACGCCACCACCAGCGCGACGATGCGCGCCGCCTCCGCGGGCTCGTCCGCGTCCGGGAGCGGGTGCACCTGCACGCGGCCCGGCAGGTCCGTACGCGCCGCGATCGAAGGCAGGTACCTGATCGCCGCGAGCCTGATGTCGTCACGCGCCGGAAACATGCGCGCGCCGTGCGCATTCACCCACGCGATCAGTGCGGGCGCCGAGCGGAAGTTGCGCCGCAGCTGGAGTGATCGGAGCCGCAACGCGCCCACGCCCTCGGCGCGCGCCCGCAGGAACAGTCCGACCTCCGCCTCGCGGAACTGGTAGATCGACTGCATCGGATCGCCCACCGCGAACAGCGTGCGGCCATCGCCCTCCTCCCAGCCGGCGGTGAGCGCGCGCAGCAACTCGAACTGGTCGATGGAGGTGTCCTGGAATTCATCCACCAGCACATGGCGGATCGCATTGCCGGTGCGCAGCGCCAGGTCGGTCGGCTGCCCGTGCTCGGTCAGTCCGGCGCGCGCCGCAGCCGCCACCGCCGCGAAGTCGACCATGCCCCGCGCCGCGAATTCGAGCTGCAGCTCGGCCGCCGCATGCCGCAACAGCAGCGACAGCGCGCGCAGCGCTTGCCGGTCCGCGGGCGCGAGCTGCGCGTCGGGCAATGCGCGCACATCGTTCACCAGCTCCAGCGCCTGGGGCAAGGCGGCCAGCGCCGCCACCCATTCCAGCACGGACTCCTTCTCGCGCCGGTACTCGGGCAGGAAACCGTCGTTCCGGTTCCAGCGGCGGCGCCAAACGCCGCCGCCGGTGACCATCAGTTCGCACAGCACGCGCCAGCGAGGCAGGTCCTGGGGATCGCTGCGCAGTTCGTCCGTGGCGAACGGCCGCCCCAGCGTCGCGCAGGCGTGCGCGGCCAGCACCAGGCCACGCTCCAGCAATGGCGCCGGCAACAGCGCGCGCATGGCTTCCAGCCGGCCGGCAACCACCGAGGTCAGGCTGGCCGCGACGCGCAGCTCGAGTTCCGCGCCGCTCCCTTCGCCTGACAGCACGCGCGGCAGCCAATGAGCGCGCTCCTCCAGCATCAGCACCAGCAGTTCCTCGAACCGCCCCCAATCGTTGTCAAGGCGCGCGAACAGCAATTGCGCTGCCGCGACCAGCTCCGTCTCGCTCAGCGCGCGCTCGAGCAGGCGGCGCGCGGCAGCGGCATACAGCGGTCGTGCGTCCGGCGCGATCTCGAGCCGCAAGCCGCTGCGGGTCGCGATGGGCAGCTGCGCGCACAGGCTCTGGCAATAGGCGTCGATCGTCATGATGCGCAGGCGCGCGGGCGTGTCGAGCAGATTCCAGCCCAGCGACTGGCTGCGCTTCCAGGCCGCGGCAGCATGGCGCGCTTCCAGCTCGCGTCCGCCCACGCCGGTCGCGGCGCAGTGCAACGCCTCGAGCACGCGGTTACGCATCTCGGCGGCGGCCTTGCGAGTGAAGGTGATCGCGAGGATCTCCTCCGGCGCATCGACCGTGGCCAGCAGCGCCAGCAGGCGGCAGGTGAGCACCGTGGTCTTGCCCGAACCGGCCGGCGCCTGCAGCAGGAATGAATTGCGGGTGTCGAGCGCGGCTGCGCGCGCCTCGGCATCGACGCGTGCGGCAGCGGCTTCGCCATCCATGTTCATTGCACGGCACCACTTTGATCGCCGGCATCGGACCCTGCGGCGACGGAGTCGGCCTCCGGCACCTCGGTTGCGTGGCGCACCGCATCGACGCGGCACAGTGCGCCGAGATGGCACAGGCGGCAGGCGCCCGGCAGTGGCTGCACCGCTGCCGCGCCCGCGACGAACTCGCGCGCGAGCGCATCGGTCAGTTCACGCCAGTGCGCGCGCAGTTCCTGCCAGGGCGCGGCGGGTCCGCGCGGCTTCCCCAGCGCGGGCAGGAGCGAGGCCTGCGCCGCAGCGCCACGCCAGCGGACCTCGCCAGCGTTCAGGTACACGGCGGCTACGCCGGCCACATCGCCCTCGGCCAGGGTTGCGTAGGCCTGCAGCTGCACCTGCCGGGGTCGGGAAGCCAGCGGATCGAACGGCTCAGGAGCGCCGCTTTTGTAGTCGATCACCACCACGCGACCATCATCGAGCCGATCCACGCGGTCCATCCGCAGGCGCAGCGGCACGCCGGCGAGCTCGGTGCGTTGCGGTTCCTCGAGCGAACTGACCCGGAACTCGTGCGCGCCGGCACGCTGCAGCTCCTGTTGCAGCAATAACCCGATCAGCTGCACGAGCCGCTCGAGCTCATTGCGCACCAGCGGCGCCGGCAGTGGCCGGTCGTGCAGCAGCAGGCGTTCGCGCAGCGCGCGCTCGGTCGCGAGGCGCACCCTGGCCGAAAGCGCTGCGACATCGGCCGCCGCGGCGCGCAGCGCGCCTGAATCGCGCAGCCCGTCCCAGACCAGCTGCAACGCGCGATGCAGCAGCAGGCCCCGCTCGCGATGATCGAACCCGGGCACCGGATCGCGCACAGCCACTGCGCCCAGCCGCAGTTCCGCGACCGCACGGAACGGACACAGCGACTGGAGCTGCAATGCACGCGTACCGCCGGGCAGAGCCCGATCCGGTGGCCAGGTGCGCGCCCGGTCCGGCGGCCGCGGTTCGCGCGCGGCGGCCGCGGCAATCGCGGCGTACAGCGGGTCGGGCAGCGGCGGACCCGCGGCGCGTGGCTGGTCGCGACCGCGCGGTGCGGCCACCAGCCCGCTGGGCTGCAGGTCCACGTCCCCGTCGCCTTCAGGCCAGCTCAATACCAGCTGCCCGGTGGCGCGACGCCACGCCCGCATCGCCCGCCGCGCCAGCCCGAGCTGTCCTTGTGCGGTGGATTGCGGTAATCCAGCTGCCCGCTGCACGGCCATCGGAATGAATGGATCGGGGTGCGCCGGCGGTGGCCACTGTTCGGCGCCGAGGCCGGCCACCCAGATGCCGGTGTAGGCCACCACCGGATCGTCCACCGCGGCAGTGAGCGTGACCGCTACGTCGCCGCTCGCCGGCTCGAAGGCCGTGCGGCGGGCCATGTGCGCGAGCAGCCCGACCGCCGCGCCGTGATCGATCGGCGCGTGGCCTGCAGCCCCCAGCAACGCCAGCTCGCCGATCAGCGCGCGCAACCGCTCCTGCTGCTGCTCCTCTTCGCTCCCGAGCGCGGCCTCGCCGGGCCACCCGCCCGCCTCGAGCGCCGCGGCCAGGATCCGGGCCCATTCACCCGCGCCATGACGTTGCCCGCGAGGCACGGCCACCCGCGCCGCGAGCCCGGCAAACCTCACCGCAAGCGCATCTGCCGCAGCGCCGTGCCCGCGCGCCAGTGCGGCCAGCAATGACAGGTCGGCGGCGTGCGCATTGCGCTCGCGCAGCGTCAATTCGAGTGCCGCGCGTTGCGCGAGCGTGCCGCAGCCGATGTAGGGCGAGCGCAGCAGCGCGGCCAGCTCATGGAACTGCAGTGGCCCGCCGCACAGCCGCAGGAAGTCGAGCGCCGCGCGCACCATCGGGTACTCATCGAGTGGCCGGCCGCCTTCGACGGCGAATGCAGCAGCGCCGAGCTCGTGCTCGAAGGCCAGCACAGCGGCCGCGCGCCGCTGTGCAAGCTGCGGCACGACCACGAGCAGACGGGCCGCCGGGCTGGCGCACAACATCGCCCGGCACCATTGCGCCGCACGGCGCAGCTCATCCGTCCCGTCGGCGCAGGGCGTGGCGCTGATCGAGGCCGCGGCGAACGGAAATTCCAGCGCGGCGCCGGATGGCGGTTCCGCGGGATCCGCGGGATCCGCGGGAACAAATTCCGCACCCAGTTCCATCAGTCGGGCGCACAGCCCCGGGCCGAACTCCGCGCAGCCTGCGAGCACCAGTGGCTGCTGCAGCGGCGTGGCCCCCCGCAGGATCAGGGGCCAGTCGTGCGCGCTGTACGCGCCCAGTTCCAGGAGGCGGCTTTCGACGTGTTGGCGGGCCCGCTCCAGAACCTGCGCCTCGGCTGTCGGCGCGCTCGGCCAGGAGAGGCCGTGGTCCCGGGCGAGGGCCGCCGACCGCCGCAGCGCATCGGCGAGACTCGCAGGCTGCAAGAGTTCATTACCCTCGCAGGCCTGTGCGGCGGCGCTGTGCCAGAGCAACCATTCCTCGGCCGCCCCGAGCCGCCGCAGTCCGCGCAGTGCGCCATGCCGCGCCTGCGCGGCCACCCGTTCGAGCCAGGCGCCAAAGGGCAGTACATCGCAGGAAGGCCAGGACTCCTCGCCAGCCTGGAGCCGCACTCGGGTATAGGCGAGGCGCACTGCCACGGCGCGCTGCCGGCTCGGCACCACGACCGTGCCACCCCGTTCGAGTACCGAATTGATATCGCTGTTTTCTATAATACTTTCAGCGTATTACGTGTTACTCTGAGAACTTACTTGAACCGATCGCCGGCCTGCACGACGCGCCCGGCCCCGGCCGTGTCCGGGCGCACCGCCATTTCGGCCAGCTGTTGCTCCATCCGCGCGAACACCTCGCGCAACGTGGCCGCATCCGGCAGCGAGGTGATGCGGAAGTGATTACGGTACGGCACGTTGAAACTCACGCCCGGGGCGACCAGCACGTGGCGATGCTCGAGCAGCTCGAGCGCGAACTGCTGGTCATCGAACTGCGGCACCGCCTGCCGGTCGACGCCGACGAACGCATACATCGCACCCATCGGCGGCGAGAGTTGCAGGTAGCGGCTCGAGGCGACCATGTCGATGATCGCGCGGCGCGATTCGCACAGGCGTCCGCCCGGCGCGACCAGCTCGAGGATGCTCTGGTGGCCGCCGAGTGCGGTCTGCACCGCCCACTGGCCTGGCACGTTGGCACACAGGCGGAGCGAACTGAGCAGCTCGAGCGCCGAAAAATACTCGCTGGCCCCATGGGTACGGCCCGAGAAAGAGGCCCAGCCCACGCGATAGCCGCAGGCGCGATAGACCTTGGACAGCCCCGACAGTGTCGCGCACAGCGTGTCATGCACCAACGTCGCCATCGGCACGAATTCCGCGCCGGCATAAACCATCTGATCGTAAATCTCGTCGCTGAACACCACCAGCCGGTGCCGTTCGGCGATGCGCGCCAGTGCCTCGAGTGTCGCGCGCGGATAGACCGCGCCGGTCGGGTTATTGGGATTGATCACCACCAGCGCCCGCGTGCGGCGCGTGATGAGCGATTCGAGCTCGGCCGGATCGGGCAGGAACCCCGCTTCCGGACGGCAGGGGTAGTGTACCGCGCGAGCGCGGTTCAAGTTCACGGCCGCCGTCCACAGCGGATAGTCGGGACTCGGCACCAGCACCTCGTCGCCCTCGTTCAGCAGCGCGCGCAGCACCAGGTCGATCAGTTCACTCACGCCATTGCCGATGAACACTTCCTCGGCGCTCACGCCGCTGACGCCGCGGGCCTGCTGCTGCATCACCACCGCCTCGCGCGCCGGGAAGATCCCCTTCTGGTGGCAGTAGGCCTCAGCCTCGGGGAGGTTCTCGATCATCGCCAAGCGCATGGTCTCGGGCGTGCGGAAGCCGAACAGCCCGGGATTGCCGATATTCAGCGAGATGATTTCGTAGCCCTGGCGCTGCAGCTCGTGTGCGCGCCGTGCCAGTCGTCCGCGGATTTCGTAGCGGACGTTCTGGAGCGAGTCGCTGGGCGCGATGCGGTAGTCGGTCATGGTGCGGGTAGCATACCCGCGCGGCCGCGCCGGCGCCGCCTACAGCTGGCCGAGCAGGTAGTCGGCGGATGAAACCTTGAACTCGCCAGGGCCTTCCACCAGCACCTTGGTGGCCACGCCGTTGTCGACCAGCAACGCGAAGCGCTGCCCGCGCATGCCCAGCCCGGCGCTATTCAGGTCGAGCTCGAGGCCCAGCGCGCGCGCGTAATCGCCGCTGCCGTCGGCGAGCATCAGCACCGCATCGCCGACACCGGCGCTCTTGCCCCAGGCGCCCATCACGTAGACATCGTTCACCGCCATGCACGCGATCGTGTCGATGCCCCTGGCGCGCAGTTCCGCGGCGTGGTCGACGTAGCCTGGCAGGTGGCGCGCGCTGCAGGTCGGCGTAAACGCGCCCGGCACCGAGAACAGCACCACACGCTTGCCATCGAACAGCTGCGCAGTGGTGAGCTCCTGCGGCCCATCCTTGCCCATGAGCTTGAACTTGCCGGCAGGCATCCGGTCGCCGGGCTTGATGCTCATCGCGGCGGCCTCAGGAGCGCGCTTCGAGCGCCCAGAGCTTCGCGAGCCGCGCGTACCTGGGATCGCTGGTTGCGCGGTTGAAAGCCCTGACGGCCTCGGCCGTGTTCTTGTTGCGCTGGTAGGCAATGCCCAGCAGCATGAAGGACTCGTCAGGGTACTTCAGGCTGCCCTTGGCGATGCCGGCGCTGATGGCGGCGAGCGCCTTGTCCGGCTGGCCAAATCCCAGGTAGGCGGCGCCGATCTGCACCAGCCCGTCGCCGGTGGCCGCCGAACTGGCCTCCTTCTCGGCCTTCGGCAGGCTGGCCTTGTCTTCCGCCGCGCTGCGGCGGACCTTGTCGAGCAGACGCTGGCTGCGTTCCTTGTCGTGCGGATCGGTATACAGGTTCTTGGCGAAAGCCTGCTCGAGGATCGTCTGCGCCTCGCCCGGATTGCCCTGGTCGAGCGCGATCTGCGCCATTTCGGTGAAATCCGCGCCGCGGCTGAGGATGCCGACCTGCGCCATCAGGCGGTAGGTCATCAGCAGCAGGCGATCGTCGTTGGTCTTGTTGGCGAGCACACCCGCCATCGCATTGCGCCAGTAATCGGGCTTCGGATAGAACAGGATCAGCTTCTCGACCGCGCGCGCCGCGGCCGCGTCGTCCTTGAGCTTGAGCGCACAGCTCCAGATGAGGTTCAGGCTCTTCTCGGCGGGCTTGCGGCCCGCCTGCTCGTCGCGCGCGACGATCGCCTGCATGCCGGCGAGCGCTTCCTTGTAGTTGTTGCTCAGGTAGTAGGCCTGCGCCACGATCAGCGGCGTTTCGCCGCTCAGGTCGCCTGCGGCCAGCGCGCGCTGCCCGTAGGTGATCGCCTTTGCGTAGTCCTTCTGCTGATAGTCGATGGTCATCAGCGTACGCAGCAGCTGCGGCTTCATGTTCACCGGCAGATACGGCGAATCGATGATCGCCTCGATGGCGCTTGCGGTCTCGGTGTAGTTGCCTTTGGCGGCGAAGGCCGGCATCTGCATGTAGTGGATCACGTAGTCGTCGTAGGCCGTGCGCGGCGTGATGGCCGCGGCCTCGCGCGTCTTGGCGATCACCTCGTCGTAGTTCTTGGCCTGCAGCGCCTCGTTGGCGGCCTTCAGGCTCTTGCCGAGCGCGGCGCTCACTTGCGGCTCGGCGGCCTGCGCCACGCCTCCCGCCACTGCGAAACCCAGGACCCAGGCGATAGTCAGTGCGACGCGACTCATTCTCAACCTCTGGTCAGAATATGACCGCAAAAGAAGACTGTCAGAAATTTCGACGGGCGATGCGAACCGCTGGTTCCCGCTGCACCCACCGTGGGCCCCGATTGAGGCAATTGCCCGTTGCTACTCGGCAAACTCGGTCGTATTCACGAAACCGATCTTGGTCATGCCATTGCGCTGCGCAATCGCCAGAACCTTGGCCGTGGTGTCGTAGTGCGACCGCTTGTCGGGCCGCAGATGGATCTCGGGCTGGGGATCCTTCTTGCTCTCGGTGCGGAAATAGCCCTCGACCTGGTTGAGGTCGACCTTGTTGCCGTCCCAGTAGATGCTGTCGTCGAAATCGACGTCGAGGTTGATGACCTCGGGCAACACCGGCGGCGGCGGCAGGTTCTGCGGCGGCGGCATGTCGAGTTTGACGGCGTGCGTCTGGATCGGCAGCGACATGATGAGCGTGACCAGCAGCACCAGCATGACGTCGATCAACGGCGTGGTGTTGATCTCGCACATCACCCCGGATTTGTCCCCACCTACGCTCATTGACATGACTGCTGACTCCGCCTGCTCTGCTCAGTATGGCTCAAGGGTTCAACGGCCAAGCGACCGGTCGGGTTCGGTGATGAATCCGACCTTGGTGAGGCCACCGCGCTGGATGGCGTAAAGGGTGCGGCCAATCGCCTCGTAGCGCACACCCGCGTCGCCGCGGATGTGCACTTCGGGCTGCGGCACCTTGACCGCCTCGACGACCACCTTCTTGATGAGCGCGTCGCGGTCGGGCACCAGCTGGCCGTTCCACCAGATCTGCCCCTGCGGATCCACCGAGATGGTGATGTTCTCCGGCTTGGTCTTGGTCGGGATGTTCGCGACCTTCGGCAGCGTCAGCGGCACCGTCTTGGTGATGATCGGGATGGTGATCAGGAAGATGATCAGCAGCACGAGCATGATGTCGACCAACGGTGTGGTGTTGATCTCCGACATGATGCCGTGTTCTTCTTCGTCGTCACTCTTCACGTTCATTGACATGGCGCTGGTACCTTAGCTGAGGCTCGCTTCGAAAGGCCTACTTGCGCTGCGCGCCCGCCGCGGCTTCGCCGCCGCCCACGCGCGCACCGCCCACGAGGTAGGCATGCAGATCGCCCGAGAAGTTGCGGATGCTGTCCTGCAGGCCCTTGTTACGGCGCAGCAGCCAGTTGTAGCCCAGCACGGCCGGCACGGCCACGAACAGGCCGATCGCGGTCATGATGAGCGCCTCGCCGACCGGGCCGGCCACCTTGTCGATGCTCGCCTGACCGGCAACACCGATGGCGATCAGCGCATTGAGGATACCCATGACGGTGCCGAACAGGCCGACGAACGGAGCGGTGGAACCGACCGTGGCGAGGAAGGCGAGGCCGTTGGTCAGGTTGCCGTTCACTTCGTCGGTCGCGCGCTGCAGCGCCATCGTGATCCACTCGTGCAGGTCGATGCGGTCGGTCAGCCGGCCTTCATGGTGCGAGGCGGCGCGCAGGCCATCCTCGGCGATGAAACGGAAATCGTTCCCCTTCGGGAGCCGGTCGACCCCTTCCTTGATCGAGTCGGCGGTCCAGAAGCTCTTCTCGACGATCTTCGCCGACTTCTTCATGGTCCGCTGGTCCCACACCTTCGTGAAGATGATGAACCAGGAGCCGAGCGACATGATGATCAGCACGACCAGCGTGGCGCGGGTGACGAGATTGCCGTTGACCCACAGCGGGATCAGACCATAAACCTGCTGATCGGGGGGAGCGGCGACGGGGGTATCCATGTTTAATCCTCTTAGCTATCCGGCCTGCGGACCGTGTTAATGAAAACCAGAATTGCGTTGCGGGGCGCTTACTGCGCTTCCCTGGGGCTGAAGGTGACCTTGTAATCCTTGCAGGTGCGCGCGGGCTTGCCGTCGATCGTGCCGGCCTTGTAGCGCCCGGCGCCCATGCACTTGCCCGCGGCTTCGTCCAGCGCGGGATAGCCCGAGCTGTTGATCAGCTGCACGGGTCCGTCGATCCTGTTGTTGACGCCGATGCAGATGCGCACCACCGCTGAACCCGCATGACCCTGCCGCAGTTCCTGCGCGGGGTAGTAGTCCTCGCCGCAGGACGGGAGCGAGACCGTCTTGGCCGGCGTCGCGGCGATGATCGGCGCGGCCTTCGGGGGCGGCGGCGCCCTGGTGGTGACGATCGGCGGGGTTTCGATCGGCACGTTCACGTTGATGATCGGCACCGGCACCGAAGGCGGCGGCGGACGATCGAGCTCGGGCTTGGGCGGCGGCGGCGGCAGGTCCTTCGGCTGATCCTGCTTGATGATCGTGGTCTCGAGGATCTGCACCCCCTGCTTGATCGCCTTCTGGCCGAAACCGGAGATGAAGGCCCAGGCGATGAAGAGGTGCACGGCGACGATCGCTGCGAACGCGACCATGCGCCGCTGGTTGTAACTGCTGTCGTGGTAACGCGATGCCATGGTTGGTTTCTTTCAGCCCCAATAATTATAGTCGTCGCCGCTGAGGGCCCGCGCAAGCGGCGCGTGCCTCAGGTCTTGTGACTCTAGCTGCAACTTCCAGCCGTTACAACCATCTTTTGCGAGTGTATCGTCAGTCGCCGAGCCCCGGCAATCGGGGGCAATTACTACCGATCCGTGACAGCGCCCAATGATGCACTGCTTACGGCGCGCGCGTACTTGGCCAGCACTCCACGGGTGGCGTAGGGCTTTCGCGCCCGCAGTTTCCGCGCGCGCCGGCGCAGCTCGGCCGCCGGCAGATCGAGGTCGATGCGGCGCCGGACGGCATCTATGGAGATGCGGTCCCCGTTGCGCAGCAGAGCGATCGGCCCACCGACCGCTGCCTCGGGCGAGACATGGCCCACCACGAAGCCGTGGCTGCCGCCGGAGAAGCGCCCGTCGGTGATCAGCGCGACCTTGTCGCCCAGTCCCCGCCCGACGATGGCGCCGGTGGGACTCAGCATTTCGCGCATGCCGGGTCCGCCCTTCGGGCCCTCGTAGCGGATCACCACCACATCGCCGGCCTTGACGCGCCCGGCGAGGATCGCCTGGGTCGCGCGCTCCTCGCCATCGTACACGCGCGCGCGGCCGCTGAAGGCCAGCCCCTCCTTGCCGGTGATCTTCGCCACGGCGCCCTCGGGCGCGAGGCTTCCGTGCAGAATGACGATGTGGCTGTCCTTCTTGATCGGGTGCGCCAGCGGCCGGATGATTTCCTGGCCCGGCGGATACGGCGCAACCGGCGCCAGGTTCTCAGCAACGGTCTGCCCGGTCACTGTCAGGCAGTCGCCGTGCAGCAGCCCGCCGTCGAGCAGCATTTTCATCAGCGGCTGAATTCCGCCGATCGCGACCAGGTCCGACATCGCATAGCGGCCGCTCGGCCGCAGGTCTGCAAGTAAAGGTGTCCGTTTGCCTACACGCGTGAAGTCGGTCAGCGAAAGCTTCACGCCCGCCGCCTGCGCAATTGCCAGCAGGTGCAGCACCACGTTGGTCGAGCCGCCCAGCGCGATGCTCACGGTGATCGCGTTCTCGAAGGCCTTGCGCGTGAGGATGTGCGAGGGACGGATGCCGGCGCGCAGCAGCGCGACCACGGCCGCGCCGGCGCGGCGGCTGTCGGCGCGCTTGGGCTGGCCGACGGCTTCCTGCGCGGAACTGCCCGGCAGGCTCAACCCCAGCGCCTCGATCGCCGACGCCATCGTGTTGGCGGTGTACATGCCCCCGCAGCTGCCGGGCCCCGGGATCGCGGTGCGTTCGACCTCGGCGACCTCGGCATCGCCGATCCGGCCGGCGGCGCGCGCGCCGATCGCCTCGAATACCGAGACGATGTCGCGGCGCTGCGCGCCTGGCCGGATCGTGCCGCCATAGACGAACACCGCCGGCCGGTCCAGCCGCGCGATCGCCATCGCGCAGCCGGGCATGTTCTTGTCACAGCCGCCGATGGCGACGAATCCGTCGAACCCCTCCGCGCCCACGACCGTCTCGATCGAGTCGGCGATCACTTCGCGCGAGACCAGCGAATAGCGCATCCCGGGCGAGCCCATCGAAATGCCATCCGACACCGTGATCGTGTTGAAGGGGACGCTCTTGCCGCCGGCCGCATCGGCGCCGCCGCCGGCTTCGCGCGCGAGCTCATCGATGTGCATGTTGCAGGGCGTGAGATCGGACCAGGTCGAGGCGATGCCGATCTGGGGCTTGGTGAAATCCGCATCGCCGAAACCGACGGCGCGCAGCATGGCGCGCGCGGCCGTCTGCTTGAGGCCGTCGACGACGAGGCTTGAATATTTTCTTATTTCAATAGGTTGTGTGTTCTTTCTCATTTATATTCTCGGACATTGCCTGGCGCATGCTGACAAAACCGAGCGCGCCAGCCGCAATCAGCATCATCGGCAACAGCAGCACGGCCACACCATCGCCCGGCCAGCGCCACTCCACCAGCTCGTAGCACACCATGCCCAGCGCAGGTGCGATCAGTCCACGCACGCCGGTCAGCGTGACGTGCACGCCCATGTAATGCTGCGCGCGGCCCGGCGAGGCGAAATCATTATGGCCCAGATTCCAGCCCAGGTTCGCACCGGCGTAGCTGAGGCCGATCAGTACCGCTCCGGGCCACAGCAGCCACTGGGTCTTCAGCGTGACGCCGCCCGTCAGCAGCACGATCGCGCCGACCAGCGCCCAGCACTGGCGCGAGCGGTACTCGATGATGTGGCCGCGATCGAAGAGCCGGGCCCAGGCGGGCAGGAACAGCGGCATCAGCAGCAGCGGCACGACCGTCAGCAGCAGGATCTGCGTAAGGCTGGGCAGGTGCAGGCGGTCGGTGAACAGCACCACCAGCTGCGCGGTCATCATCAGGTTGCCCGATCCATACAGGCTCATCCAGAACATGTAGCTGCGGAACGCCGGATCCTCGCGCAGGATCTGGCGGAACATGCCCAGGCTGAACGCGCCGTCGGCCGCGCCCACCCCGGCCTCGGCCGCGAGCAGCTGGTACTCGCGCCGCACGCGCACCGCGCGGTAACGGAGCGCGGCGACCAGGCCGCAGGCGGCAGCGAACAGGTAGAGCCAGCGCGCCGAGCGTGCATGCGCGTCGAGGATCCAGCCGGCCAGCAGCGCCACCAGCGCAATGCCGAGGGAGCTTGCCATCACGATGCGGCTGGTGATCCGCGCCATCACGTGGCGCGGATAGTTGGCGCTCCAGATCGCGGCGCGCACCGTCAGGATGCCCGCCCAGAGCACTCGGGCGACGATCACCGCAATCAGCGTGAGCGCGATGCCGCCGGGCGCGATCGGCGCCAGCGCCACCAGCCCGACGGCGACGGCAAATGCGGCCTGGATGCCGGCCAGCACGCCGACGCGCGCGCGGCCGTGCGCCAGGTTGGCCCAGGCGAAGCTGGAGATGTTGGCGAGCGCGGGTGCGCCGCTGACGATGGCGACCGCGAGGTTCACGACCTGCGTGGCGACCAGCCCCTCGAAGCCGCGCTTGACGAGCACTGCGACGGTGCCGCCTTCGACCAGGCCGCAGCCGATCCCGAGCAGCGCCCATGGCCACATCTCGCGGGCATACATGGCCTCGACGACGGGGCTGGGGCTATTGGCGCGGTCAGCCAAACTGCTTGCGGATCAGCGCGTACAGCGCGCGCAACCCCTGCGCCTCGGCGCCCAGCGGGCGGCCGGGACGGTCCTTGGGATTCCACGCATAGAGGTCGACGTGCAGCCAGGCGGGCGTGGCGGTGACGAAGCGCTTGAGGAATAGCGCCGCGATGATCGCGCCCGCGAACGAGCCGCTGGACACGTTGTTGAGGTCTGCGACCCTGCTGGCGAGTTCCTCGTCGTAGCCGGCCCATAGCGGCATCGGCCAGAGTGGATCACAGACCGCCTCGCCGGCCGCACGCGCAGCCTCGGCCAGCCCAGGCTGGCTCGAGAACACCGCGGGCAGGTCCGGCCCGAGCGCGGTGCGGGCCGCGCCCGTGAGCGTCGCCAGGTCGATCAGCAGGTCCGGCCGCTCGCCATCGGCGTCGGCCAGCGCATCCGCGAGCACCAGCCGCCCTTCGGCGTCGGTGTTGCCGATCTCGACCGTCAGGCCCTTGCGCGAATTCCACACGTCGCCCGGCCGGTACGCCGAGGCGCCTACGCTGTTCTCGACCGCCGGGATCAGCACCCGCAGTTGCACCGGCGCATCCATCGCCAGCAGGAGCCGCGCCAGGCCCAGCGCGCAGGCCGCGCCGCCCATGTCCTTCTTCATCAGCAGCATGCCGGCCGAGGGCTTCAGGTCGAGGCCACCGGTGTCGAAGCAAACGCCCTTGCCCACCAGAGTGAGGCGCGGTGCGCCGGGCCGCGGCCAGCGACAGTCGATCAGGCGCGGCGCCCGCGCGCTGCCCTGCCCCACCGCGGCAATGAGCGGATACTGACGGCGCAGCGCCTCGCCCTCGCACACGCTCGCGGTGCCGCCGAAATCCGCGGCCAGCGTCTGCGCCGCCTCC
>JAGWPD010000315.1 GCA_028870705.1 Gammaproteobacteria bacterium
AACAAGCGCCGCTCGTGCGATCAGGCCGGCATCGTTTCCAGCGCGCATGACCTGCCGGCGAGCACCAGCGAGCGCGAGCTGCTCGAGCTGGTCACCCTGCTCAACGCCGACAGCGCCATCGACGGCATCCTGGTGCAGTTGCCGCTGCCGAAGCAGATCCGCTCGCGCTCGGTGATCGAGTCGATCGATCCCGCGAAGGACGTCGATGGCTTCCACCCTTACAACCTGGGCCGGCTCGCGCAGCGCGAGCCCACGCTGCGTTGCTGCACGCCGTACGGCGTCATGCGGCTGCTCGACAGCATCGGCGCAAAAGTGGCCGGCATGGAAGCCGTGGTGGTCGGTGCCTCGAACATCGTCGGCCGGCCGATGCTGCTGGAACTGGTACTGGCCGGCGCAACGACCACAATCTGCCACAGCCGCACGCGCGACCTCGCCGGCGTCGTGGCGCGCGCCGACCTGGTGGTGGCCGGCGTTGGCCAGCCGAACATGGTGCGCGGCGAGTGGATCAAGCCCGGGGCGATCGTCATCGATGTCGGCATCAACCGCCTGAGCGATGGCACGCTGGTGGGTGATGTCGAGTATGCGCCCGCGGCGGCGCGCGCAGGCTGGATCACGCCGGTCCCCGGCGGCGTCGGGCCGATGACCGTCGCCATGCTGATGCAGAACACGCTCGAGGCCTACCAGCGGCGCTGACACCGCGCCCGCGGCGGGCGCCCCGCGCGGGCCGGCGGCCTTCAAAAGCGGCGGCTCAGATAGAGCGAGGCGCCGTAGATCGAGTAGAAGGCGTTCGGCCACAGGATCACCGGCTCGCCCGGCACCTTGTTGCGCACCATGTGATCGCCGATCCGGGCGTCGAGCGACAGGTCCCACTTGTCGCGGAAATTGCGCCACTGCAGGCCCGCACCGCCGTACCACCCGTAGGCCGGGGTCGGACCATCGTAACGGCCGACGCCGAGGAAAAACGCCGCAGCAAAGCTGGGGCCGATGCGGCGGCGGTAATCCACCGCGCGCAGGGCCGCGAACAGGCGGCCACGCACGTTGTCGAATTCGATGCGCGTGCCGAAGTCATTGTGGCGGTCGAAGGCACGGCGCACGCCCAGGCCCAGGTGTACGCTGCCCTGGGGCGTTTTCACGGCCGGCAGCTTGCCGGCGTCCTGCTCGTAGTCGAGTCGGCTCGTGAACATGCCGACATCCACGAATCCTTCGACCTGGTGGTCCGCCGCCACGGACGCGCCCGTTTCCGCGCCGTCCGCACCCTGGCCGGTGACGACGGTCGCCTCCGGTTCCTCCGTCGCGGCTGAACGCGCTGCGGCGGCGACGCCCGCGTAACTCGCGACCGCCGCGATCCGCCCGAAGCGATCGCCAAATTCATCGCGCCCGCCGTCGAGCCTGGCGCCCACGCGCCAGCTGCGCCAGGGCCGCGACCAGCCCAGCGTCAGTTCATGACCACGCTGGTAGCGCACCGCGCCGTAGTAGGATCCGCTCGCATTCAGCGCCGTGCGGTACTGCAGGTCGAGTTGCCGCCCGTTGCGGCGATCCCAGATGAGTTCCAGCGCGTGCGCCTGGGCCCCCACGGCATCGCCCTGCTGCCGCCACTCGGCGCCCCATTGGCCGAGCACGACGTCGTGGTTGCTCATGCCATCCAGGTAGATGTGGTGCACGTACCAGTTGGTCTGCCACTCCGAGAACTCATAGCGCAGCTGCAGATCCGGCCGCAGTCGCGGCAGGAAGAGCCCGGCGGAGACGGCGCTGCTGCCGAAGCGGGTGTTCTCGGCGTGGAAGGTATCTTCCGCGGCGTATTCCATGTACAGCGACATCGGGTAGCGCAGCGGCAGCACCAGGCTGCTCGACACCGCGAACTGCTGGTTGCCGAATTCCTGGTCGGTGTTGAGCTGCGCGGAAGTATTGTCGTAGCGCGTCGTGTTGACGAAGGCGCGCCACAGCGCACGCCATGAATGAGGCCGCGCACCGCCGCCAAACTGCAGCAGGCGGCTCGCGCCCAGCGACCAGCCCGGTGCGAGTTCGACGTCGGCATGAAAACCGAACAGTTCCGGGCGGCCCGAGATCAGGCCGTTGTGGAAGGCAATGCGCTCCGAATACGACATGCTGGCCAGGAACAGTTCGTAACGCAGGTGCAGGCGGGTCAGAGGTGCGGCGCTGGAGAGGGTGGCCGAAGGCATGGTCGCTGCCTCCGTCCCGATCAGCATCGAACCCAGACGGAGCGGCGACCACCAGTGATCGCGGTAACCCAGGTCGAGCTGCGCCCGATCGCCGCCCAGACTCAGCATGCTGCCGGTGGGCGTGAAGCGATTCTGGTAACCGACACCGCCGACTCCGACCAGGACGTGCTCGCCAAAACGCGCGAGGCCATTGGCCGCGAGTTCCCACGCCGTGTCCATCGGCGCGCCGTGCCGGTCAGGCTGCACCAACGCGTTGTGTTCCGTGGCAGCCGCCTCCATATGCGCATGGGTCACGGCCATCGCGGCCAGATAGGGAGCAAGGCCGGCCCGCATCCGGCGGCACAGCAGCCGGTCGCGCTCGCACACGGCCGGGAGCGCCGCGAGCACCACATCGACACGGATCGGCCGGGTCATGACCGGCACGCCCGCCAGCGCCAGCGCACGCTCGACGCGCGCTTCGAATTCGGGCGCGAGATTCACGGGCAGGTAGGCGCTCGCGCCGGCCAGTGCGCGCGCGGACAGCAGGATGACAAGCGACGCCGCGGCGCGGACCTTGTGACGCATGGGCCCGATGATAGCGCACCGCCCGCGCATTGGCCCCGGGGCAGGCTGCTACAATCGCCGTGCAGCCATGCTCAAGATCTGCTACGCGGAGGAACGCGACCGGGATTTCATCCGCTGGACCGGCAACCTGCTGCACAGTTTTCTGGCTTCAGGCCGCGTCACCGTGGTGCGGCGGCGCGACCGTCCCGATCTCATGCTGGCCAGCATCTGGCGCCCGCATGAGTTTCCCAGGGGTGTGCCCGTCGTGCTGGTCAGCAACGAGAACTGGCAGGTCTATCCGCCGCACTTCGCGCTGCGGCGCTACCGCGCGGTCATCGGCGTATGCCCGCCGCCGCAATTCTACTGGGGAGATGGCGCGCCCGAACCGCGGCCCTTCATCCCGTACTCGTATGCAGCAGTGCACTTCGACCAGCCGATCGAGGAACTGTACGGGCAGCGCGCGGCGCGCCTGCAGGTGCCGAAACGGTCCTTCTGCTGCTTCGTGGTGTCGAACACGGTGGGCGGCATGTCGGAGCGGCGCCAGCGTGTCTTCGAGCAGCTCGATGCCTGGCAGCGGGTGGATTCGGCCGGCGCGCTGCTCAACAACACCGGCTACCGTGCGCCGCGCGGCGCGGCCTTCCTCGACTGGATCGCCCGCTACCGCTTCATGATCTGCATCGAGAACAGCCAGGCGCCGGGCTACGTGACCGAGAAGGCGCTGCAGGCCTCGCTGGGTGGCGCCATGCCGATCTACGAGGGCGCCGGCCTCGAGCTGTTCAATCGTGATGCGGTGGTCGAGGCTGCCGGCGCCGATCTGCTCGGCGAGCTGCACCGGCTCGAGGCCGATGCCATCGAATACGAACGACGCCGCCGCCTCGAACTCTACGCGCGGCGCCCCTCGCTGCAGGCCTTCGAGGCGCGCTTCGCGGAACTACTGCTGCACTGAGCAGTCATGAGCACTATCGCCATGCCTTCGGTGCTGTTCTATGACCCGCTCTGCCGGCAAGCCTACGACACCCGGACGCTGCGCCTGCAGGCCACCGGCGGCACGGAAGCGAGCGTGACGCGCATCGCCGACGCGCTCGGCGCCCGCGTCTCGCAGCACAACCGCAGCGTGGATGCCGGCAATTTTCGCACGCCCGCGCGCATCGCGGGCATCGAGCAGGTGGTGGTGGTGCGCGAAGCGCGCGCGCTGCCGATGCTGCGCGAACTCTATCCACGCGCGCGGTTCCATCTGTGGGTGCACGACCAGCTCAACCCGGGCTCGAAGCGCGCGCGGCGTCTCGCGGCCAGCGCGCGCCTGCTGCGCGAGCTGCAGGTGCGCTTCATCTGCGTGTCGGATACGCAGCGCCGCAGCGTCGAGGCCACGCTCGCGCGCATCGGCATCGCCGATCGCACCTCGGCATGCACGATCTACAACCCGGTTCCCGACGAACTGGTTCCGGACGGACGGGCCATCGACCGCGACAAGCTGGTGTTCTTCTCCTCGCCCAACAAGGGCCTGGCCTACACGCTCGATGCGTTCGGCGCGCTGCGCCGGCGGATCCCGGCGCTGCGGCTGATGGTCGGCAACCCGGCGTACAAGCGCGGCGCCGCCGGATCGCGCGACGGCGTGCATTACCTCGGCCCGCAGCCGCAGGCGCGGATCCACGAGGAGGTGCGCGGCGCGCTGTGCACCCTGGCGCTGAACTTCGTGCTGCCCGAGACCTTCGGCCTGGTCTACGCCGAATCGAAGGCGCTCGGCACGCCGCTGCTCACGCACGACTGCGGCGCCGCCGCGGAGGTGATCGGCGACCCTCGCCAGGTGCTGCCGGTCACGCGCGCCCAACGCGCATACGCGGCGCTGGTGCAGGGCTGGGCGCCGCGCTGGCGCCGCG
>JAGWPD010000316.1 GCA_028870705.1 Gammaproteobacteria bacterium
CCTGCGCACCGAGACCGCGCCGCTCGCGGCCCTGGCGGCGCTCCAGGCGCTGGCGGGCGACCTGTGCGCCTGAACGGTCTGCCGGCTGTGCTGCTGGCTGTGCTGCCGGTTGGGCTGCCGATCGGCGCGCGCGCGGCGCAACCGTTCGCGACGCTCACTACCGTCGATGCCACCGAGATTGCCGGCCGACCGGTGCAGCTGGACACGCAGGGGAAACTCCTGCCCTGGCCGCAGGCCGACGACACCGGTTACTCCTACAGCGCGCATGTGCTGTCGCAGTGGGCGATCCTGCAGGACCAGTTCCAGCGCCAGCGGCTGCCATACTTCTATTGCTGCGTGGATTTCGATCGCAGCACTTTCGAGCTCGTGCCCGACCGCAAGTGGGTCAATTCCACCGCCTACCTGCGCGGCATGCTCGAGGGCTTCGTGGAGCGGCTCTATCCCTACACAGGCGATGAGCGCCCGCTGCGTTACCTGCAGGATTTCGTCGATTACGAGATGGCGCACGGCCTGACGCCCGCCGGCTATGCGTGGTCGCGCGTGCCCTATCCGTCCGCGAACCCGGGCGATGCCGATTACCGCGGGTGGAGCCGGCACGGTGATGACTACGTGGAGCCGCACCTGGTCGGCGAGGACGGTTACGCCTACGTGCGCCTCTATGAAATGACCGGCCAGGCGAAATACCTGCAGGCCGCGATCCATTTCGCCGACCAGCTGGTGCGCAACTACCGGCCCGGGAATGCCGAACGCTCGCCGTGGCCGGTGCGTTGCCACGCGCGCGACGGGCGCGTCGAGGGTCCGGGCATGGGCCCGTACTCCGCCAACGTGCTCGGGCCCATCTCGCTGTTCGACGAACTGCTGCGCATCCACGAGGGCAGGCTCGCCGATTACCGCCGCATCCGGCAGGCCGCCTGGCATTGGCTCGAGCAGTACCCGCTGCAGGACAACGTCTGGGTTGGCTATTTCGAGGATGTCGCGCCCAGCATGGGCAATATGAACAATGTGATCCCGCTGGAGCTGGCGCGCTACGTGCTGCTGCATCCGGACAAGGATCCGCATTGGCGCGAGCACGCGGCCGCGCTGATCGAGTGGGTGAAGACCACGCCGCGCTGGCCCAAATACCTGGTGCACGGCGCGATGGTGACCACCGAGCAGGGCGACGGCAGGACCTTCTGCTGCAACGAGCCGAACCAGTGCTGCGAGAGCCATACCGCGCGCCTGGCGGCGGTCGAGGCGCTCTACTACTCGCGCACGCGCGATCCGCGCTACCGCGAGCAGGCATTCCGTTCGTTCAACTGGGTCACCTATTTCCAGGGACTGCCGGGCAGCGCGCACGCGCCCTACAGCGACCAATGGTGGTTCACGGATGAATTCACGGACGGACCACGCCGCGTGATGGACGCGTTCTGGGCCGTACCCGAATGGGCGCCGGATGATGAATCACACCTGCTCGGATCGAGCTCGCCGGTCACGCGGATCGCGTACGCACGAGGCAAGGTGAGCTACTCGACCTTCGACGCCGACTCCGAGGACGTGCTGCGGCTGGATTTCGAGCCGATCAGCATCAGCGCCGGAGGCCGGCTGCTCCCGCCGCGCATCGAGCCGGGCCCCGTGGAGGGCTACAGCTTCAATCCGGGCACGCGCGTGCTGCGGATCCACCATCGCCGTTCCGGCGACATCGTGATCACGGGCGCCGGCGGCCAGCCGCCGCTGCGCTATGTGACCTTCGACGATCCGCACCTGGCGGCCGGCACCGTGCTCGCCGGCGAATATCCGGCCGGCCTCGTACGATGGACCGACGGCGACTGGCAGATCGGCGTGCCCGCCGGCCGCTTCGGCACCTTCAACCTCGTGCGGCATGGGGCCGCGCCGGCGCTGTCGTTCGCGTTCGTGACGGCGCAGGTTTTCGCCGGCGTCGATGTCCACAATCCCGCCGACCGGGCGACGACGCTCAGCGTGCGCTGTTCGCCGGCGCAGCGCATCGAGGTGACCATCGGGCCCGACCAGCTGCTGCGGATCCGCACCGGCTGGCGCGAGCCCTGCACGAACGTGGTGGTCGAATATCCGCCGGATGCGCCGCTGCGCTTCGACAACCTGGCTTACACTCCAACGCCATGAGGGCATCTGCGAGGCTTGCCATCGCCTGGCTGGCCGCCGGCACGCTGTTTGGCCCGACTCTCGACCACGCCCGGAACTACGGCGCCGAGGCCGCGCACGACGGCCCGTCGCCGCGCGTCCGGCAACTGCTCGCGTCGCTGTCGCGCGAAGAGAAGATGGCGATCATCCGCGGCGGGCGCGAGCCGGCCGGGGCAGCGCAGAGCGAGGCCGGCTGGACGGCCGGCGTGCCGCGGCTGCGCATCCCGGACCTGCGCTTCGCGGACGGGCCGCAAGGCGTGCTGGTGCGGCACCTTTCCACCGGGATGCCCTCCACGCTGTCGCTGGCCTCGACCTTCAGCGCCAGCGATGCCGCCGCGGATGGCGCGCTCATCGCCCGTGACGCGCGCACGCTCGGCATCGATGTCATCCTGCAGCCCTACATCAACATCTATCGCGACCCGACCTTCGAGCGCGCCTACAACACGCTGGGCGAAGACCCCGTGCTGACCGGCACGCTGGCCGCGCACTTCGTCCGCGGCGCGCAGGCCAACGGCGTGCTGGCGCAGGCCAAGCACTACGTCGCCTACGACGGCGGCGCGAACGCGATCGTCGATGGCCAGGCGCTGCGCGAGGTCTACGTCGCGCCGTTCCGCGACGTGATCGAGGCCGGCGTCGCCTCGATCATGTGTTCCTACAACCAGATCAATGGCGTCTATTCCTGCGGCAATCGCGCCTCGCTCGAGGGCATCCTGCGCCGCGAGCTCGGCTTCCGCGGCTTCGTCACCTCCGACTGGGGCGCGGCGCACGGCGCGGAGTTCATCACGGCGGGCATGGACATGGAGCAGCCCGGCACGGGTCCCGGCGCCTACTTCGCGCTGCACAGGGAACCCGCTGAGCCACCGTCCGCCAAGGATGCCGACGCGGACCTGCAGGCGGCGATGAACACCGGCGTGCCCGAGGAGCAGCGCTATCCGCTGCCGCCGGACCTGAACCCGCCGATACCGCCGCTGCCCGGGGCGTCGAACAACCTCGGCGAAGCGCTCGCGCGCGGCAGCGTGACCGACGCCGACATCGATCGCGCGGCCGGCCGCGTGCTCGGCCAGCTGGAACGCTTCGGCTGGCTCGACCACGCGCCCAATCACCGGGTCGGCGCGCAGGACATCGCGGCCAACGCGCGCATCGTGCAGCGCCTGGCCGAACGCGGCGCCGTGCTGCTGAAGAACGATGGCATCCTGCCGCTCGCGCTCGACGCGCTCGACTCGCTGGTGCTGATCGGCCCCGGTTCGCGCCAGACCTTCGCGATCGTCACCGGCGAAGAACAGTCCTACGGCCGCGCGGATCGCGAGCTCGGCGCCTGGCAGGCGCTGCGCACCATGGCGCGCGGCCGCGGCCCGCGGCTCGCGGTGGCCGACGACATGACGGGCGTGCCGGTGCCGCGCACGGCCTTCGCGCAGCTCCATCGCACGCTCACCGGCAAGCAGGCGGCCACGACTGCGGCCACGGTGGCCCCGGCTGCCACGGTCGCCGCCGCCGACATCGACCAGACACTGCGGTCCGGCACGGCGCTCCCCGCGGGCTCGAGCGTGAAGTGGAGCGGGACCCTGCTGGTTCCCGCCGATGGCAACTACGAGATCAATCTCCAGGTGCTCGGCGCCACTGGCCGTTTCTGGATCGATGGCCGCAGCGTCGGCAACATGGCCTGGTGGGGCGGCCATGGCGACATCGTCTTCCCGAACCGCGAGAGCGTCATTCCGACCACCGACGGGCTCGCGAACATACGCCGCCTGGTCAGGCTCGCGGCCGGGGCGCATGTGCTGCGCGTCGAGGCCAGCGCCGATGGCAGCGGCGATCCCGTGCAGGCGCGCCTGGCGTGGAACACGCCGCCGATGCGGGAACAGGCGTTTGCGGACGCGATCGCGGCGGCGCAGGCCGCGAAGACCGCGGTGGTGTTTGCCTGGAGCCGCAATCGCCCATCGTTCGGCCTGCCGGGCGAGCAGGATCGGCTGATCGAGGCGGTCGCCGCCGTGAACCGGAATACCGTGGTGGTGCTCAACACGGGCGAAGCGATCGCGATGCCCTGGCTCGGCAAGGTCCGGGCGGTGCTCGAGATGTGGTACACCGGCGATGAAGGCGGCTGGGCCGCCGCGAACCTGCTGACCGGCAAGGCCAATCCCGCGGGCCGCCTGCCGATTACCTGGCCGCGCCGGCTCGAGGATGGCGTCGCGACCGACCCGGCCCACCCGGAGCGCGCCTCGAACAACACCGAGGGGAAAACGCATTACAGTGAAGGCGTGCACGTGGGATACCGCTGGTTCGACCACGAGCAGATCGAGCCCCTGTTCGCATTCGGTTACGGACTTTCCTACACGCACTTTTCATATTCGAAGCTCACGGTGCACCCGGCGCCGGACGGCGGACTGGACCTCCGCTGCCGCGTGCGCAACACGGGCCGGCGCGACGGCGATGAAGTGGTGCAGGTGTACGTCGGCGCACCCGACCCTGCGCCGCCCGGCGTGCAGTTCGCGGTGCGTGCGCTGGCCGCCTTCGATCGCGTGACGATAGCGGCGGGCGCCGCGCGCGAAGTGACGCTGCATCTGCCGGCGCAGCGCTTGCGCTACTGGTCGCTCGCCGACGGCGCCTGGCACAGCGCGCGGGCGGGGCGCACGGTGTACGTGGGCGGCTCGTCACGCGAGCTGCGACTCTCGGCGCGCATCGCCGAATAACACCCACCGATCGACCAGCGCGATCAGCGGCGCGCGCTCGTCAGCACGATGTTGCGATAGAGCACGTGTCCGTCTTCGCTGCCCTGCAGGTAGAGCGGCCCCGGCTCGCCTTCGTGGCTGTCGAGCGCGCCGCCGGTGATGCCCGGGATCTGCTGGTGATCGATGATGAGCTTGCCATCCAGCGCCACGGTGATGGTGCGCCCGATGAGCGTCACGTCATAACCGTGCCAGACATCGCTCGCGCGCGGCGCCGCGGGATCGGGCGCAATGAATCCGTACACGCCGCCGGTGCGCATCGTCGGACCCTCCGGTTCCGGGTCATTTTCGATCTGCAGTTCGTAGCGGCCACGCAGGTAGACGCCGCTGTTCGCACCTTTGCCACAGTTGAACTCGATGTGCAGCCTGAAATCCTCGAAGCGCTGGTCGGTGAGCAGCTCCGGCCCGTGGCCGGGACTGCGCAGCGCGCCATCGACCACCGTCCATTGGACCTTGGCCGCCGGATCGGCCGAATGCCAGCCCGCCAGGTCCTTGCCGTTGAACAAGCGTTGCGGCTTGCCCCAGTGGCGCGGCGCGGCGCGCGCGAGCGAGGGCGCGCGCACGCCCTGCCAGGTCCATGGCGTGCCATCCTGCCCCGTGGTCACGCCCTCGAGCGTGCCGCCCACCAGCTGGCCGAGGAACACCATGTCGTCCTTGCGGTCTTCCTCGCCCTTCGGCGAGAGGAAGCGCAGCTGTCCGTCGGTGATCGAGGCCTCCGGCAGGTAGCGCGGATGTCCCCAGCGGCTCGTGAGCCGCGCACGCAGCGTGCCGTCGGAGTCGGTGAGCTCGAGCCACGACGGGTACTCGCGGTCCGGAGCGTGCAGCGTCAGATCCCAGCGGCCGAGGTACGCGGCCGCGCCGGCGGGCCGGGCCTGGGCCTGCCCCGGCGCTTGCGCCCGCGCCGCAATTGCCGGCGCCAGCGCCAGCGCACATGCCGCGAGCAGGCCTGCGCACCAGGCCAGCGGCCGGGGCAGGCTAGGACCTGATGGTCTGCGTTGCCGGATCCCAGTGCACCGGCGCCTTGCGATAGTACGACTCGTTGGCCATGTGGCAGGCGAGCGCAGCGTTGTGTCCGAACAGCGCGTCCTGCAGCACCGGCTGGCGCGTGCGGACCGCCTCGAAGAACTTCCACAGGTGTGGGCGCAGGTCGTCATAGTCGTTCCCCCTGAAACTCGAGCTCTCGGGAATCGGTTCCCTGCCGGGCTTCGGATCGTGCTCGGCGTGCCAGGCGCTGAAGTAGGGATCGCGCAGCCGGGCCGGAAAGGAGGCCGCGTAATATGATGGACTCGTGTCGACCCCACCCTGCGGCGAGTAGCTGAGGCCGAATTCGCCCAGTTCGATGATGCCCTTCGAACCCATGAAGCGCGTGACTTCGGTGGATTCCGTCCCCAGCGTGAGGCGCATGTACACGGGCACGCCGGCGTACTCGAACAGCACCGGGTGCACGTCCGGCGTATTGCGGCCGTCGTTCCAGCGGTAGATGCCGCCGAAGGCGCTGACGCGCGCGGGCACCTCATTGATGCCGAGCACCGTCTGCATGCCGCTGAGCAGGTGCACGAGCAGGTCGCCGGCCACGCCGGTGCCGTACTCCTTCCAGCAGCGCCAGCGCGCGAAGGTCAGCGGGTCGAAGGCTTTCTTCGGCGCGGTGCCAAGCCAGGTGTCCCAGTCGAGGTTTTGCGGCGACAGGTCCGGCGGCGGCGGATATTCCCACGCGCCGGTCGGATCGTTGCGGCCGAGCGTGGCCTCCACCAGGCTCAGCTTGCCGATCGCACCGCTGGCGTAGAGTTCCCTCGCCTTCGCGCACAGCACCGAGCTGGTGCGCTGCGCGCCGACCTGCACGATGCGATCGCTGTTCGCGGCCGCGGCCACCATCGCCAGCCCGTCGGCGGGATTGTGCGAGAACGGCTTCTCGCAATAGACGTCCTTGCCGGCGCCGATCGCATCGACCACGATCTGCCGGTGCCAATGATCCGGCACCGCGACGATGATCGCGTCGATGTGCCGGTCATCGAGCAGCTCCTGGTAGCGGCGCGTCACCGGAATCGGCTTGCCGGCGATCTCGCGCGCCAGCTCATGGCGCCCGTCGTAGAGATCGCAGGCGGCCGCGCACTCGACGCCGGGCAGGCTGAGCGCCTTGCGGAGGAGTTCGGAACCTTCCATGCCCACGCCGACGATGCCGAAACGCACGCGGTCACTGGCCGCACCCGGTTGCGGCGCGGCCAGGAGCGGCGTGGATTCGAGCAGCAGTGTCGCCGCGGCGAGGCTGGCGCCAGCCGCGCCGGCCGTCGACTGCAGGAACTGGCGGCGCGAGAACGTGCGGATTCTTTTCATGTGGCGGTCTCCTGGCGGGAATATCATCCGGATGTGGCGCGGTTGGCGAACGGGGGCGGCGCATTTTCAGTCGTGAGCGGCGTGCTTTCCTGGCGGGCGGCGTGTTGCTGGCCGGCGCCGCGCGCCTGCGCGCCGGGGATTGGGGCGACCCGCCGACGAATGCCGTCGGCGACCCGGCCGCGCCGCCCTGGCCACCGGCCGAACGCTTCGC
>JAGWPD010000317.1 GCA_028870705.1 Gammaproteobacteria bacterium
CCACGTGCAGCGCGTGGGCGGCCTGCGGCGCCGCTGCGCTGAGCCGCGCGAGCGTGGCGGCGCCGCGTGCGGCATCACGTGCCACGAACACGATGCGCATCCCGCCCCGTGCCAGCGCCAGCGCTGCGATCTCGCCGATACCGGAAGTGGCGCCGGTGATCACGGCGGTCCGTGCTGGCATCGGCGGCATCGCGATCCTAGTTGAGCGGCCCCGGCGCGGGCTGCGGCAAGGAGCCGCCGGCGAACAGCTGCTCGACGTCGACCGCATCGTAGCGATAGTCGCGGCCGCAGAACTCGCAGGTGACGGTCAGCGCACCCTGCTCGGCCAGCGCCGCATGCGCCTCCCCGATGCCGAGCGATCGCACCAGGCCGGCGACGCGCTCGGGGCTGCAGCGGCAGGCGAAACTCACCGGCGTGGCGCCGAACAGGCGGCAATCGTGCATGCCGGCGATGCTGCGCACGACCAGTTCGGCCGGCGCGCCCAGCAACGCAGCGGGGGTGAGCGCCTCGAGTCCGTACTGCAGGTCCTCCCAGGCGCCTTGCACCAGTGCGCCAGCCCCCTCGCCGCTCGCCGCGCCGGCGCCGCCGGCGGGCAGGCGCTGCAGCAGCAGGCCGCCCGCGTGCGCCTGGTCCGCGACCAGCTTGAGGCGCGTGGGCAGCTGCTCCGAGCCTTCGAAGTAGCGCTCCAGGCATTCGCCCAGCGTCGTCCCCGCGAGCGGCACGATGCCCTGGTAGCTGGCGACGGAGGTATCCGACTGCACCGTCACCACGAGCTTGCCGGCCCCGACGAGCTCGGCGAATCCGGCCGCCTCGCCGTCGGCGAGATCGTGATGCGCGACCGCGCGCAGCCGGAAATCATCGGTGCATTGCGCTACCAGCAACCGCACGCGCCCGCCCCCGGAGAATTGCAGCGTGAGCGTACCGGCGAACTTGAGCGTGGCCGCGAGCAGCACCGCGGCCGAGGCGGCTTCGCCGAGCAGCGCTTCGACCAGCGGCGGATAGGCTCGGCGGGCCCGCAGCTCCTGCCACGCGGGCCCGAGACGCACCCAGTGGCCGCGCAGCGGGTGGCCTTCGAGCAGGAAGCGGCGCAGCTCGCCGGCAGCCTGCGCTTCAGCCATCGAGCTTCTGCTTGAGCAGTTCGTTCAGCCGCGCCGGATTCGCCTTGCCCTGCGTCGCCTTCATCACCTGGCCGATGAAGAAGCCGAACAGTTTGTCCTTGCCGGCGCGGTACTCGGCCAGTTGCGCGGGATTGGCCACCATCACCGCGGCGATGGCCTGCTCGATCGGGCCGTCGTCGGTGATCTGGCGCAGCCCCTTCGCGGCGATGATCGCATCAGCCTCCTGCACTCTGTCCCACATCGCCTCGAACACATCCTTGGCGATCTTGCCGGAGATCGTGTGGTCGTCGATGCGGCGCAGCAGCGCCGCGAGCGATGCTGCGCCCACGCGGCTCGCGCCGATTTCGAGGCCATCACGGTTGAGGAACGCGGCCAGGTCGCCTCCGACCCAGTTGGCGGCCAGCTTCGGGCTGCCGCCGAACGCGCGCACCACGCTCTCGTAGTAATCGGCCAGTTCGCCGCTCGCCGTCAGCAGCTGCGCGTCGTAGCCGGAAAGCCCGTACTGGGTCGCGAAGCGCTGCGCCTTCTGGTCGGGCAGCTCGGGAAGCTGCGCGGCCACCGCGCGCACGTAGGCCTCGTCGAGTTCCACGGGCAGCAGGTCCGGATCCGGGAAATAGCGGTAGTCGTTCGCCTCTTCCTTCGAGCGCATCGAGCGGGTCTCGCCCTTGTCCGGGTCGTACAGGCGCGTTTCCTGCACCACCTTGCCGCCGCCCTCCAGCAGCTCGATCTGCCGCGCGACCTCGAAGTTGATGGCCTTCTCGACGAAGCGGAACGAATTGATGTTCTTGATTTCGGCGCGCGTGCCGAACTTCCCGGCCCCGCGCGGCCGCACCGACACGTTCGCATCGCAGCGGAACGAGCCTTCCTGCATGTTGCCGTCGCAGATGCCCAGATAGCGCACCAGCGTGTGCACCTTCTTCATGTACGCGACCGCTTCCTGCGCCGAGCGCATCTCGGGCTCGGAGACGATCTCGAGCAGTGGCGTGCCGGCGCGATTGAGGTCGATGCCGGTCAGGCCGGGCAGGCCTTCGTGGAGCGACTTGCCCGCGTCCTCCTCCAGGTGCGCGCGCGTGACCGCGATGCGGCGGGAGCTGCCATCGTCGAGCACGATGTCGACATGACCGCCGGC
Organism: Gammaproteobacteria bacterium; assembly: GCA_028870705.1. Taxonomy (GTDB): domain Bacteria; phylum Pseudomonadota; class Gammaproteobacteria; order Steroidobacterales; family Steroidobacteraceae; genus FEN-1191. The sequence goes on from JAGWPD010000317.1 coordinate 2,248, forward strand.
CACGATCGGCAGCTCGTACTGGCTGATCTGGTAGCCCTTCGGCAGGTCGGGATAGAAATAATTCTTGCGCGCGAACACCGAACGCGGCGCGATGCGCGCGCCGATCGCGAGCCCGAACATCACCGCCATGCGCACCGCCGCGGCGTTCAGCACCGGCAGCACGCCCGGGTAGCCGAGGTCGACGAGGTTCGCCTGCGCGTTGGGCGGCGCGCCGAAGGCGCTCGCCGCGCCGGAGAAGATCTTCGAGCGGGTCGCGAGCTGCGCGTGGATCTCGAGCCCTACTATGGTTTCCCATCCGCCACTGTCGACGCTGGCAGCATTTCCCGCCGGCGCGGCCATCAGCGGTATGCCTCGGGCGCGCGCGCGTGCCAGTCGGTCTCGCGCTGGTAGCGGTGCGCGACATTGAGGATGCGCTCCTCCGCGAAGTGCGCGCCGACGATCTGCATGCCCACCGGCAAGCCATTGACCAGGCCGCACGGTATCGATATCGCAGGCAACCCCGCGAGGTTCGCGCCGATCGTGTAGATGTCGTTCAGGTACATCGTGATCGGATCTTCCGTCTTGGCGCCGAGCTCGAAGGCAGGCGTGGGCGTCGTTGGCCCTATCAGGACATCCACGTCGCTGAAAGCGCGCGCGAAATCGCCGGCGATGAGCTGCCGCACGCGCTGCGCCTTCAGGTAGTACGCGTCGTAGTAACCGGCCGAGAGCACGTAGGTGCCGGTCATGATGCGCCGCTTGACCTCGGCGCCGAAGCCCTCGCCGCGCGAGCGCTCGTACAGATCCCGCAGATCGCGCGGATTCTCGCAACGATGGCCGAAGCGCACGCCATCGAAGCGCGCCAGATTGGACGAACACTCGGCCGGCGCCACGACGTAATAGGTGGGCACCGACAGCGGCAGGTTCGGCAGGCTCACTTCGCGCAGCGCGGCGCCCTGGCCGCGCAGCACCTCGAGGCCCGCGCGCAGGCAGGCCTCCACGGCCGGATCGAGCCCCTGGTCGAAGAATTCCTTCAGCAAGCCGATGCGCAGTCCGCGCAGCGGCCGCTCGAGGCCGGCTACGTAATCGGGCACCGGGACATCGACGCTGGTCGAGTCGCGCTCGTCGAAACCCGCCATGCTGCGCAGCAGGATGGCCGCATCTTCGGCGGTGCGCGCGATCGCGCCCGCCTGGTCGAGGCTGGAGGCAAACGCGACGATGCCGTAGCGCGACACGCGCCCGTAGGTCGGTTTGATGCCGGTAACCCCGCACAATGCGGCCGGCTGCCGGATCGAGCCACCCGTGTCGGTCGCGGTGGCCCCCGGCACGAGCCGCGCCGCCACCGCGGCGGCCGAGCCGCCCGAGGACCCGCCCGGCACGCGGTTGCGATCCCAGGGGTTGCGCACCGGCCCGAAATGGCTGGTCTCGTTGGACGAGCCCATCGCGAATTCGTCCATGTTGGTCTTGCCCAGCACCAGCGCACCGGCCGCGCGGAGCCGTGCCACCACGGTGGCGTCATAGGGCGCGATGAAGTTGGCGAGCATCTTCGAACCACAGGTGGTGCGTGAATCGATGGCGCAGAAGATGTCCTTGTGCGCGATTGGCACGCCGGTGAGCGGTGGCGCGCCGCCGCCCGCGAGCGCCCGATCGGCCGCGGCGGC
>JAGWPD010000318.1 GCA_028870705.1 Gammaproteobacteria bacterium
AAGCATTACTCACCCGTTCGCCGCTCGTCAGCACGTATTGCTACGCCTGTTACCGCTCGACTTGCATGTGTTAAGCACGCCGCCAGCGTTCAATCTGAGCCAGGATCAAACTCTTCACTTGATAGCTTTGAGCTTCAAACAAAAAGAGTGAAACAAAGGCCCATCGCTGGACTTTTGGTCACTCGGTCATCTTGCATTCAAAGGAACACAATCGACGCGAGTCCCCACACAAATTACCTGCCAGATTTTTAAACAGCACTTCGGTCACTGGGGCCGAAGAAAGGGCCGAGGAGTATAGCCCTGCGGCTCTCCTCGTCAAATAAGTACATGCGCGCGAAAGACGCCGCCGCCGGATCAGCGGAGCGTCGTCTGCCGAGGGCGCGCATTATAGGGCTGGATCGGGCGCTGTCAACGCTTCGCAACAAATTCGACCGGGAGCCGCCCGGGCCTGGCCCGCGGGGCCGGTGGCCGGATCGTAACCGGCTGTTTTCATTTATTTTTGTGCACAGCAACGCGGGCGAAGCGGCGCGGCCCGAGCTGTAGCGTATAGCGGGCGCCGGCCGCGAGCCGGAGCTGGGGGTCACTGGCCTTCTCCCCATCGATCCGCACCGCCCCTTCCCCCACCTTGCGCCGGGCCTCCCCACGGCTGGCGGCCAGCCCGACGCCGGCGCCGGTCAGGGCTGCGACCAGCGCAATGCCGTCCTCGCCGGGCGCGCAGTACAGCGCCACTTCCGGCAGGTCGGTCGGCAGGTTCTTCTCGGCAAAACGGCTGGTGAAATTCGCCTGCGCTTGTCGCGCGGCCGCGGCGTCGTGGAAGCGGGCTACGAGCTCCTGCGCCAGCTCGAACTTCACGTCGCGGGGATTGCGGCCGGCGGCAATTTCCTGCTTCAGCGCGGCGATGTCGCCGAGCGGCCGGAACGACAGCAGCTCGAAGTAGCGCCACATCAGCTCATCCGAGATGCTCATCAGCTTGCCGAACATCTCGTCGGGCGGATCGGTGATGCCGATGAAGTTGCCGAGCGACTTCGACATCTTGTTGACGCCATCGAGCCCCTCGAGCAGCGGCATGGTCAGCACCACCTGCGGTTCCTGGCCGTACTGCTCCTGCAGCGCGCGGCCGACCAGCAGGTTGAATTTCTGGTCCGTGCCGCCAAGCTCGACATCTGCGCGCAGCGCCACCGAGTCATAACCCTGCACCAGCGGATACAGGAATTCATGCAGCGCGATCGGCTGGCCGCCCTTGTAGCGCTTGTTGAAGTCATCGCGCTCGAGCATCCGCGCCACGGTGTGGCGGGCGGCGATCTCGATCAGCCCGGCGGCGCTCATCGGGCCGAACCAGCGCGAATTGAAATCGATGCGCGTGGTGGCCGGATCTAGGACCCTGTAGATCTGCTGCTCGTAGGTGCGGGCGTTGCTCCTGATCTCTTCGGGCGTGAGCCGCGGCCGCGTCGCGTTGCGGCCGGTCGGATCGCCGATCATGCCGGTGAAGTCGCCGATCAGGAACGTGACCTCGTGGCCGAACTGCTGGAACTGGCGCAGCTTGTTGATCAGCACCGTGTGGCCGAGGTGCAGGTCGGGGGCGGTCGGATCGAAGCCTGCCTTGATGCGCAGCGGTGCACCACGGCGCAGCTTCTTTTCCAGCTCCGGGAGCGTCAGCACCTCGGCGGCGCCGCGCTGCAGCTCCGCCAGCTGCTCAGGCACGGGGACGGTGATTGTGGCCATGGGTCACAACTCTAGCAGGATGGCGCGCCGGGCACGTTGACCACCCGCGGCCCGGTCGGCTACGGTGCACCGATGGCGCTGTTCCGCCCCGCGGTCACCTGTTGCGCGCTCATCAGCCTGGCGCTGGTGGTGGCCGATCGCTACCCGCAGCCCGCGGCGACGCTGCCCATGCCGCCGGCCGCGCTCCAGCCCGCGGCGCCAGCGGCACAAAGCGCCTCGCTGGCCGAGCCGTTCAGCACCATCGTGGTGATCGTCCGGCGCAACGACACGCTGGATGCGATCTTCCGCAAGCTCGAGCTCAGCCTCACCGATCTGGCGAACCTGCGCGCGCTGAGCGGTGCACGCGCGCTGGTCGACCGGCTGGTGCCCGGCGAATCGCTCCGCCTGACGCACCGCGACGGCGAACTGCTCTCGCTCGAACGCAATCTCTCGCTGACCGAGCAGCTCAAGGTCACGCGCGCCGCCGACGGCTTCCGCGCGGCTGTCAGCGCGCGGCCGATCGAGGCGCACGTGGCGCTCGCGCACGGCGTGATCGACTCCTCGCTGTTCGATGCGGCGCAGGCCGCGGGCCTGCAGGACCAAACGGTCATGCAGCTGGCGCGGATCTTCGGCTGGGACATCGATTTCGCGCTCGACCTGCGGCCCGGCGATGAATTCACCGTGAGCTACCAGCGGCTCTACCAGGACGGCGCCTTCCTGCAGGACGGGCCGATCCTCGCCGCGCGCTTCGTCAACCAGGGACGCGAGGTGCGCGCCGTGCGCTATCGCGCGCCCGATGGAAGCGAGCGCTACTACAGCCCGGACGGACGCAGCATGCAGAAGGCCTTCCTGCGCGCGCCGCTCGAGTTCCGCCGCGTCAGCTCGGTGTTCAGCCGCGCGCGCCATCACCCGATCCTCGATCTGGTGCGCGCGCACCAGGGCGTGGATTACGCGGCCCCGATCGGCACGCCGGTGCGCGCGGCCGGGGATGGCCGGATCCGCTTTCGTGGCCAGCGTGGCGGTTACGGCAATCTCATCGAAATCGACCACGGCGGCGGCATCGTCACGGTCTACGGGCACCTGTCGCGTTTCGCGGCCGGCGCGCGGGTCGGCGCCCGGGTGCAGCAGGGGCAGACGATCGCCTATGTCGGCATGACCGGCCTCGCCACCGGCCCGCACCTGCATTACGAATATCGCCTGAATGGCCGCTACCTCGACCCGCAGCACGTGAAGCTCCCGGACGCCACGCCGCTCGACCCGGCGCTGGCCGTCGACTTCCAGCGCCAGACCGCGCCGCTCCTGGCGATGTTGGCACTGCAGCCCGCCGCACCGGCGGTCGTGGCCCGGTAGCAGGCCCGCCAGCCGCTTCGCCATGGACCAGATTCCGCTCCGCGCACCGCAGCACTTCATCAACCGCGAACTCGCGGCCCTGGAGTTCAACGCACGCGTGCTGGCGCAGGCGCAGGATGCGCACGTGCCGCTGCTGGAGCGGCTGCGGTTCCTGTGCATCTGCTCGTCCAACCTCGACGAGTTCTTCGAGATCCGCGTCTCGGGCCTGAAGCAGCTGCTCGAGCTCGGTTCCGCGCAGTCGGCGCCCGACACGCTCAGCATCCCCGAGCAGCTGGCCGCGATCCACACGCGGGCGCGCACGCTGATCGCCGAGCAGTACCGCGTGCTCAACGAGGTGCTGCTGGGCGAGCTGCAGGCCGCGGGCATCGAGCTGCTGTCGGGCACGCACTGGGACGAGGCGACGCACGCCTGGCTCGGGCAGCATTTCGCCGCCGAGGTGGAGCCGGTGTTGAGCCCGCTGGGCCTCGATCCGGCGCGCCCGTTCCCGCGGATCCAGAACAAGAGCCTCAACTTCATCGTCAAGCTCGCCGGCAAGGACGCCTTCGGGCGCGACGGCGACATGGCGATCGTGCAGGCGCCGCGTTCGCTCCCGCGCGTGGTGGCGCTCCCCTCGATCGACGGGCGCCAGCGGCTGGTGGCGCTCTCGACCATCGTCGAGGCCTTCGTCGCGCGGCTGTTCACCGGCATGGAAGTGCTCGGCTGCTACCAGTTCCGGCTGACCCGCAACAGCGACCTGTTCATCGACGACGAGGAGGTCGACGACCTGCGCCGCGCGCTCGAGGGCGAGCTCGCGCACCGGCGCTACGGCGCCGCGGTGCGGCTCGAGACCGGCGCCAACTGCCCGCAGCAGATGGTCGACTTCCTGTTGCAGCAGTTCGCGCTCGAACCGCTCGACTGGTACTCGGTGCCAGGGCCCGTGAACCTGAACCGGCTCTCGGCGATCTACGAGCTGGTGCCGCGCCCGGAGCTCAAATATCCGGTGTTCACCCCGGGCCTGCCCGAAGGCTTCAGCGGCGCGCACGACCTGTTCGATGCGATCCGCCAGCGCGACGTGCTGCTGCATCATCCTTTCCAGAGCTTCTCGCCGGTGATGGACCTGCTGCGCCAGGCAGCCGCCGACCCGACCGTGCTCGCGATCAAGCAGACGCTGTACCGCACCGGCGATCACTCGCACATCGTCGATGCGCTGGTCGCGGCGGCGCAGGCCGGCAAGGACGTCACCGTGGTGATCGAGCTGCGCGCGCGCTTCGACGAGGAGGCCAACATCGAGCTGTCGACGCGCCTGCAGGAAGCGGGCGCGCACGTCATGTACGGCGTGGTCGGCTTCAAGACGCACGCCAAGCTGCTGCTGATCGTGCGGCGCGAGGCGCAGGGCATCCGCCGCTATTGCCACCTGGGCACCGGCAACTACCACGCCGGCACCGCGCGCAGCTACACCGACTACGGGCTGTTCACCTGCGACGAGGCCATCGGCAACGACGTGCACGAGATCTTCCTGCAGCTCACCAGCCTCACGCAGACGCCGCGACTGCGCCGGCTCCTGCAGTCGCCGTTCAAGCTGCACGAGGCGCTGCAGGCGCTGATCGAGCGCGAGATCACGCACGCGCGCGCCGGCAAGAGTGCGCGCATCATCGCCAAGCTCAACGCGCTGGTCGACCCGAGCACGATCGAAAACCTCTACCGCGCTTCGAATGCGGGTGTGCGCATAGACCTGGTCGTGCGCGGCGTGTGCGCGCTGCGCCCGGGGCTTCCCGGCGTGTCGGAGAATATCCAGGTACGCTCGATCGTCGGACGGTTCCTCGAGCACTCGCGCGCGTTCTGGTTCGAGAACGGCGGGCGCGCGCAGCTCTACCTCGCCAGCGCCGACTGGATGGAACGCAATTTCTTCCGGCGCGTCGAGGTGGCCTTCCCGGTCACGCAGGCGAAGCTGCGCGCGCGCATCCGCGAGGATCTCGAGCTGTACCTGCACGACAGCAGCAACGCCTGGTTGCTGCAGAGCGACGGCAGCTACCGGCGCGCGGTTGCCGAGGCCGGCGCCCGCAGGCCGCCGGGCGATGCCCAGGCGCAGCTGCTGGAAGCCTACGCGGCCGCGGCGCGGCTGCCGGAGTAGACGCGCAGCTTCACGTCCTGCGTGCGCAGGTACTCGATCTCCTGGTGCAGGTCTTCGACCGAGAGCGCGTGGTCCTTGAGCCAGCGCGCCGGGAAGCGCATCTCGAGCGTGCGCGCGCGCGCCACGAGCTCGATCGGCGGCAGCGGGGTGGCGCTGCGGCCGCGATGCAGCAGCACCGCGAGCCGCAGCAGCAGCATCAGGTAGAGCGCGAGCCGGTCCCAGGGCGGGATCAGGTCCTCGACGCCGGCCAGCGTGAGCTTGCGGCGGTGCGCGCCCACCAGGCGCGCGAGCAGCAACTGCTCCTCGCGCGCGAATCCGGGCATGTCGGCGTTCTCCAGCAGGTAGGCGCCGTGGCGATGGTAGCCGCTGTGCGCCACGTCCAGGCCGATCTCATGGAGGCGCGCCGCCCACTCGAGCGCCAGCTCCGCATGCGGGTCGTCGAGTTCCCAGCTGTCGGCGACCTGGCGGAGGAAATCGAGCGCGGTGGCCTCGACGCGCGCCGCCTGCGCCTGATCGACGTGGTAGCGTTGCGCCATCGAGCTGACGGTGCGCTCGCGCGGATCCTCGTCGGTGAGCCGGCCGATCATGTCGTGCAGCAGGCCGTCGCGCAGCGCGCCGTCCGCCATGCGCAGCTGCTCGATGCCGAGCGCCGCGAACAGCTCGGCCAGGATCACCACGCCGCCCGGGAACACCGGCCGGCGCTCTTCGGTCAGCGATTCGAGCTCCAGGTCGCGGCAGTGGCTCACGCTCATCATCGATTCGACCAGCTTGTCGAGGCCTTCGGCGGTGATCGTGGTCAGCGCGGGGTCGCGCTCGTGCAGGCATTCGCCGATCGCGCGCACCGTGCCCGAACTGCCGACCACGCTTTCCCAGCCCTGCTGCAGGAAGCGCGTCTGCATCGGCTCGATCTCGACGCGCGCCGCGAGCCGCGCGCGCTCGAAGCGCTTGGGCGAGAGCCGCTCCTCGGCGAAATAGCGCTGGCTGAGCGAGACGCAACCGAGCTTCAGGCTCTCGAGCAGCAGCGGCTCGTGGCCCTCGCCGATCACCACCTCGGTGCTGCCGCCGCCGATGTCGATGACCATGCGGCGGCCGGGCTCGGAGGGCAGCGTGTGCGCGACGCCGGCGTAGATCAGGCGCGCCTCTTCCATGCCGGAGATGATCTCGATCGGGTGGCCGAGCGCGTCGCGCGCCCGTTCGAGGAAGGCCTGCTTGCGCCGCGAGATGCGCAGCGCGTTGGTGCCGACGACACGCACGCTGCGCGCGTGCATGTCGCGCAGCCGCTGGCCGAAGCGCTCGAGGCAGGCCAGCGCACGCGCCGCCACCTGCTTGTCGAGCCGGCCGTCGGGGCCGACGCCGCCCCCTAAGCGCACCATCTCGCGCATCCGGTCGATGACCACGAGCTGCCCGTGGCTGTAGCGGGCGACGACCAGGTGGAAGCTGTTCGAACCGAGATCGACGGCCGCCAGCACGTCGGGCACGGTGCGGGCGGCGCGACTCACGCAGCGTTCAGGCCGTGGTGAACGACGAGCCGCAACCGCAGGTGGTCGTGGCGTTCGGGTTGCGGATCACGAACTGCGCGCCGTCGAGCCCGTCGCGAAAATCGATCTGTGCGCCGCCCAGGTAGTTGACGCTCATCGGATCGACCAGCAGCTTCACGCCCTGGTTCTCGATGCAGGTATCACCTTCCTGGAGCTGTTCGTCGAATTCGAAGCCGTACTGGAGCCCCGAGCAGCCACCGCCCTGTACGAACACGCGCAGCATCAGCTTCGGGTTGCCTTCGGCGCGGATCAGGTCGGCCACCTTGAGCGCGGCAGCGTCGGTGAACAGCAGCGGCGGATCCTGGGGCGGGGTGTCGTTGACGGGTGCGTCCATGGTCCGGCCAGTGTAGGCCCGGCACCCCGGGGCGTCAAAGCAGCGGCTCCGAACTGTTAACCAGGCGGAATCCCGGGGTCCGCTCGGCCTCAGCCGGCCTGCGCGGCGGGCGGTTCCTCGGCCGCGTTGCCCGGGATCAGCCGGCCGGTGATCTCGGCGCCGAGCGCCATTTCGATCACGCCGTAGCTCACGTTGCCGCGCACGCGCGCCTTCGCACCCAGCACCACGCGCTCGGTCGCGACGATGTCGCCATTGACCGTGCCATTGAGCACCACCTGCGGCGCCTCGACCGAACCCTCGATCACGCCGTGCTCGCTGATCGAGAGCGCGGCCTTGCCACCGGGCACCACGCGCACGTTGCCGGTCACGCGCCCGTCGATGTGCAGGCCCCCGGAAAATTCGATGTCGCCCTGCACGCTGGCGCTGCGGCCGATCAGGGTGTCGATGCGGGCGGCCTGTTTTTCGCTGCGGTTGAACATGCGCTCTCGCTCAGGGTTGGTTCAGGTGACGTCGGGGTTCCACACGAAGGTCTGCCGGTACGGGGCCAGGCCCTTGCGGGCCGGACGGATTTCTATAGTAACCCGCTCCGGCCGGAAATCCGCAGGCACGGTCACGAGCTGCTCCACATTGCTGTAATAACGGAAGCTGTAGCTGAGCTCCCGCTGCTTACCGTCCGTAAGCATCGCGAGGTCGATGCTGGCGGCGGCGCCGGCGCGCTCGCCCTCGAGCGTCACGCCGAGCGTGCCGGTGGTCGACTCCTCGGGACGCGTCGGCCGGTTGAGCGCGAAGCGCAGCGTGTAGCTGCGCGCGGCCGCATCGGCGGTCAGCACCTGGAATTGCTGCACGCGCACCGGCTGCGGCCTGGCGCCAGCCACGGGATTGGCGATGCCGCGGTAGAACTCGAGGTCCTGCTGCGCGCGGCCGAGAGCGGCCTGCAGCTCGCCGATCGTCTTCGCCACCTCGCTCCGCTCGCGCACCTGCGCGACCTTCGCTTCATCGGCCGCTGCGAGCTGCACCTGCATGTCGTGGATGGTGCTCTGGAGCGAGGCGATCTGGCCCTCGAGCCCGGCGCGCTGCTGCGCGGCCTGGATGCCGTCGAAACCGGCCTTCTGCCGGCCGAATTCGAACGCCAGGTAGAGCGCCACGACCCCCAGCAGCAGCGCCGAGGCCAGCATCGTCCAGCGCCGCGCGGGCGCATAGGTGCGGACCACCAGTTTGCCGGGGATTTCCATGAGCGTGGCTCAGCCTGCCTGCGTGCCGGCGTCGCGGTCCGCAGCGGCGGCGGGGCCTGCGTGCCACCAGTCCGGGTACTCGGGGAGCCCCGCGGGGAACACCTGCGCGCCGAGCTCGTGCAGCGCACGCGTGTACACCGTGCGCTTGAAATAGATCACCTCGCGCACCGGCTGCCAGTAGTCGACCCAGCGCCAGCGGTCGAATTCCGGCGCACCGGTGGTGTCGAAGCGGAACTGCGGATCGGGCTGCTTCAGCCGCAGCAGGAACCAGCGCTGCTTCTGTCCGACGCAGCGCGGCCGCGAATCGCGCCGCTGGTAGCGCGAGGGCAGCCGGTAGCGCAACCAGTGGCGCGTCTGGCCGACCACCTCGACATCGTCCGCGTTCAGGCCGATCTCCTCGTTGAGCTCGCGGAACAGCGATTGCTCGGCCTTTTCGCCGCGCCGCATGCCACCCTGCGGGAATTGCCAGCCGCGCCCGCCCGAACGCCGTCCGATGAACAGCCGCCCGTCGTCGTGCATCAGCACGATGCCGACATTCGCCCGGAAGCCGTCACGGTCGATCACATCGCCCATAATGCGTCCGTTTTACCCTTTACCGGGGCCCGCGCTCAAGCACCGGGCCCTTGTTCTCGACCAGTGGTGGTCTTTAGGCTGCATATATGACGAGGCCCACACAGTTCCGGACGCTGGCGTTGCTCGCCGTCGCGGCGCTCGCCTGCCTGCTGGCCTCGCTCCTGGCCGGTTCGGCCGATCTCGCTCCCGGCCGCGCGCTGGCGGCGCTCGGTGGCGGCGGCGACGAGCTCGCCGGCACGATCGTGCGTACGATCCGGCTGCCCCGCAGCATTTCCGCGTTCGCCGTCGGCAGCCTGCTCGGGCTGGCGGGCGTACTGCTGCAGGCGCTGTTCCGCAATCCGCTGGCCGATCCCTTCGTGCTCGGCGTCTCGGGCGGCGCCTCGGTCGGCGCGCTCGCCGGCATGCTCGCCGGCCTGTCGCTTGGCGGACTCGAATGGACCGCCACCGGCGGCGCTTTGGGCATCGGGCTGCTGGTGCTGTGGATGGGCGGCGCGGGTGAACCCGGCCGCTTGCTGCTGTCCGGCGTGGTACTGGCGAGCGCCTGCGGCGCGGTGATCTCGGTGCTGCTGGCGATCGCCGACAACGGCCAGTTGCGCGGCATGGTGTTCTGGCTGGCCGGCGACCTCGGCTGGGCGCAGCATCCGTGGTTCGATCTCGCGGCCGCGGGCGCCGCGCTCCTGGCCGCGTGCGCCGGCGGCCGCGCGCTCAACGTGCTGGCGGCGGGCGAACTGCGCAGCGCGGTGCTGGGGCTGGATG
>JAGWPD010000319.1 GCA_028870705.1 Gammaproteobacteria bacterium
CCGGCGCCGGGCAGCTATCGTCTCGCGCGCATCCAGCCGGTGACCGACGCCGAGCTGCTCGACAGCGACGGCGTGCCGCGCCGGCTGCGCAAGCTCCTGGCGGGAAAACCGACGCTGTTGACCTTCTTCTACACGCAGTGCCCCGATCCGCTGGGTTGCCCGTTCGCATTCGGATTGCTGTACGACCTGCGGCACCGGCTGGCTCGCTATCCGGAGGTGGCCGGAAGGTTGCGCTTCGTCAGCATCAGCATGGATCCGGTGCATGACCGACCCACCGAGCTGCGCCGCTACGGCGGTGAAGACACGAACCGCCGCGACATTGAATGGCGATTCCTGACCGCGCGTTCGGTGCCGGCATTGCTGCCGGTGCTCGATGACTTCGGCCAGGACGTCAGTGTCGACATCGATGCGCACGGGCGGCCGACGCGCATACTGCATCACATGCTGAAGCTGTTCCTGATCGATGCCGGCGGCGAGGTCCGTGAGATCTATTCGCTCAGCTTCATGCAGCCCGAGGTGATCGTCAACGACGTGCGCACGTTGCTCACGGAGCATTAGTCCGACGCATGCCGGGCGTGGAGCCGGCCGCCTGTTCCAGCCTCGGCCGTCTACTTGCCGATCTGCTTGCTGACCGCGCTTTCCTGCCGGTTCAGCACGCGCTTTTCCTGCCGGGTGATGTGACCGTCATTCTGACTGGCCATGGCGCGCTCTTCCTGGCGGATCTGGTGATCCTCCTTGTGGAGCGCGGCGGCCTGCGCGCCGGTCAGTTCACCTTCCTTGCGCTCTTCGTGGATGCGGCGGTTCTGGTTGGCCAGCCGATGGTTGACTTCGGCGCGACGCGGATGCGATTTCTGCCACGCGGTCGCGGCGCTGGCTGTGGCGCTGAAGCAGGCCAGCGAAGCAATCGCGGTCGCTGTGGTGAGCAGGATTCTCGTGGACTTCAACATAACAACTCCTTGGGGTCGATTACGGCGCAGATTTCAGCCGGAATGCCGGCTCTGCAGGTGTTAGCAACGTCACAACCCATGCAGCGCTGACCGACCTGAAGGATTTGTAATCCTGGCGTCGGTCGCCTCGGCACGGGTTCGCATTTTTGATGGGCGCGCGGTCAACGCATTGTCAAACCATGCGTTATCGCGTCATGGCGGACACCATTGCAGCGGCGATCGCGACCAATCGCTTTGGTCTGGGGGCGCGCCCCGGGGATATCGACGCTATCGCGAGCGACCCGCGTGGCGCGCTGCACGGCCAGCTGCTGGGCCCCGCGCCTGTGCTAAGCCGGATCGGACTGCCGGACACCGCGTCCATCCTGGAACGCGTTGCGGAATTGCGCATGCAGCGCAAGGAAGCGAAGCGCGGTCTGTCCACGGGGAGCCCGGGTGAGGCCGCGGCACAGCCGGCAGTGGAAAATCTGCCAGCATTGCTGCGACCCATCTACGTCGACGATGCCGCCGCCCGCGTTCAATTCGCGGTGGCGAGCGATCGGGCGTTCCTCGAACGCCTCGTGCACTTCTGGAGCAACCACTTTGCGGTATCGGTGGACAAGCTGGCCGTGCTGGGCATTGCCGGTTCGTTCGAACGCGAGGCGATCCGTCCGCACGTACTCGGCACCTTCCAGGAACTGCTGCTTGCGGTGGAGCAACATCCGGCGATGCTGCTGTACCTGGACAATGCCCAGTCGGTCGGGACCTACTCGGAAGTGGCACGCAAGCTCTCGCGGCGCCGATTTCGGGATGGCACGGCCGGGCCGAAAATCGGCATCAACGAGAACCTGGCCCGCGAGATCCTCGAGCTGCACACGCTGGGTGTCGATGGCGGCTACAGCCAAGCTGATGTCACCGAGTTTGCCAAAGTAATCACGGGCTGGTCGATCGGTGGCGGCCAGGGGCGGCAGCACGGGGGCGATCCCGGTCGATTCTTCTTTCGCGCCGGCCTGCACGAGCCCGGTAGGCGACGTCTGCTCGGCCGCGAGTATCGTGACGGTGGTCATGAACAGGGAGTGGCGGTGCTGTGCGACCTGGCGGGCGCGCGCGCCACGGCTCGGCACATCGCCACCAAGTTGTGCCGGCATTTCATCGCCGACGATCCGCCGGCGACGGCGGTTGACCGGGTTGCTGCGGCGTACATGGGCAGCAGCGGCGATCTGCCGAGCGTCTACCGCGCATTGATCGATGCGCCTGAGGCCTGGGTCGAGCCATTGGCCAAATTCAAGACACCTTCTGACTACGTCTACTCGAGCTTTCGTGCGTTACAACTGCCGCTCCCCGATGGGCCGAAGGCGCTGGCGCCATTCGAGCTGCTCGGCCAACGCAACTTCTCACCCGGATCACCCGCCGGCTGGCCCGATCGATCCCCCGACTGGGACGGCTCGGCTGCGCTCCTGAAGCGCGTCGAATGGGCCGACCAGGTGGGGCAGCGCGTCGGCTCGCGCATCGCAGCGCCGGAGCGCGCGGCGCAGACGCTGGGAGGCGTGCTCGGCGAGCGAACGCGCCAGGCGATCGGACGCGCCGAGAGTGGCGCGCAGGCGCTGACCCTGTTCCTGGCGAGCCCGGAGTTCATGCGGCGATAGCCGTAGCGACGCGACGGCGGAGGATGGCGGTGATGACTCACATCAGCAGGCGGCGATTCCTTGGCCAGGGCGCGCTCGGCATCGGGGCCCTGGGCTTGAGCGGACTGTGGACGACCCGACTGGCCTTCGGCGCGCCGGGCGTCGGCGCGGACGGGCGCGTCGTGTTCATCATCATGCGCGGCGCGCTCGATGGGCTGAGCGCAGCCCCTCCCCATGGGGATCCTGGCTATGCCGCGCTGCGCGGCGCGCTGGCGATACCGCCGCCGGGCGCGGGCGATGGCGCGCTGCCACTGGACGGCCTGTTCGGGTTGCATCCGAGCCTAGTGTTCATGCACGAGCGCTACGCGGCTGGCGAGCTCGCGCTCGTGCATGCGGCCGCGACTCCCTACCGCGACCGCTCGCACTTCGATGGCCAGGATGTGCTCGAGAGCGGCGTATCGCTGCCGCATGCATCGGAGAGCGGGTGGCTGAATCGCGCTCTGCAACTCAAGGACGCGGCCGGTGCGCGGCTTGGCATCGCACTCGGCGCGAACGTGCCGCTGGTGATGCGCGGGCGCGCCGAAGTGGCCTCCTGGTCACCCTCGAAGCTCGCGCGCCTCGACGATGACACGTTGCAGCGAATCACCGATCTCTACTCGAAGGATCCCGTGCTCAGCCAGCGCCTGGCCGACGCGCTCGCCAGCAACGCGATTGCGGCCGAAGGGCAGGACATGCAGGAAGATACGGCGAGCGCGCCGAACGCGATGACGATGAATGCGCCGGCCGCCCGGCGCGGCGGGGCCGCGCGCTACCTGGAGACCGTGCGCGCGCTGGCCAGTTTCCTGCGTCGCGACGATGGACCGCGGGTCGCGGTCATGGAGACCAGTGGCTGGGATACGCATGCCAACGAGGGCGGCGCGCAGGGCCAGCTGGCGCAACGTCTGGCGGCACTCGATGCGGGACTGGGCGAACTGTGCAGTGCGCTCGGGCCCGTGTGGCGAAATACCGCGGTGCTGCTGGCCACCGAATTTGGCCGTACCGCGGCTGCCAACGGCACGCGCGGCACCGATCATGGCACCGGTTCGGCGGCATTTCTCGTGGGCGGTGCGGTTGTCGGCGGCCGCGTGCTCGCCGACTGGCCCGGGCTCGGCGCGGCGAACCTCTACGAGGGCCGCGACCTCAGGCCGACCCTCGACCTGCGCTGCATCATGAAGGGCATACTGCACCAGCAGCTCGAACTCTCCGACCGCGAGCTGGATACCGTGGTGTTCCCATCCAGCGGCGAGGCGCGCCGCCGCGCAGGGCTGATCCGCGCCTGACGAGCCTGCGGGCCAGCGGCCTGCGGGAGCGGGGCCTGCTGGTCAGAGTGGCGCCTTTGGCATCCCCGGGTGCAGCCGTTCTATACTGCGGGCGCGCGCAGGCGGCTGCGGGCGACTATCAGAATAACAGGGGAACAACTTGACACTCTCAACGCTCGACATCGCCATCATCTGCGTGTACGCCGTCGCAATTTTTTCCCTGGCCCAATGGGTCTCGCGCGAGAAGGGCACGCACAAGAAAGACGCGCAGGATTACTTCCTCGCCAGCCGCGCGCTGCCGTGGTGGGCCATCGGCACTTCGCTGATCGCCGCGAACATCTCCGCCGAGCAGATCATCGGCATGTCCGGTTCCGGCTACGTGATCGGCCTGGGAATCGCCTCCTATGAATGGATGGCCGCGCTGACGCTGCTGATCGTCGGCAAGTACTTCGTGCCGATCTTCCTCAAGAACGCGATCTACACGATGCCGGAGTTCCTCGAGCGCCGCTTCAGCACTACGGTGCGGACCGTGATGGCGATCTTCTGGCTGGGCGTGTACGTGTTCGTCAACCTGGCGTCCATACTCTGGCTGGGAGCCACGGCGGTGAGTACCGTCACCGGCCTCGAGGTGCAGACGGCGTTGATCGCGCTCGGCGTGTTCGCCGGCTTGTACGCGCTCTATGGCGGGCTGAAAGCGGTGGCACTGACCGATATCGTGCAGGTGTCGTTGCTGGTAATGGGTGGCCTGATCATCAGCTTCATCGCGCTGAACAAGGTCAGTGGCGGCGCGGGCGTGGTTGCGGGCTTCCATGCGCTGACGACAAACTTTCCGGACAAGTTCCACATGATCCTGCCGGCCGCCAATCCGCACTACAAGGAGTTGCCTGGCCTGTCGGTATTGCTCGGCGGCATGTGGGTGATGAACGTGTCCTACTGGGGCTTCAACCAGTACATCATCCAGCGCGCGCTCGGAGCGAAGGATATCCGCGAGGCGCAGAAGGGCATCGTGCTGGCCTCGTTCCTGAAGCTGCTGATGCCGGTGATCATCGTGCTGCCGGGCATTGCCGCCGTGGCACTCGCGCCGAACCTGCCACGCCCCGACCAGGCCTACCCGCACCTGATGGCGATGCTGCCCTCAGGGATTCTGGGCCTGGTGTTCGCCGCGCTGATCGCGGCGATCGTGGCCTCGCTGGGCTCGAAGATCAACTCGATCGCGACCATCTTCACGATGGACGTGTACCGCCCGCTGCGCCCGCAGACCTCGCAGGAGAACCTGGTGCTGGTCGGGCGGCTCGCCGCCATGACAGCGCTGGTCATTGCCATCGTGATGGCCAAGCCGCTGTTGGGGAGCTTCGATCAGGCGTTCCAGTACATCCAGGAATTCACCGGGTTCTTTACCCCCGGCATCTGCGTGATCTTCCTGCTGGGCATGTTCTGGGACCGCTGCACCGCGAACGGTGCGCTGGTGGCCGCGATCGGCTCGGCGGTGCTTTCGTATGCGCTCCGGCAGTGGTGGCCCGCGCTGCCGTTCATGGATCGTGTCGGTCTGGTGTTTCTGGCCTGCCTGGCGCTGGCCGCGGTGATCTCGCTGCTGGAGCCGCGGCGCGCGGCGGCACTGCGCGTCGACCTGAAGAACATCGACTACTCGACCAGCGCGGGTTTCAACATCGGCGCGGCCGTCGTCGCGGCGATCCTGTTCGCCCTGTACGCGCTGTGGTGGTAGCGCCGCACCCGGCGCATGGCGGCACATGATCCCGGAGTCCATCGGCTATGCGGCGGCGTTCCTGACCACGGCCTCGTTCCTGCCCCAGGTGCTCAAGGTGTGGAGGTCGCGCAGTGCGCGTGACATTTCGCTGGCTACCTACGGCATGTTCACCGCGGGCGCGGCGCTGTGGCTGCTCTATGGCGTGGCGATCCATTCACTGCCGGTGATGATGGCGAACGCCATCACCGTCGTGCTGGCGGCGGCGGTCCTGGTGGCCAAGATCCGCTTTGGCGGTGAGTGAACGGTCAGACTGCAGCGGCTGCTTGCGGCTGTGCTCAGGAGCACTGCGTCCTTTGCCGGAAGCCCTGTATTGAAGTGGTCGACGAAACAGCCGCGCGCCTCGTTATTCACGACCATCGTGACGCAGGGCGAGGATCCCTACGGGATTCGTCTGCTCGCCGACGCCAAAACTTCGACGGGGTCTGTGGGACGCTGCCACAAAATCTTTGCTGAGGATTTCGCCGGGCAAGTGCTGAGCTTCGACAGCGACGCTGCCGACATGTACGCGGAAATCGCTGCATCGCGACGCATGGCAGCCAAGCCGATCAGCCAGTTCGACGCCAAGATCGCCGCCATGGCCCGTTCGAGGGGGTGAGCCTCGCCACACGCAACGCGAAGGATTTCGAAGGGCGCGGAATTATCGAGGCGCATGTCGGCCCAGGTCCGCCGCCGTAGCACTGAATTGGCTGCAAGTCAGTTTGCGTGCGCGATAGCCCTTCCTCTTGCAGTCCCAACTTGCGCAGCACATTCGGCGCGAACCGCTCCTCATTGAAGTGAACCGCAAGAGCGCAACTGCGCAGACTGTCTTGAATTCTTCAAGCGGCTCCAACGTGGGCTAGGCGCGCAACAGCGACGCGCTGCGTGCTGGAACGGCTATACACAGCCTTGCTTGGTCCACTGGCCGCACGTCTCCGCTTGACAATCTATCAAGTCCGTGCCGAGCGCCGCAGGCATCG
>JAGWPD010000033.1 GCA_028870705.1 Gammaproteobacteria bacterium
GCAGGCCGGCGCGGAACGCGCTGCGGAAGCCAGCCACTTCGATTGCGGCCGGCGCACCGCTTTCCAGGTCGCGCCCCTCGGCGCGCCATGCCGGCAGGCCGCCATCGAGCACCGCGACCTGGTCGTGGCCGTAGAGGCGGAACATCCAGCGTGCGCGCGGCGCCGACATGATGCCGTGCTGGTCGTAGCAGAGGACGCGGCTCGCATTCGACACGCCGAGCGCGCCCACCTGCTGCGCGAAGAACTCAGGCGTCGGCACCATGTGCGGCAGGCTGGTCTGGCGGTCCGCGATCTGGTCGACATCGAAAAAGCGCGCACCGGGGATGCGTCCCGCGGCAAACAGCTCGCGGGCATGGCGCGCGTCACCCGGCATGTACCAGGTGGCGTCGAGCACCACCAGGTCGGGGCTGCGCAGCTCGGCGGCCAGCCAGGCGGTCGTGACCAGCGGATCCATGCCTTATATTCTGCGCAAGCCGCCAGGTGCCGCAACTCCCGCGAGCGGATAAAATGTCCCGATGAAATACGTCAGCATGACGCTTGCGTGCGCCGGCCTGCTGTTGTCGGGCTGCGAGACGGTAAGCACCACCGCGCCCGGTGCGGTTGGCGTGGACCGCAAGCAATGGATGATGGTGTCGGAGGCCGAGGTCGAGCAAGGCGCCGTGCAGGCTTACGCCGCCGAAGTCGACAAGGCGCGGCAGCAGGGAGCCCTCAATGCCGATCCGGCGCAGGCGCAACGCGTGCGCGCAATTGCCGAGCGTCTGATCCGCCAGACGCCGGTGTTCCGGCCCGACGCGGCCAACTGGCACTGGGCCGTCAACGTGCAGAAATCCGACCAGCTCAATGCCTACTGCATGCCGGGCGGCAAGATCATGGTGTACTCCGCATTGATCGAGCAACTCAAGCTCAGCGACGCCGAGCTGGCCACGGTGATCGGCCATGAGATGGCGCACGCGCTGCGCGAACACAGCCGCGAAGCGGTGTCGCGCGCCCAGGCGGAGCAGCTTGGCCTCGGCGCGCTGGCACAGCTCGCCGGCCTCGGCAACGCGTCGCTGGGCATCGCCAGCGCGCTCACCGACGTCACCTTCAACCTGCCGCACAGCCGCGGGCAGGAATCGGAAGCCGACCGCATCGGCCTCGAATTGATGGCGCGCGCCGGCTACGACCCGCACGCGGCGCTCTCACTGTGGCAGAAGATGGGCCAGGCCAGCCAGAACGGCGCGCCGGCGTTCCTGAGCACGCACCCCAGCGACAGCTCGCGCCTGGCGGTGTTGCAGTCGCTT
Organism: Gammaproteobacteria bacterium; assembly: GCA_028870705.1. Classification (GTDB taxonomy): domain Bacteria; phylum Pseudomonadota; class Gammaproteobacteria; order Steroidobacterales; family Steroidobacteraceae; genus FEN-1191. Next base: position 1,281 of record JAGWPD010000033.1, read on the forward strand.
CTGCCGCGGGTAATGCCGCTCTACGCGGCGGCGCCGAAGCACTGAGCGCGCACTGCCGCCGGCTTCAGCGCTGGCCCCTATCGGGACGCCGGTCCGCGCGCGCTGGGGAACCCGATGGCGGCGCGCTGACGGACGGCGCGGACGGCGGCGGCGTGTAGTGCGATTCGCGCTCGGGCGCCGGCCGCGGCGGCGCCGGCCGCGGCGGCGCGTGATATTCCGGCGGTGGTGAATAACGCTGCGGCGGCTCGCTGCGTGGCGTCGACTCGAAGCGCGGCAGTGACTCGA
>JAGWPD010000320.1 GCA_028870705.1 Gammaproteobacteria bacterium
AGCGTGCGCCAGCCGCGTCGCCGCGCCTCGCCGACCACGATGCGCGTCACGCCGCGCAGGCGCGCGTAGTCGACCAGCGCCGCCGACGCGCTGGGTCCATCGAGCGTGACGGTCTGCGCGCCGAGCGACTCGGCCATGCGCAACACCTCGATGCGCCGGTTGCGGGCGCGTTCGCCCAGCCGCAGCAGGCGCGGCGTCTCGACGCTGACCACGAACCACTCGGCATCGAGTGCGTCCGCGAAGCGCTTGCCGACACGCACCAGCTGCTCGGCCTGGGCATCCGGCGCGATCGCGATCATGAACCGATCACGCGCCAGCGAGGGGCGCGAGCCGGTCTCGGAGCCGTAGGCGCGCGCGGCCGCATCGACGCGATCGGCGGTGCGGCGCAGCGCCAGCTCGCGCAGCGCCAGCAGGTTCGGCTTGCGGAAGAAGCGTTCGGCGGCGGTGTTCGCCTGCTCGCCAAGATAGATGCGTCCTGAATTGAGGCGCGCCAGCAGGTCGTCCGGCGGCAGGTCGATGAGCTCGACCTCGTCGGCCTCGTCGAAGATCCGGTCCGGGAGCGTTTCCTGCTGGCGGACGCCGGTAATGCCCGCGACCACGTCGCGCAGGCTTTCGAGGTGCTGCACGTTGACGGTGGTCCAGACGCTGATGCCAGCCTCGAGCAGTTCCTCGATGTCCTGCCAGCGCTTGGCGTGGCGCGGTCGCGGCTCGCCCTCGAGCACGTTCGAATGCGCCAGCTCGTCGACCAGCAGCACGCCGGGACGGCGGCGCAGAGCGGCGTCGAGGTCGAATTCGCGTCGCAGGATGCCGCGGTAGCGAACCTCGAGGTAGGGCAGGCGCTCGAGACCCACGAGCAGCCGTTCGGTCTCGACGCGTCCGTGCGGTTCGACGTAGCCCACGACCGCGTCCGTGCCCGCGGCGCGCGCGGCGCGCGCTGCCTCGAGCATCGAGTAGGTCTTGCCGACGCCGGCGGAAGCGCCGAAGAAGATGCGCAGCCGACCGCGTGCGGCGCGCGCCTGCTCGTGCTTCAGCGCGGCGAGGATCTGCTCCGGATCGCGGCGTTCGAGTTCGGCCACGGCGTCGAGCCTAGCACGCGCGCACCGCTAGCGCGGCGCGTCGAGCGCCAGGTTCAGCTCCAGTACGTTGACGCGCGGCTCGCCGAGGAACCCGAGCCACGACCGGCGGGCGAGACGGTCGATCAGCGCGCGCACTCGCGTCGCGTCGATCCCGCGCGCCGCCGCGATGCGCGGTGCCTGCCAGAGCGCGCCCGCGAGGCTGATGTCGGGGTCGAGCCCGCTCGCGGAGGCAGTCACCAGGTCGATCGGCACCTCCGGGCGGTGCAGCGGGTCGGCCGCCTGAAGCGCGGCGCGGCGCGCCTGCACCGCTGCGATGAGCTCGGGGTTCGAAGGGCCGAGGTTCGAGCCGGACGAGGCCATGGCATCGTAGGGCTGCGCACCGGTGGCCGAAGGCCGGCCCCAGCAGTAACCGGGCGCGGTGAAGTTCTGGCCAAGGAGCCGCGAGCCGACCAACTGCTTGTCGCGCATCACCACGCTTCCGGCGGCCTGCGCCGGGAACGCGACGCGTGCGATGGCGGTGACGAGCGCGGGGTAGGCGAAGCCCAGCAGCAGTGTCAGCAGGATCAGTATTCGCAGGGATTGTTGCAGCAGTCGAGCGGTCATGAGAACTTCCCTCAGGCCCAGCCAGCCGCGGACAGGGCCATGTCGATGAGCTTGATGCCCGGGAACGGCAGCAGGATGCCACCCAGTCCATAGACCAGCAGGTTCCGGCGCAGCAGCGTGGCCGCGCCGACCGCGCGGTACCTGACGCCGCGCAGCGCGAGCGGAATCAGCAGCACGATGATCAGTGCGTTGAAGATCACCGCCGACAGGATCGCCGATTGCGGCGTGGCCAGCCGCATTACATTGAGTGCGCCGAGCTGCGGATAGGTGGTCGCGAATGCGGCCGGGATGATCGCGAAATACTTGGCGATGTCATTGCCAATGCTGAAGGTGGTGAGCGCACCGCGCGTCATCAGCAGCTGCTTGCCGGTCGCGACGATCTCGATCAGCTTGGTGGGGTTGGAATCGAGGTCCACCAGGTTGCCGGCTTCCTTCGCCGCCTGCGTGCCGCTGTTCATCGCGACCGCGACGTCGGCCTGCGCGAGCGCCGGCGCATCGTTGGTTCCATCGCCGGTCATCGCGACCATGTGGCCCTGGGCCTGCTGCTCGCGTATCAGTCGCAGCTTGGTTTCCGGCGTGGCTTCGGCCAGGTAGTCGTCGACTCCGGCCTCGGCGGCGATCGCCGCGGCGGTCAGGCGGTTGTCCCCCGTGATCATCACGGTCTGGATGCCCATGCGGCGCAGTTGGGCGAAGCGTTCCTTGATGCCCTCCTTGACCACGTCCTTGAGCTCGACGATGCCGAGCACGCGGGTGTCGTCGGCGACCACCAGCGGGGTGCTGCCGCGGCGTGCGACCTCGTCGACACGGGCCTGCAGATCGGCGGGAAGCAGACCGCCGCGGTCCTTGACGAAGCGGGCGATCTCGTCGGCCGCACCTTTACGTATAGGGCGGCCGCCGATGTCGACGCCGCTCATGCGGGTCTGGGCCGAGAACGGGACGAAGACCGCCTGCAGCGACTCGAGGTCGCGCTCGCGCAGGTTGAAGCGCTGTTTGGCCAGGACGACGATCGAGCGCCCTTCGGGGGTTTCGTCGGCCAGCGATGCGAGCTGAGCGGCATCGGCCAGCTCGCGCTCGCGGGTCGACGCCGGGCCGTCCCAAGTCGACCCGCCCCCCGTGGGGGGCGGGCTGGGCGCGGCCCAGCCCTGGGGGCCGGCGTCCACGCCGGTGACGGGAATGAAGCTGCTGGCCTGGCGGTTGCCGAGGGTGATGGTGCCGGTCTTGTCCAGCAGCAGCACGTCGATGTCGCCGGCTGCCTCGACCGCGCGGCCCGAGGTCGCGACCACGTTGGCACCAAGCATGCGGCTCATGCCGGCGACGCCGATGGCCGACAGCAGGGCGCCGATGGTGGTCGGGATCAGGCACACCAGCAGCGCGACCAGCACGGTGATGCTGACCGCATGGCCGCGCCCTGTTGCGTGGGTCGCGTAGATCGAGTACGGCAACAGCGTGACCGTCGCCAGCAGCAGGATCAGGGTCAGGGCGATCAGCAGGATGGTCAGCGCGATCTCGTTCGGCGTCTTGCGGCGCTTGGCGCCCTCGACCAGGGCGATCATGCGGTCGAGAAACGAATCGCCAGGGTCGGCGGTGCAACGCACGACGATCCAGTCCGACAGCACCGTGGTGCCACCGGTGACCGAGGAGAAATCGCCGCCGG
>JAGWPD010000321.1 GCA_028870705.1 Gammaproteobacteria bacterium
GGTGCCTGCCGCCGAGGTCGCGGGCGTGGACGCGGCGCTCGCGTCGGCCAGGGCTGTCGCCGGTGTCGTCGCGGGTGTCGTCGCGGGTGTCGTTGCAGGCGCCGCCGCGGCGGGCGCCGTGGCGACTCCGATCGCGCTGAAGCTCGTGCTGAAGCGCACGCGCAGCGCGACCGAGGCCAGCTGCGTGCTGTCGATCCGGAGCGAACCCGCGCTGGCGAAGGCCTGCGTCACATCGCCGGCGAAGAACTGGTTGGCCAGCGCCTCGACCTGCCTGACCACGTCGCCGATCGCGGCGGCTTCGTCCGCGCTGATGTTGCCTTGCACGTCGACGCTGATGCGCGCGCCGTTGACCGTGGTCACGCTGGCCGCTCCGGCCGCCGTGCCGGCGGTGCCGCCGGTGCCGGCGGCGAGGCTGGCCGTGGTGCTGCTGCGCGCGCGGATGCGCAACGTGACCAGGTCGCCCTCGGCAGTGCGGATCTGCAGCGTCGCTTTTTCCTTCTGCACCAGGGTGGCCTGGCCGGCCACGCCTGTGCCCGGCGCGACCTTGGACATCAGCGCGTCGAGGCGCGAGCGCAGGTCGCTGCCGGCCGCGCTGACGTCGGTGGGCGCCGCGCCAGCGCCAAGCAGGAACTGTGATACGTCTCCCAGCGCCTGCAGCACGGTGCTGCGGACGGCAGCCGTAGCATCATCGCTCCCATCGCCCGACTGCACTGCCTGGGCGACCGCTGCGCTGAAATTCTGGCTGGCATTCTCGGCGGGGGTCAGCGCCGCCGAGGCCGGCGCACTCGTGGAGCTGATCGAGAAGTTGACCTGCAGGGCCGCCAGAACCTGCGACAGCATGACCGATGACGCGGGCGGCAGCGCCAGCGAACCGGCCGGCGTCGTGGCGAGCCCGGCGGATGCGGCATCCGGCCCGTTCGCCACGGATGTGCGCGCGGCCGGGGCCGTGGCGGCGCCCGGCAGGCTGATCAGCGAGGTCGAAATCGGATTCATGGCCGGCTCCAGCTAAAGTGTCTCTGGAGACGCCAACGGCAGGGGGCCGGCGATCTTTAGTCCTGGTGAGACGCGCCCTCGCGCCGCCCGCCCAGCAGGCGCTGCACGGACACGAACAGCACCGGCACGAACAGCACGCCCAGCACCGTGCCCGCGATCATGCCGCCGAAGATGCCGGTGCCGATGGCCCGTTGGGCTCCGGCACCGGCCCCATGGGCCAGCGCCAGCGGCAGCACGCCGAAGCCGAACGCGAGCGAGGTCATCACGATCGGCCGCAGGCGATCGTGCACCGCGTGCAGCGTCGCCTCGATCAGTTCCATGCCCGCGTCGAGGTTCAGCTTGGCGAATTCGACGATCAGGATCGCATTCTTGCTGGCGAGCCCGATGGTGGTCAGCATGCCCACCTGGAAATAGATGTCGCGCTCCAGGCCACGCAGCGCGGTCGCGAACACGGCGCCGATGATGCCGAGCGGCACGGCCAGCAGGATCGGGATCGGCATGATCCAGCTCTCGTACAGGGCCGCGAGCGCCAGGAACACGATGATCACCGACATCGCGTACAGGATCGGTGTCTGCGCGCCGGCGGCGCGCTCCTCGTAGGATTGCCCGGACCATTCGACGCGGAAGCCCGGCGGCAGTTTGGCCGCGGCATCCAGCACGATTTTCATCGCGGTGCCGGAAGAGATGCCCGGCGCGGCATCACCGTTGATATTGACGGCCGAGGCGCCATTGAAGCGCTGCAGCTCCGGCGCCCCGTATTCCCAGTGCGAACTGGTGAATGCGGCGACCGGGACCATCGCGCCGGTGTCGCTGCGCACGTACCAGCGGTTGAAGTCCTCGGGATTCATCCGGAACGGCGCGTCGCTCTGGATGTACACGCGCTTGACCTTGCCGCGATCGATGAAGTCGTCGATGTAGCGCCCGCCCCAGGCGATGCCGAGCGTCTCGTTGACCTGATCCATCGTCACGCCAAGCGCGGCGGCGCGAGCCGCGTCGATGTCGAGCCGGTACTGGGGCGAATCCTCCGACCCGTTCGGGCGCACGCCGTTGAGCCGATGGTCCTGCGAAAGCGCGCCAAGCAGCTGGTTGCGCGCCGCGATCAGCGCCTCGTGGCCGTTGCCGGCCTCGTCCTTCAGGTAGAAATCGAAGCCGGAGGAGGTGCCCAGCTCGGTGACCGCCGGCGGCACGATCGGGTAGACCAGGCCATCGCGCACCTGGCTGAACGGACCCCAGGCACGGCCGACGATCGCCGCTACGCTCTGGTCGGCGCGCGGGCGCTGGTCCCAGTCCTTCAGCAGCACGAAGCCTATTCCAGAGTTCTGTCCGGTACCGCTGAAACTGAATCCTTCCACCGTGAATACCGAGTCGACCAGCTGGCTCTCGTGGTCGAGGAAATGATCCTGCACCTTGTCGAGCACGGCATTGGTGCGGTTGGCGGTGGCGCCGACCGGCGTCTGCACGAACACCAGCATCCAGCCCTGGTCCTCGGCCGGCAGGAACGAGGTCGGCAGGCGGATGAACAGCACGCCCATCAGCGCCGCGAGCCCGGTATAGATGATCATGTTGCGGCCGGTGCGGCCGAGCATGCGCTGCACGGTCGCGTGGTAGCGCCGGTGCACTTCCCGGTAGCCGCGGTTGAAGCGTTCGAAGAAGCGCCCGGCGGTGGCGCCATGCGTCTCCTTCTCGGCCGGCCGCAGCAGCGTGGCGCACAGCGCCGGCGTCAGCGTCAACGCCACGATCACCGACAGGATCATCGCCGCGACGATGGTCACCGAGAACTGGCGGTAGATCACGCCGGTGGAGCCGCCGAACAGCGCCATCGGCACCAGCACCGCCGACAGCACCAGCGCGATGCCGAGCAGTGCGCCGGTGATCTGCTCCATCGAGCGGCGCGTCGCCGCGCGCGCATCGA
>JAGWPD010000322.1 GCA_028870705.1 Gammaproteobacteria bacterium
CGCCAGGCCCGCGGCTGCGGCCGCGCGCGCCACGCCTGCCCCGGCCACCCCGCCGGCTGCGGCGAAGGCGGCACCGTCGACTTCGCGGGGGCCCGCTGCTTCCGGCCGTGGTGGCCCGCTTCCGGTCATCACCACCGTTCGCACGGGCGTGCGCCCTCTCGGCGAGGCTGATGAAGTCGAGGGCGCCGATCCAGGGAGCCTGCTGGCCGGCCCGCGCAACGTCAAGCCGTATGTAGCCCGCCGCGGCGAGCAGTACATGGGCAAGCAGCAGCTGGCCCACTTCCACCAGATCCTCACCAGCTGGAAGCACGATCTGATGATGGAAGTCGACCGTACCGTCACGCACATGAAGGACGAAGCCGCCAATTTCCCCGACCCGAACGATCGCGCCACGCAGGAGGAGGAATTCAGCCTCGAACTGCGCACGCGTGACCGCGAACGCAAGCTCATCCGCAAGATCGATGAGGCGCTCAAGCGCGTCGAGGACGGCAGCTACGGTTATTGCCTCGAGACGGGTGAAGAGATCGGCATCAAGCGGCTCGAGGCCCGTCCCGTGGCAACGCTGAGCCTCGAGGCACAGGAACGCCGCGAGCGACGCGAACGCCAGTACGGAGATCGCGACGACCGTTATCGCTGAGACCGATTCAGGCAGTGATCGCTCCGGCGCCCGGGGCACCCGCCAGCGCGCCGGCCGCTTCGCGCCCTCGCCCACGGGCGCGCTGCACCTGGGTTCGCTGACGACCGCGATCGCCAGTTACCTGGATGCCCGCCATGCGGGCGGCCGCTGGCTGCTGCGGATCGAAGACCTCGATTCCGCCCGCGTCGTGCCTGGCGCCGCCGACGCCATGCTCCGCACGCTCGAGACGCTCGGCCTCGGCTGGGACGGGCCGATCGTCCGGCAGAGCCGGCGCCTGCCCCTTTACCGGGAGGCCGTTGCCTCGCTCGAGGCAGCCGGTCTCGCCTACCCCTGCAGTTGCACCCGGCGCGACATCGGCGCGACCGACGACGCCGGAGGATATCCCGGCACCTGCCGCGCGGGTCCGACTAAACCGGGACCGTTTGCGATGCGCTTTCGGGCCGACCGCTGCCCGGTCGCGCCGTTCATCGACCGCGTGCAGGGTCCGGTCGACATCGATGCCTCGGCGCTCGGCGACCCGATCATCCGGCGTCGGGATGGCCTGTACGCGTATCAGCTCGCCGTAGTGGTCGATGACGCGGCACAGGGTATCAGCGACGTCGTCCGGGGCGCGGACCTGCTGCCGAGCGCCTGTTGGCAGCGTTCATTGCAGCGGGCGCTGGCGCTGCCGGAACCCGCGTATGCCCACCTGCCGCTGGTCTGTGAGCGTGACGGCCGCAAGCTGGGGAAATCCAGGCACAGCGTGGCGGCGCAGGCCGACTCGGCCTCCGGGCAGGTCTGGCGCGTGCTCACGCTGCTGCGGCAGGGGCCGCCAGTCGAGCTTGCGGCAGCCCCGCTGCCGGAGCTGTGGTCCTGGGCGATCGCCCACTGGCGGCTCGGCGCACTGCGCGCGGTAGCAAGCCTGAGCGCTGATTGATAAGGTAGGGCTTCTTGCCCGGGAGGTGTGCGATGAGCGAACCACGCCTGATCAAGAAATACCCGAATCGGCGCCTGTACGACACCGAGCTCAGCCGCTACATCACCATAGAAGACGTGCGCGCGCTGATCGCCGCGCGCATCCGCCCCCGGGTCGTCGAGCAACGCAGCGGCGCCGACATCACCCGCAGCGTGCTGCTGCAGGTCGTGGCGGAACTGGAATTGGGCGCCGCAGCGCGCCTGAGCGAGGCATTCCTCACCGGGCTGATCCGCAGCTATGAGGCAGCCGACGCGGGGCGCACCGCCGCGGCGCTGGAGGCCTGCATCAACGCTCAGCTCAGCGCCTGATCCTAGCCCTGTCCGACGTCACGCATCGACAGGCGCACGCGCCCCTGGCGGTCGACCTCCAGCACCTTGACCTTGATGACATCGCCCTCGCGCAGCTTGTCCGCCACGCGCTCGACGCGCTCCTCGGAGATCTGCGAAATGTGCACCAGGCCGTCGCGGCCCGGCAGGATCGTGACGAATGCGCCGAAATCCATCAGCTTGGCGACCTTGCCCTCGTAGACGCGACCGACTTCGACATCGGCGGTGATGAGTTCGATGCGCCGCTGCGCTTCACGCCCGGCGGTGCCGATGACGGAGGCGATCTTGACCGTGCCGTCGTTCTCGATGTCGATGGTCGTGCCCGTCTCCTCGGTGATCTGGCGGATCACTGCGCCACCCTTGCCGATGACATCGCGGATCTTCTCGGGATCGATCTTCAGCGTGATGATCGAGGGCGCCCACTCCGACATCTTCTCGCGCGGCCGCTCGAGCACCTTGGCCATCTCGCCCAGGATGTGCAGCCGGCCCTCGCGCGCCTGCGCCAGCGCGACGCGCATGATCTCGGGCGTGATGCCCTCGACCTTGATATCCATCTGCAGCGCGGTGATGCCTTCGCGCGAACCGGCGACCTTGAAATCCATGTCGCCGAGATGATCCTCGTCGCCGAGGATGTCGGTCAGCACCTGGAAGCGGCTGCCTTCGAGCACCAGGCCCATTGCGACGCCGGCGACCGGAGCCTTGACCGGTACGCCTGCATCCATCAGCGCCAGGCTCGTGCCACACACGCTGGCCATCGAGCTCGAGCCGTTCGACTCGAGGATTTCCGAGACCACGCGGATGACATAGGGGAAGGCATCCATGTCGGGCATCATCGCGTTGACGCCGCGGCGCGCGAGGTTGCCGTGGCCGATTTCGCGGCGCTTCGGCGAGCCCATCATGCCGGTTTCGCCGACCGAGAACGGCGGGAAGTTGTAGTGCAGCATGAAACGCTCGCGGCGATCGCCTTCGAGCGCGTCGATGATCTGCGCATCGCGGGTCGTGCCCAGCGTGGTGGTCACGAGCGCCTGCGTCTCGCCGCGCGTGAACAGTGCCGAACCGTGCGTGCGCGGCAGCACGCCGACCTTCACGGTGATCGGGCGTACGGTCCTGAGGTCGCGCCCGTCGATGCGCGGCTTGCCATCGAGGATGCGGTCGCGGACGATTTTGCTCTCGAGCCGGAAGAACTCGTCGCCGACCTGGTCGGCGGTGAACGCCGGCGCCTCGCCCGCGGTCAGCGCCGCGGTGGCCTCGGCCTTGATCTCCTTGATGCGCGCGTAGCGCTGCTGCTTCTCGGTGATCAGGTCGGCGGCGCCGAGCGCGGCGCTCGCCCTGGCGGCCACCGCCTGCTCCAGCGCAGCGTCGTTCGCGGCCGCGGGCGCCGGCCAGCGCGGCTTGCCCGCCTCGGCGGTCAATTCATTGATGGCCTTGATCGCCACCTGCATCTGCTCGTGGCCGTACACGACGGCGCCGAGCATCACTTCCTCGGACAGCCCCGCGGCCTCCGATTCCACCATCAGCACGGCGTGCGCGGTCCCGGCGACCACCAGGTCGAGCTGCGAGGCGAGCAGGTCGGTGCGGTTCGGATTCAATTCATACTGGCCATTGCGATATCCTACCCGGGCACCGCCGATCGGCCCCTTGAAAGGCACGCCCGCCAGGCACAACGCGGCCGAGGCGCCGAGCAGCGCGGGAACGTCGGCCAGGATTTCCGGATCGAGCGACAGCACGGTCGCAACGACCTGAATGTCGTTGAGGAAGCCATCCGGGAACAGCGGCCGGATCGGGCGGTCGATCAGGCGCGAGGTGAGCGTTTCGCGCTCCGTCGGCCGGCCTTCGCGCCGGAAGAAACCACCGGGAATCTTGCCCGCGGCGTAGGTCTTCTCCTGGTAATTCACCGTCAGCGGGAAGAAATCGCGCCCCGGTCGCGGCTGCGCCTCGGCGCAGGCGGTGACGAGCACGATGGTGTCGCCCATCGTGACCTGTACGGCGCCGTTGGCCTGCCGTGCCAGTTCGCCGGTTTCAATGGTTACGCTATGGGGCCCGAACGGAAAAGATTTTTTGAAGACAGTCACGCTTCAACCCTCGAGAATCTGAATTTGGGGAAATGCTGAAGGGCGCGGTGCGCACGGCGCACCACGGTCCGCCGCGCTAGCGGCGCAGGCCAAGGCGCTCGACAACCTGCTGGTAGCTCGCGGGCTTGGTGGCCTTGAGGTAATCCAGGAGCTTGCGCCGCTGGTTCACCATGCGCACCAGGCCGCGGCGCGAGGAGTGGTCTGCCTTGTGGGTCGTGAAGTGTTCACTCAGGCCATTGATGCGCTCGGAGAGCAGCGCGACCTGTACTTCAGGCGAGCCGGTGTCCGTGGGACCCCGGCGGTACTGGGCGAGCACGTCGCCCTTCTTTTCCGTGGACAAAGCCATTACGCAAAAACCCTCTGGTACTTGATATATGCCCGTAATTTGAAGCCGCGCATTGTAGCGGGAGCGATCCCAAGCCTCAAGCGGAACAGTCAGTTACGGTAGGCGCGCGATGGCCTCGGCAAACAGCCTGGCCGCCGCCACGCGCCCTGCGCCCAGGCCCCGCCCGAGCCCCAGGAAGGCCCCGGATGAGTCGTACAGCCGCAGCGGCCCCATAGGCGCCTCTGCCTCGATCTGTTGGCCGTGGCCGATCGCACGCGCCTGGGCGGGTGAGAGCCGCAGCCCGTACAGGTGCCCGACCGCGAGGTCGGCGGCGAGCAGGGTCGGTTCTCCCGGCCGCGCTTCGAGTTGCGCCAGCGTCAGCATCGGCGAATCGCGAAATGGTTCGACGAAGTCGCGCCGCAGACTGGTCACGTGCGCCACCGTACCGAGCGCGCCGCCGATCTGCTCCGCGAGCGTGCGGATGTAGGTGCCCTTGGTGCATTCGACCTGCGCGCGCAGGCCGTCCGCGGTGAACTCCAGCAGTTCCAGCCGCCTGATCTCGACCGCGCGGGGCGCGCGCTCGACACTCAGGCCCTGCCGCGCCAGCTTGTAGAGCGGCTGGCCGTCGCGCTTGAGCGCCGAATGCATCGGCGGCACCTGCAGCTGGGGGCCGCGCAGCGTGGCGAACGCGGCCTCGATCGCGGAGCGATCGAGCGGTGGCACGGCGACCCGTTCGATGATCGCGCCCTCGGTGTCACCGGTTTCGGTGCGTTCGCCCAGCCGCATCTGGACCGTATAGCCCTTGGCGCCATCCAGCAGCGCGCCGGCGAGCTTGGTGGCCTCGCCGACGCAGATTGGCAGCATGCCGGTTGCGAGCGGATCCAGGCTCCCGGTGTGCCCCGCCTTCGGGCGGCCCAGGAGCCTGCGCACGCGCTGCAACGCTGCGTTCGAGGACATTCCCGGTGGTTTGTCGAGCAGCAGGATCCCGCAGCGGTTGCCGGCCTCAGGAGCCATCTTCGCGCACCGCATCCGGGCCGGGCTTCGCCGCGGCGGCACCTTCCAGCGCCTTGTCGGCGGCGACCGCGGTGCTGATCAGCTGCGTCAGCGACTGCGCCCGCTCCAGCGCGGTATCGAGCTCGAATTCAAGTCGCGGCGCGTGGCGCAGCCCGAGCTGCCGGGCCACCTCGCCGCGCAGGAACCCGGCGGCGCTCTTCAGCCCGGCGAGTTGCGCAGCGGCATCGCGCCCGGTGCCGAAGGGCAGGAACCAGACCCGTGCCGCGCTCAGGTCAGGGAGCAGCGAAACGGCGGTGATCGTCAGATTCCCGACGCGCGGATCCTTGACCGCGCGCGGCACCAGCTCGGCCAGCGCGCGCTGCATCTGCGATTCGATGCGCTGGTGACGCTGGTTGTGCGCGCTCATGGGTTGGCAATCCGCGCGCCGCCTACTGGATGGTGCGGACGATCTCGGTGCGCGAATAGCACTCGATCTGGTCGTTGACCCGCACGTCCTGGTAATTCTTCACGCCGATGCCGCACTCGGTGCCGGCCCGCACTTCGCCCACGTCGTCCTTGAAGCGGCGGAGCGACTCGAGCGCCCCCTCGAAGATCACCACGTTGTCGCGCAGCACGCGGATCGGGTTGTTGCGCTTGACCGCACCCTCGGTGACCAGGCAACCGGCGACGACGCCGAACTTGCTCGAGCGGAACACCTCGCGCACCTGCGCCACGCCGACGATCGCTTCCTTGATTTCCGGCGCGAGCAGGCCACTCATCAGCTGCTTAACGTCATCGATGGCTTCATAGATGATGCTGTAGTAACGGATCTCGACGCCGGTTTCCTTGACCGCATCGCGAGCGCCGCTGTCGGCGCGTACGTTGAAGCCGATGATGCGCGCCCGCGACGCGGCCGCGAGCTGCACGTCCGAAGCCGTGATGCCGCCGACGCCGCTGGCGATGATGCGCACCGCCACTTCCTCGGTGGAGAGCTTGTTCAACGCATCGCGCAGCGCCTCGGCGCTGCCCTGCACGTCGGTCTTGATCAGGATCGCGACCTGGCCCGCCTTGGCTTCGCCCAGCGTCGAGAACACGTCCTCGCTCCGTGCGCCCTGCTTGGCGAGTTTCACGTCGCGCGTCTTGCCGAGCCGGTGCAGCGCCACTTCGCGAGCGCGCCGCTCGTTCTCGACCACCAGCAGCTCATCGCCGGCGTTCGGCGCGCCCGACAACCCCAGCACCACCACCGGCATCGACGGCGGCGCCTCCTCGATCGGATTGCCGGCCTCGTCGAACAGCGCGCGCACGCGCCCGAACTCGCTGCCGGCAAGGATGTAGTCGCCCCGCCTGAGCGTGCCCTTCTTCACCAGCGCCGTCACCACCGCGCCGCGGCCCTTTTCCATGCTCGCCTCGACCACGAACGCCGAGGCCGGTCCGCCGCGCGGCGCCTTGAGCTCCAGCACTTCGGCCTGCAGCAGGATCGCCTCGAGCAGCGCATCGACGCCGGCGCCGGTGCGCGCCGAGACATTGACGAACATGTACTGGCCGCCCCATTCCTCGGGGATCACTTCCTGCTTCGCCAGCTCGTTGCGGACCTTCTCCGGGTCGGCGTCCTGTTTGTCGATCTTCGTAACCGCAACCACCATCGGTACACCCGCGGCGCGAGCGTGCTGGATGGCCTCGATGGTCTGCGGCATGACGCCGTCATCGGCCGCGACCACCAGCACCACCACGTCGGTGACCCTGGCGCCGCGCGCGCGCATCGCGGTGAAGGCCGCGTGGCCCGGGGTGTCGAGGAAAGTGATCATGCCGCGCGGCGTCTGCACGTGGTAGGCGCCGACGTGCTGGGTGATGCCGCCTGCTTCGCCAGCTCGTTGCGGACCTTCTCCGGGTCGGCGTCCTGTTTGTCGATCTTCGTAACCGCAA
>JAGWPD010000323.1 GCA_028870705.1 Gammaproteobacteria bacterium
TCCACGGTCTCGAGGAACCCGTTCCTGACGGTGCAGCCATTGAGCACCCGCACCACGCCGCCGCAGGCGACCGTGTTCGAATCCTCGAGGAACGGCCGCACCACCCGCGCGAGGCTTCCAGGGTGCAGGATGCAGTCGGCGTCTATGCCGCAATACAGCGGATAGCGCACGCAGTTGATGCCGGCGTTGAGCGAGTCGGCCTTGCCGCCGTGCTCCTTGTCCACCAGGCGCACGTGTGGATAGCGCGTCGAGGCGTAGACCCGGCGGATTTTCTCCGTCGGTATGCGCTGGCGATAGGCCTCGGGGAACTCCACCATCGAAAAGGCGCGGATCACTTCCGGCAGCGTCGCATCCGACGAGCCATCGTTCACGATGACTACCTCGAACTCGGGATAATCCAACTGCAGCAGCGAGTGAACCGAGGAGACGATCGAGCGCTCTTCGTTGAACGCGGGAATCAGGATGCTGACCGGCGGCTGGTAGGTCGGCAGGTTCCGCGGCAGGTAATCGGCCCGCCGGTCGCGCATGTAGCGTACGATGCTGAAGACCGACACGTAGTGCAATGCCAGGTAGGCTGCATTGATCGCGATGAAATAGGCGAAGAACACCCACTGCAGATCCAGCACCATCTGCATCCAGAAGCGGCTCACGGCAAGTCACCGATGGCGCGCTCGGCGAGCACCTGTTCGATGATGTCGCGGGCGTAGGCATCCGTTTGTGCCTGCTGGATCGCGCGCATGCGTTCCCTGCCCACGAAAGCCAGGCCCGCCAGCGCGCGCGCGGCGCGATAGCGCACCCACCATTGCCGGTCCGTGAGCATCCTGACCAGTCGCTGCTCGTCGCCAGGGACACCGAGCCGTCCCATCGTCACCGCCGCCTGCATGCGCAGGTGCCAGCGCGGATGCTCCAGCAGCGGGCGGACGCAGTCGAGATCGGCCGGGTTCGCGATCACCTGCAGGCAGGTCGAAATCATCTCCTCGTCATCGGCCGCGGCGAGGCGCGCGCGAATGATCGGCGCGGCGCCCCCCGGGCTCACGCCGGCGAGGAAGCGCAGCAGCCGTGGCTGGTCGGCCGGATTCGCGCGCAGCGTGGCCTCGGTCAGTGCCTCTGCAACAGCCGATTCGGCGCATTCCTGCAGGATCGCCGCGATGCTGCCCTGCGACCAGTCGGCCCGCGCCACGATGCGTGGCACGAGTTCCAGCACGCCACGCCGGGGATCGATCTGCATCAGTGCACGCGCGGCGCATAGCGACATGATCGGGCTGTGATCATCGAGGAAGGCAGATACGCGAGCGAAGCTCGACGCGCTCCTGACATGCCCGAGCGCAATCACCGCGACCACGCGGTCATGGAAACTGCGTGCCTGCAGGAACGGGTGGAGCAGCGCCTCCAGCCCCAACTCACCGGCAATGCGCGCCAGGTTCTGCGTGCTGCCGCCGCGCAGCGGTTCGTGCGCCTCATTCCAGACGCGGATGAATCCGGACAGCTCGCGTGCGTTCAGTTCCGGCAGCGCCACGGCGTCCGGTTGCGGCTGCGCCTGCACGAGCGGGCGCCAGCGCGCCACCGCCTGGTCGTGGATCCGCCGGCGCCTGAGCGCCGCCCGGCGCATGGTCAGCGTCACGGCCAGCATGAGCACCGTCATGGCCATGACCGCGATCCCCAGCCAGAAGGCTAATCGCACGATTGGCGCAGCGTCGTCCAGGGTGACCAGGGTCATCGCCTTGCTTGTTGTCGAGGGCCATGCGGCGCGATGCAGCGCGGCCCGCTTCAGGCCGGGAATTCTACCGACCCCGGCCCGTGACCGCTCCGTCCTTGGCACGCGAACGATTCGGCCAGACGTGCGCACGCTGAATATTGTTTAGATTAGACATATTTCATAACTGTCTGTTTATGAACACTTCCCTTGCGTACTTTCAGCGCCGACAAAATGCCTGAATGCCGGAGCCCGTATACTCCGCCGCTGCGCGCGCAACGGGAAGGACCATTGCAGACTACTCGCCTGACAAGACTGATCCTGCTGGGATTGGGCCTGGGCATAGCGACCGGGTACGCCGTCCACAGCGCGCTTCCGGATTCTGCCGGCGCTTTTGCCGCGGCGGCGGACCTGCTGCCGACCGTGTTCCTGCGACTGATCAAGATGATCATTGCGCCGCTGGTATTCGCGACGCTGGCCGTCGGCATCGCCAGGATGGGCGACCTGGGCACCATCGGCCGCGTGGGCCTCAAGGCGCTCGGCTGGTTCGTGTTCGCTTCGCTCCTGTCGCTGTCGCTCGGCCTGGTACTGGTCAACCTGCTGAAGCCGGGCATTGCGATGCACCTGCCGCTGCCGGACAGCAGCGCCCGTGGCGATGTCTCCGCCACCGGCCTTTCGCTCGTGGATTTCATCGGGCACACCTTTCCGACCAGCATCGCGGACGCCATGGCGCGCAACGAGATCCTGCAAATCGTCGTGTTCGCGCTGTTCTTCGGCTCCGCCACCGCGGCGCTTGGCGAGCGGGCCCGCTCACTCGTCGATGTCCTCGATGCGATCTCACACGCCATGCTCAAGGTGACCAGCTACGTGATGCTGTTTGCGCCGCTGGCGGTATTCGGCGCGCTGGCGGCGACCGTTGCGCAGCACGGACTCGGCGTGATCCGTGTCTACGGCCTGTTCATGGGCGAGTTCTACCTCGCGCTGCTGCTGCTATGGGCGCTGCTGGCGGCGCTCGGCGCGCTGGTGATCGGCCCGCGGGTACTGCAGCTGCTGCGCGGCGTGCGCGACCCGCTGCTGCTCGCGTTCTCGACCGCCAGCTCCGAAGCGGCCTATCCCAGGACGCTGGAGCAACTCGAGCGCTTCGGTTGCAGCAACCGCATCGCGAGCTTCGTGCTGCCGATTGGCTATTCGTTCAATCTCGACGGCTCGATGATGTACTGCACCTTCGCCAGCCTGTTCATCGCGCAGGCCTACGGCATGGAGCTGTCGATCGGCCAGCAGATCCTCATGCTGGCGATCCTGATGCTGACGTCCAAGGGGATGGCCGGCGTGCCGCGTGCCTCGCTGGTGGTCATCGCTGCGACGCTGCCACAATTCAACATCCCGGAAGCAGGGCTGCTGTTGCTGCTGGGCATCGACCATTTCCTGGACATGGGCCGCTCCGCGACCAATGTCGTCGGCAACAGTGTCGCGGTCGCCGTCGTGTCGCGCTGGGAAGGAGAATTGCGATAAGCGCGCCCGCGGTCACGAGCCTGAGGTCCGAGCCCGAATTGCTGAGCGTACGCTGGAGCGACGGCACGGTCGGCGAGTTCGCCAGCATCTGGCTGCGGGACAACCTGGCCGAGGACCGCGAGCGGCCCAGCGGCCAGCGCCTCGTGGACGTGACCGATCTGCCGCGCGATCCACGCATTCGCAGCGCCGAGCTGAGTGGCGCGAATGCACTGATCGGCTGGCAGGACGAAGCGCTGGTTTCAACGCATGCGCTCGATTGGCTGTACGAGTTCGCCGCCGGCCGGCAGCGCGTTCCGGAGCGCGAGCGACGGCTGTGGCTGGAGGGATCCGGTTTGAGCGCGCAGAGGGACTTCGGCTGGCTGTCGTGGCCGCAGTTGCAGGCGAACGACAGCGCGCGCTTGGCCTGGCTCACGCGCCTGCTGCAGGATGGCCTGGCATTCCTCCGCGCGGTGCCGCGCGAGGAAGGCACGATCCTCGAGGCCATGGGCATGGTCGGGTTCGTCGCGGAAACGAACTATGGCCGCCTGTTCGACGTGCGCGTGGTCGAGCAGCCGGAAAATCTCGCGTTCTCGGACCGGGGACTCGGCTTGCACGCAGACAACCCGTATCGCGATCCGGTGCCCGGTTTCCAGGCCCTGCACACGCTGCTCGCCGCGCCCGACGGCGGCGACAGCCTGTTCGCCGACGGCATTGCGCTCGCCGCCCACCTGCGCAGCATCGATCCGGATTCCTTCGAGTTGCTGACGCGTACGCCGGTGCCATTCCGGTACCGCGGCACCGGCGCGGATCTCTACGCCGAGCGTCCGCTGATCGCACTCGACTGCACCGGCGGGATCGCTGCCGTCGCCTACAACAACCGCTCGATCCAGCCGCTGCGTCTGCCGCCGGCGCAATGCCGCAGGTATTACGCCGCTTACCGGCGCTTCGCCGAGCTGCTGCGCGAGCCGCGCTTCCAGCTGGCTACCCGTCTGGAAGGTGGCGACCTCGCCCTGTTCGATAACCAGCGCATCCTGCACGGCCGCACCGGCTTCGCCTCGGCCCGCCATCCGCGGCACCTGCAAGGCTGCTACCTGACACGCGACAGCGTGTACAGCAGGACCGCGCTGCTGCGCCAGGGCCTGAGCGCGGGCCTGCGATGACGCCGCTCGCCGATGAACTGGCCTCGCTCTATGCGCAGCGCGGATCCGGCGCCTATTTCGGCGAAGCCGTGACCCAGGCGCAGCATGGGCTGCAGGCCGCGCATTTCGCCGAACAGCACGGTGCGCCAGAGTCGCTGGTGCTGGCCTCGCTCCTGCACGACATCGGCCACCTGGTGGAGCCCGCGCCCGAACAGCTCGCAGACTGGCAACGCGATGCCCGCCATGAGTTGAGCGGCAGCCGCTGGCTGGCCGCGCATTTCGGCCCCGAGGTCTCCGAGCCGGTGCGCCTGCACGTGCCCGCGAAGCGCTATCTGTGCGCGATCGACCCGGGATATTTCCGCCAGCTGAGCGCCGCCTCCGTCACGACGCTGGCGCTGCAGGGTGGCCCGATGAGCGCCGCGGAAACCAGCGCCTTCGAGACCGAACCGTACTGGCGCGAAGCCGTGCTGCTGCGGCAGTTCGACGACCAGGGCAAGCTCGCGGGTCTCGTGACAGCGCCGTTCGAGCACTACCGGGGGCTTATCGAACGCTGCGCGCGCCGGGCACGGCCGGTGCGCGCCGTGCTGTTCGATCTGGATGGCACGCTCATCAACACCGAAGCGCACACCGACGCGACAGTCACCACCGTGGCCGCCCGGCACGGCGTTCCGGGCTACGCGCTGCCGCATTACGAGACGCACGGGCGCACGTGGATACACGTGGCCGAGACGATGCTCGCGCAGACCGGAATCCACGTGCCGGTCGCGGCCCTCGCGGCAGAACTGCTCGCCAGCTGGAATGAAGCCGTCAGGTCGGTGCAGCCGATCCCCGGTGCGCCGCAGGCGTTGCACGCGGCGGCGGCCAGCGGCCTGCGGCTCGCGGTGGTATCCTCCAGCCCGCGCTCGGTGATCGACTACTTCGTGGCCGAACTCGGCGTCGCGGACTGCGTCCCGCCCGGGGCGCGCGTTGGCGGCGACGCGGTGCACGCCGGCAAGCCCGACCCCGGGGCCTTCCTGTTCGCGGCGCAAGCCCTGGGCGTCGAGCCCGCCGACGCGCTCGTGTTCGAGGACAGCCGGGCAGGGCTGCAGGCGGCACGCGCCGCCGGCATGCGCTCGATGTTCATCACCAGTTGCGCGCTGGAGATTGCGGAAAACACCGCCATCGCCACCGCGACCTGCACCGACTACCGCGCGTTGCCGGCGCAGTTCTGGGCACAGCTGCGCGCCGGCGGCATCGACCTGCAGCAGAAGAACTACCGATGAACCCCGCACAGGCCGCGCCACAGTGACCGACACCGCCGCCGCAGATCGCTTGCGCCGCCAGCAGGCGTTGGTACTGCTGCTGCTGTTCCTGGGCTACGGCGCTTACTATTTCTGCCGCGCGAATCTATCCGTGGCAACGCCGTTGATCGTGGACGAGCTGGCCGCGGGCGGCATGGATCGGGGAGTGGCGCTGATCCGCATCAGCGGAATTACCTCGCTCGGCGTTCTCGCGTACGCCCTGGGAAAATTCACGCTCACACAGTCCGCGGATCTCTGGGGCGGACGCAAGGCATTCCTTACCGGGATGGGTGGCGCCGTCGTCTTCACACTGTTGTTCGCCCTGGGCGGCGGCTTGCCGGTTTTCACGATCGCGTGGATTGGCAATAGACTGACGCAGTCAGTTGGCTGGGCTGGGCTGATCAAAGTCTGTTCGCGCTGGTTCAATTTCTCGAGCCATGGAACGATAGTCGGCATCCTGAGTTTGAGCTATCTCATCGGTGACGCCGGCGCGCGCCAATCGATGGGCTATATGATCGAGCACGGCAGCGGCTGGCGGGCCGTGTTTGTTTTTGCCGCTGGAGTCGCCGCGCTGCTCTTCGTCCTCAATGGCCTCTTTTTGCGTGAGTCGCGTGCGCAGGGGGGCCACGCTGCCGCAGAAGAAAATCCGCTCAATGTATTTGCGGGAGCGCCATCGGTTGCGCCCCGCTCGATCAGGTTCCTGCTGAAACCCCTGTTGACCAACGTTCCTTTCCTGCTGGTCTGCGCGCTTTCGTTTGGCTGCACCGTGATTCGCGAGTCTTTCAATGCCTGGACGCCAACGTATCTCGACCAGTCGGCCGGATACTCAGCCGGCAGGGCCGCATCACTGAGCGCGGTATTTCCTGCGGTCGGCGCGGTTTCGGTTCTGGCCATGGGCTGGCTCAGCGACCAGCTGGGCGTCAATGGGCGCGCGCTCATTCTTGCGTGCGGACTCGCGGCTGCGACGGTCGCGCTGGGGTTGCTCGGCACCGTACAGTCCGGGCCGGCGGGAGCCATGGCGGCATTGCTGCTGATCGGCGTCACCGCTTTTTGCCTGTTGGGGCCGTATTCCTATCTCGGCGGGGCAATGGCACTCGATTTCGGGGGTAAACACGCCGGCGCCAGCGCCTCGGGAATCATCGACGGCGTCGGTTACCTCGGGGGCACGCTGGCGGGCATCGGCGTAGCGCGAATCTCGGTGACCTTCGGCTGGCGCGGCGTGTTCGTAGCTCTCGCCATACTCTGCGGCTTGTCTGCGCTCGCAGCGGCGTGGCTGTTTATCCATCAAACCGCTCTGACACGCTCGCGGCGCCCGTAGCCCGGCTGCGCGGCGCCCGCTAGCTGCGCTTGATCCCGGCGCGTTCGCCGGGCTTCATGAATTTGACCAGCACACGCTGGCCGATCAGGTAAGGCGTATTGTCGGCCGATACGACGACTTCGACGACCCGCTCGTCGCTCGCCTCGTTGGCGCTGTCGGACTTGAGCTTGCGGGCACCGAATGCCGGCGCGATCCGCAGCACCCTGCCGACGCTGGGCTTGTCCGGGTCGGTCTCCGGGACGATCTCCACTTCCTGGCCGACGTGCACGTCGGGAATCGCGCTCTCGACGATTTCCGCGCGCACGATGTGGCGCGTCGCCGGCTCCAGGTCGAACATGTCAGACACATTGAGGGTCGACGCGCCCGCACCCGGATTCGCGTAGCGCCGGATGATCTTGCCATCCATCGGCGCGCGGATGATCGTCAGGTCCTCGTTGTACTCGGCCTGCGCCAGCTGCGCGCGCACGGTCTGCACCGCCGCCTGCTGGATGGCGAGCTGCGCCTGGGCGCTGGCCACCGCGTCACCGGCCTGGTCGAGCTGTTGCTGGGACACGAGCCTGGTGGCCGCGAGGCCGTGGAGGCGCGCGTATTCGCGCTGCGCGGTGCGCAGGTTCACCTGCATCAGCGGCATCTGGCTTTCGGCCTGTGCCACCGCCGCCCGCGCGCTCCTCACGGCCAGGCGCGAGTCTTCGTCCTCCTGGCGGGCCAATACCTGTCCCTTGCGGACCACGTCGCCCTCCTGCACCAGCACTTCGCTGATCACGCCGGCGCGACGCGCCGCGACTTCCACCACGCCACCTTCGATGTCGACCTTGCCGTTGGCGATGGTCGCGTAGGGCGAGGGGGGCACCGCCGCGGCCGGTTGCGCGCCGCCGGAATGGCAGGCCGCGAGCAGCGGCAGCGCCGCAGCCGCGAGCAGCGCCGGCAGGAAGAGCGGGATTTCACTCTGGAGCTTCATGGCTGGATCCTGCTGGCGTTGGCGGCGACATGCACCGGTGGTGCCGAGAGCATCCGGTCATCGAGGATCCTGCCGTCCTCCATGTGGATGATGCGATCGGCATGCGCCTCCAGGCGCGGATCATGGGTCACGACAACGATGGCCGCACCACGCTGCCGCGCCGCCTCGTGCAGCAGGCGGATGATCACCTGGCCGTTGCTCGAATCGAGCGCCGAGGTGGGCTCGTCGGCGAAGATCAGCTGCGGGGCCTTGGCCAGCGCACGTGCAATCGCCACGCGCTGCTTCTCGCCACCCGAGAGTTCCGCCGGTTTCTGGTGCAGGCGCTGCCCGAGTCCGACCGCTTCGAGCACTGCCGTCGCGCGCGCGCGCGCCGTGCGCTTGCCGACGCCGCAATAGCGCAGCACCTGCACGACCTGTGCGGTGGCATCGAGCGAAGGGAACAGGTTGAAGCCCTGGAAGATGAAGCCGCAGTGATCGAGCCGAAAGCGGTCGATGCGCCGCCGGTTCTTGACCCACAGGCTCTCGCCCAGCGCCAGCACCTCGCCTTCGTCCGGCTTCATCAGGCCGGACAGCGCGGCGATCAGCGTGGACTTTCCCGAGCCCGACGGGCCCATGACCATCGTGACCTGGCCGTGGTAGGCCGTGAAGTCGACGTTCCTGAGCACCTGCTGGCGCGTCTTGCCGATCCGGTATGCCTTGCTGATGCCGCGCGCATCGATCGCCAGCGCGCTCATCGCAGCAGGTCCGCCGGCTGGCTCTTCTTGAGTATGCCGAGCGACATGGCGCCGGAGAAGATCGCGATGCCGAGCAGCGCCAGCGCCACCGGCACGTCGACGAACATCGGGAAGTCGAGCGGCACGCCCGAACTCAGCGCGATGAACCAGACCAGCGCGGTCAGGGCAACGGTGAGCAGCAGGCCCGCCACGCCGACCCACATGCTCAGTTCCATCACCACCAGCCGCAACCGGCCCATCGACACGCCGAGCGCGCGCAGGCTGGCGAATTCCTTGATGTTGGCCAGGATGGCGCCCTGCAGCGTCTGCCACGTGATCACCACGCCGATGAACGCGCTGACCACGACCGCGAAGCCGATCATCACCGCAATCGGACCATCCGCGAGCATCGACGCCTGGCTCGACTTCGACAGGTCTGCGCGCGTCCAGGCCTTGTACCGGCCCTTGCCCATCGCATTGAGCTGGTCGACCACCTGGCGCGCCTGCGACGGGTCGTTGATCCTGGCCAGGATCGCCCCGACACGATCGCCGTCGTTGTACTGGCGCAGCAGCTTCGCGGTCTGCACCGAGACGAAGGTCAGCGCATTGAACATCGACGGATAGCCGCTGGTGACGCCGCGCACCCACACGGTCTTGCCGTTCATCTTCGCCTTGTCGCCCACCTGCACGCCGAGCTTGCCCAGGCTCGAGCGGTCGACGACGACCGCATAAGGCTCGCGCAGCGCCTGGATGAGGTCGTCGCCGAAATCCATCGGCAGGGTGATGGCGCCCTTGACCGGATCGACGATGATGATCTGCACGCCTTCGTCGCGCTCCGGCTGGCCCGGCTTCGGGAAATTGGACCAGCCGGTGAAGCCGATATTCAGCGCCTGCACGTCGGTGACGTTCGGGTTGCCGTAGATCTCGGGAATCAGGCGCCGCGGCTGACCCGAGCGCGAATCGAACAGGTTGGTGGCATCGGGCGGCATGATGAGTATCTGCGCCGGCGAGCGATCGACGGTCGCGGAGAAGGTCTGCACCAGGCCCATGAACATGCCGGTCATCGCGA
>JAGWPD010000324.1 GCA_028870705.1 Gammaproteobacteria bacterium
GCGGCTGGCCGGGTTGGGCCGGTAGTAGCGCGGATAGTGTTTCGAGGACGGGCCGAACAGCGCGCGCCAGCGCGCGCGGCGCCGCAGGCGATAGGCCGAGTCGATCGCGTGCCCGGCCTCGTGCCGCAGGATGCGCATCTGCCAGTTGGCGTTGCTCCCCTCGACCACGCCGGTCATCTTGCGCTCGAGCCGCGTCAGGCGCGGATGCGCCAGGTAGAACGGCACCGCGAACCCGGCCACGCCGTCGGGCGAGAACCAGTCCTCGGCCAGCCAGGCGTGCGGACGGAAAGCGAGGCCGCGCGCTGCCAGCTCACGGTACAGCCGCCTGATGCGCGCGTGCACGGCCGTGCCTTCCAGGCGCAACGGCAGGTCGCACAGCCGCAGGTTCAGCAGCTGCTCGTCGTCGAGCCGCGTCCAGCCGCGTGCCGCCGCCCTGGCCGGGTGCGCTGCCTTCACGAGGCCACCGCCGGTTCGCCCGCCCGCAGCAGCGCATTGCGCAGCAGCCGGTCGCCGAGTTCGCCGATCAGCCCGGCCCGCGCCAGCGCGGCGCGCCAGGCGGCGGGAATCGCCGCGGCGCCATAGTGGGCACCGGCAAGCTGGCCATAGACGCTGGCGATCACGTCGCTGTCGCCGCCGCAGTTGGCCGCACGCAGCGCGCCCTCGCGGAAGCTCCCGCTGCTCGCCAGGCACCAGCGCGCCAGATCGAGCACCGCGAGCGCGCCGCCGTCGGCGGCCGGAGGCGCATGGACCGCGCCGTAGCTGCGGGTGGCAATCCGGGCGACATCGCGCTGCAGGGCGCGCCCCCCGAACGCCTCGGCCGGCGGCGACAACAGGCGCTCGCGTGCTTCCCCGCGCAGCGCCGCATGCAGCATCGCAGCCAGCAGCCGGCAGGCGTCGAGCACGCGCGGCGCCTGGCAGGTCACGCGGGCCGCTTCGCCGGCGAGTGCAATGGCCTCATCGGGCGAGGCGTAGGCGTGCAGCACGACCGGCGCGACGCGGGCAAGCGGTTCGGGATCCAGTTGCGATTGCAGTTGCGCGCCGGCCAGCGGCTGCGGCCGCCAGGGCGCCGCCGCCAGCGCCCGGGCGGTCGCCGCGGTGACGCCGAGGCATTGTCCGGTGGCCGACAGATGTCCCTCGCGCTGCCAGCGCCCGTAGCGCTCGAGCTGGTCAGCCGGATCGAAGCCCTCGCATTCCGCGAGGCTTTCCGCGAGGCACAGCGCCATCGCGGTGTCATCGCTCCAGGCGCCGCGCGGCAGGTCGAACGGCCCGCCGCCGAGCAGGTCGCCCACCGGCGTGAAGCTGCCGGCACGCCGGAACTGCGTGGCCGCCGCCAGCGCGTCGCCGACCGCGAGCCCGAGCATCGCGCCCTGGAAGCGCTCGCGCAGTCCGCGCACGGGCGCCAGTTCCGCCTCGCTGATCGCAGCCTCGTCCGCCAGTCGCGGCGTCCAGTGACGGATGTATTCGGCCTGCTCGAGCGTCTGCGGAACGATCGGCCACTGCTCCGCGCGCGCGCATTGCCGCGTCCACAGCTCATTGAGCTCGCGGAGCGAGCGCTCGCCGCCGCGCCCCTGCTCCACCAGAAAGCAGCCGGCGACCATGCCGGTGCGGCCGATGCCGGCGCGGCAATGCAGGTAAATCGTGCCACCGGCGGCCAGCACCGCTGCGATGTCCTGCTGGATGCGGTGCATCTGTTCCGGGTGGTGCGGCACGCGCTGGTCGCGGATCGCGTGGCGCAGATGGCTCACGGTCGGCGGGAGCAGTGACCGGTAGGACGCGCATTCCCCCTCCTCGGTCAGGTCGACGAAGCAGCTGATGCCCGCCGCGATCAGCGCGTCCACGCGGGCGCGGCTCGCCTCGCCGGGCTCCTGCCCGCGCCCCACCGGATGTTCGCCCGCCAGCAGCCTGCCGGGTATGACCCAGTAGCTGTTGGCGAGCGGGCGTTCCATCTAGGTGTGGCCCTTGAGCGAAGCGAAATCGAACAGCGCCGTGTCGGCCAGGTGCGCCGGCTCGACCTTGCACAGCGCCGAGAAGATCGCCTCGGTGCGGCCCGGGTGCTCGCGTTCCCACTCGGCCAGCATGCGCTTGATGCGGACGCGTTGCAGCTGCTGCTGCGAGCCGCACAGGTCGCAGGGAATGAGCGGGAACGCGCGGCCGCGCGCGTAGCGCGCGATGTCGCGCTCGGCGATGTAGGCCAGCGGCCGGATCACCACGTGCCGTCTGTCATCGGAGCGGAATTTCGGCGCCATGGCCTTGAGGCGCCCGCCGTGGAACAGGTTGAGGAACAGCGTCTCGACGATGTCGTCGCGGTGATGGCCGAGCGCGATCCTGGTGACGCCGTGTTCGCTCGCGTAGCGATAGAGCGCACCGCGGCGGAGCCGTGAACACAGCGAGCACATGGTGCGGCCCTCCGGGATCAGGCGCTTGACCACGCGGTAGGTGTCCTGCTCGATGATGTGGAACGGCACGCCGCGTGCGCGCAGGTAATCGGGCAATACATGCGCCGGAAACCCGGGCTGCTTCTGGTCGAGGTTGACCGCCAGCAGCTCGAAATCGACCGGCGCGCTGCGCTGGAGCGAGAGCAGCAGGTCGAGCAGCGTGTACGAATCCTTCCCGCCCGAGAGGCACACCATCACCTTGTCGCCCGGCTCGATCATCCGGTAGTCCTCGATCGCCTTGCCGGCCAGGCCGCGCAGCGCCGCGCCGAGCTTGCGCAGCGTGCCGGATTCGCGGGCCCGCCGGTGTGGCGCGGCCGCCTCGGCCAGCACGGCGCTCACGCGCTCCCCGCCAGGTACTTGCCCTGCAGGTAGCGCAGCAACGCGTTCGCGCCCAGTGCCTGTCCACTGGCCTGCTTCATCAGTTCCTTGATCGGCAGCTTGGCGCCGTAGCCATGCATGTTGTCGCGCAGCCAGCCGAACACCGGCGCGAACTCGCCGCGCTCGATCAGCGCGTCGACCTCGGGCACCTGGGTGCGCAGCGCCTCCCACAGCTGCGCGGCGATCGCGAGGCCGAGCGCGTACGAGGGGAAATAGCCGAAGGAACCGAGCGCCCAGTGCATGTCCTGCAGGCAGCCGTCGGCCGCGCCGGACGGCCGGTTGGCAAAGCGCTGCTCCATGCCGGCGTTCCAGGCCTCGGGCAGCTCGCGCACCGCGAGCTTGCCGGCGAGCAGCTGCTTCTCGATGTCGTAGCGTTGCATGATGTGCAGCGAATAGCTCATTTCATCGGCATCGACGCGGATCAGGCTGCGGCGCACGCGCGTGAGCATGCGATGCAGGTTGTCGAACTCCCACTCCGGCCCGCTCGCGCCGTAGTGCTTCAGCAGGAGCGGCTGCAGGTAGCGCAGGAACGGCGCACTGCGCCCGATCATCATCTCGAGCAGCAACGACTGGCTTTCCTCGAGCGCCATGCCGCGATCGCGCCCGACCGGCTGGTCGCGCCACTCGCTCGGCATGCCGAGGTCGTACATCGCGTGCCCGGTCTCGTGCAGCGCGCCGAGCAGGCCCGTGAACGGATCGGTTGCGTCGTAGCGCGTGGTGACGCGGATGTCGCCGACCACGCCCTCGGTGAACGGATGCTCGCTCTCGTCCAGGCGCCCCTGGTCGAACGGGAAGCCGACCGCCTTCATCACTTCGACCACCAGGCTCCGCTGCTTCGCGACCCCGAAGCGGCCGGCGATCGGCAGCACCTGCTGCGACTGCTGTTTTTCCAGCGCTTCGCCGATCATGCCGGGCAGGCGGCGCGACAGGGCCTTGAAGATCGAGTCGATGTCGGCGGTGCCCACGCCCGGACTGAACTGGTCGACCAGCGCGTCGTAAGGCGGCAGGTTGAGCGCCTGGCCAAGCAGCGCCGCCTTGTCGCGCACCAGCAGCAGCACTTCCTCGAGGTGCGGCGCGAACAGCGCGAAATTGTTGTCGCGGCGCGCAGCCAGCCACTGGCTCTCGGCGATCGCCGTCGCGCGCGCCAGCCTCGAGATCAGCAGCACCGGCGTCGCGATCGCATGATCGCGCTGGCGGCGCATCTCGCGCAGGTTCGAGACCTGCCAGTCCTCGAGCCCGCGCACATCCGCCTGCGCGCGATCGAGCAGGCGCGTGACCTTGGGCGTCGTCAGCAGCGCGTGGTACTCGGTCTCGAGCGCCGCGACCTGCTCGCCGCGCACCGCGGCGCTCCCGCGCGGCATCATCACCGCCGCGTCCCAGCGCAGCAGCGCGAGCGCACCGCGGAAGGCGTGCAGGCGGCGCCATTCCTGTTCGAGTTGTTGGTATGGAGTGGCGGACATGGCTACGCAATCGCGGGGACCGGTTGGGATTCTACCAGCCCGCCATTGTCTGGCGCGGGTACGATGGGTATTTTAGTTATTATAATTCAATTAGTTACATGCCGCTTCGGCCATCACACCAGCCCAGCATGCGGCACCAGTCCGGCCAGCCGGTGGCCACCCACGCCAGGGCCAGCGATACGGCGATGAGGGCAATCAGGGCGAGGAACACGGCCACGCGACGCATGTGGCCATGATACGTCAAGTAAACTCGCGGGCATGCCGCTGCGCATCTGCTTCCTCACCGCGGAGATGACGCCGTTCGCCAAAGCCGGCGGCCTCGCGGATGTGTCGGGCGCGCTGGCGAAGTACCTGCATGCGGCGGGCCATGACATCCGGCTGTTCATGCCCGGCCATGGCTCGATCAGGCGCGCGGAACTCGAAATCTATCCGGTCGACTTCCTGCAGGACGTGCCCCTCACGATCGGGCCGCGCGCCTACCGTTTCTCGGTGCAGACCGCGCGCGTGCCCGGCACGCAGACCTTCGTGTACCTCATCGATTGCCCGGCGATGTTCGGCGGGCCGGCGATCTACACCGCCGACCCGGACGAGTACCGTCGCTACCTGCTGTTCACGCACGCCGCACTGCAGAGCTGCCAGCGCATGGGCTTTGCGCCGCAGATCCTGCACTGCAATGACTGGCACACCGCGCTCGGGCCGCTGTGGCTCAAGTCGATCTACAAGTGGGACCAGCTGTTCGCCGCGACGCAGAGCGTGTTCACGATCCACAACCTCGGCTACCAGGGCGTGATCGGCCCCTCGGCCGCGGCCGAGGTGCTCGGCGGAGCCGGACCCGAACTGCTCCACCAGGATGACCTGCGCGCGGGCCGCATCAACCTGCTGCGCACCGGGCTCCTGTACGCCGACCTGCTGACCACGGTGAGCCCGACCTACGCGCGCGAGATCCAGACCGCGGAATACGGCGCCGGGCTCGACGACACGCTGCGTGCCCGGAGCGGCGCGCTGCTCGGGATACTCAACGGCGTCGACTACGCGGTCTGGGATCCGCGCAATGACGCGCACCTGCCGCGGCACTACGGCGCCAACCAGCTCGGCGTCAAGGCCGGCCTGAAGGAGGAATTCCTGGCGCAACACCGGCTGCGCGGCGGCGAGCGGCGCCCGCTGCTCGGGCTGATCACGCGCCTCGCCGCCCAGAAGGGCGTGGACCTGCTGTTCGGCGCGCTGCCCAAACTCCTGGCGACGCGTGAGTTCGAGCTCGCGGTGCTCGGCGCCGGCGAGGCGCAGTACGAAGCTTTCTTTGCCGGTCTCGCGCGCCAGTACCCCGACCGCGTGCTGTTCCACCGCGGCTTCAACGATGCGCTCGCGCACTGGATCGAGGCCGCCAGCGACATGTTCCTGATGCCCTCGCGCTACGAACCCTGCGGCCTCAACCAGATGTACAGCCTGCGCTACGGTACGGTGCCGATCGTGCGCCGCACCGGCGGCCTGGCCGACTCGGTGCAGCAATTCGATCCCGCCAGCGGCGCCGGCACGGGCATCGTCTTCAACGACTACAACGACGCGGCCGTGAGCTGGGCGATCAACACCGCGCTCGACCTCTACCAGCAGAAAGGCGCGTGGCGGCGGCTGGTGCAGAATGGCATGGCGCAGGATTTCTCCTGGAGCCGCCAGGTGCAGCACTACGTCGACGCCTACGAACGCCTCGCGCGATGAGCCGACCCGGGGCGATGGTCAGGGCGGGCCGATGAGTGCGCCCACGCTATTGTGCGCCGGCGAGGCGCTGTGGGACATTTTGCCGCGCGGCGAGTTCATGGGCGGAGCGCCGTTCAACGTCGCCGCCCATGCCGCCCGCCTCGGCGCCCGCGCCCTGCTCGCGGCCCGCTTCGGCGACGACGAGCGCGGCCGACGCGCGCTCGAACTCGCGCGCGGCTTCGGCATCGACACCAGCCTGGTGCAGCTCGATGCGGCGCTGCCGA
>JAGWPD010000325.1 GCA_028870705.1 Gammaproteobacteria bacterium
CGCAGCCGCAGCGGCTGCAGCGCCGCCGCCGCGGCGCCCGGATTGGCGGCGGCCGCCGGCGCATGCAGCTTCACCAGCAATTGCCAGCGTTCGCCGGCGCGCACCGTGGCGGCAAGCGGCCAGTGCACGCTCGCTCGCACCCACGGCGCCGGCAGGTCGCCGGCCCGTAGCGGCGCGAGCCGGGCCGTGAAGGATTGCTCGGCGCCCCGCAGCAGCGGCAGGTCTTCTATACTGGCCGTGACCAGCATGCGCTCATCGAAATCGGCCGGCAGGAGCGCGCGATCATATTGCTGCAGCGGCCACCAGGCCCACGCCAGGCCCGCGCAGCAGGCCGCCAGCGACCGCAGGCGCGGCGCCAGCCACAACGGCAGGCCAAGAGCGGCCAGCCACAGCGGGCCCTCCACGCCGCGGGCGTGCGCGCCGAGGGCCGCCAGTACCCCGGCGAGGAACGCCCAGGGCTGGATGCCCGTCACGATCCGGCCCGCGGGCCTGCGCCGTGGCCGTCGCGGCTGCTACAGTGGCCCACGCATGCCACGCCAGCTCGTCAGGCAGATTGCCCACTGGGTCAACACGCGCCACCGGCGCTGGTACCTGCGCATCTTCGGCACGCGCGTGACCGACCCGCTGTTGTGGTCGATGAACCGGCATTCGATCACCAAGGCCTTCGGCGCCGGCCTCGCGATCGCCTTCGTGCCGCTGCCAATCCACACGATCGGCGCAGTGCTCGCGGCGCTGTACTGGAGGTTGAACCTGCCGGTGGCGCTGGTCAGCACGTTGGTGGTGAATCCGTTCACGGTGGTGCCCATCTACTACGGCGCTTACCGGCTCGGCACGGTGCTGCTCCAGCGGACGCCGCGCCACTTCGCCTTCCAGCTCAGCTGGCGCTGGCTCGAGCACGGCCTCGGGCCCTTCTGGAAGCCCTTCCTGCTCGGGTGCCTGGTCAGCGCGGTGGTGGCCGGCCTGCTGGGCCGCTGGGTTCTGGAGCTGGTCTGGCGCAGCGCGGTCAGGCGCAAGTTTCGGCTGCGCCACGCGGCGGCACAAGCGGCCAATGCGCGGCGTTAGCGCAGAATTCCGCCTTCGAGCTCGAGCACGCGATCCATCCGGGCCGCAAGCCGCGTGTCGTGCGTCACCACGACCAGGCTGGTGCCGAACTCGCGATTGAGTTCCAGCAGCAGTGCGAACACCTGCTCGGCGTTGCGCCCGTCGAGATTGCCCGTCGGCTCGTCCGCAAGCACCAGGCGCGGCGAGGTGACCAACGCGCGCGCGACGGCGGCGCGCTGGCGTTCACCGCCGGAGAGCTGGTGGGGCCGGTGCCGCAGCCGCGCACCGAGGCCGACGCGCCCGAGCAGCGCCTGCGCACGCTGCGCGGCCTCGGCGGCCGGCAGGCGCCGCACCAGCAAGGGCATCGCGACGTTCTCGAGCGCGCTGAATTCGGCCAGCAGGTGGTGGAACTGGTAGACGAAGCCGATCGTGCGGTTGCGCAGCGCGCCGCGCGCCGTCTCCTCGAGCCCGAGCAGGTCGCGGCCGTCGATTGCCACCTGTCCGGCATCCGGCCGGTCGAGTCCGCCAAGTATCTGCAGCAACGTGGTCTTGCCGGATCCGGAAGCGCCGATGATGCCGAGCCGCTCGCCGGCGCGCACCTCGAGATCGAGCCCCTGCAGCACTTCGAGCGTGGTCGGGCCCTCGCGGAAGCGCCGCACCACGCCGCTGGCCCGCAGCACCACGCCCCGCTCCTCATTCATCCTGGCACCCATCGGTCAATCATGCCGCAACGCTTCGGCGGGCTGCGTGAGCGCCGCCCGCCACGCAGGATACAGCGTCGCCAGCGCGCACAGCGCGAATGCCACCGCGCACACCTTCACCACGTCGTGCCACTCGACGTACGCCGGCAACTCGCTCATGAAGTACACGCGCGCATCGAGGAACTGCTCGCCGGTGGCGCGCTCGATCGCCGCCACGACGGCGGCGATGTGTCCGGCCACGAACCAGCCCAGCAGCGCGCCGGTCAGCGTGCCGGCCAGCCCGACCAGCGCTCCCTGGACCGTGAAGATCGCCAGCACGTTGCGTGGCAGCGCGCCGAGCGTGCGCAGGATGGCGATCGCCGGGCGCTTCTCCTTCACGACCATCACCAGCGTTGCCACGATGTTGAAGGCGGCGACCGCGACCACCAGCACCAGGATCATGAACATCATCGTCTTGGTGACCTGGATCGAGCGGAAGAAGCTCGCATGAGTGCGCGTCCAGTCGCTGACGTAGAAGCCGCCGCCGATCTGCAGCGCCAGTTCGCGCACCACGCGCGGCGCGGCCAGTGGATCGCGCAGCGCGAGGCGCACGCCGGTGACGGCATCGCCCAGCCGGTAAATGCGCGCGGTGTCACGGAGCGGCGCCAGCGCCAACGCGCTGTCGTACTCGTACATGCCCGAATGGAACAGGCCGCTGACGTGAAAGCGGCGCATCGTCGGCGCAAAACCTGCCGGCGTGACGCTGCCCAGCGGCGCGATCAGCACCACGCTGCCGCCGATCTGCACGCCGAGCGCGGCGGCCAGCGCGTCACCCAGCACGATGTTGTAGCTGCCCGGTGCGAGTGCGTCGATGCTGCCGCCGCTGATGTGCTGCGCCAGGCTCACCGCGCGCCGCTCCTGCGCGGGCAGCACGCCGCGCAGCAGCGTCGCGGCCGAGCGCGCGCCATTGACCAGCATGGCCTGCACCTCGATGTACGGCACGGCCGCGACCACCGCCGGGTTCGCTTGCGCGAGGCGCTGCGCCGCGCGCCAGTCGGGCAGCGTCCCGTCCAGCCCCATCAGCGTCGCGTGCGAGGTCACGCTGAGGATGCGCGTGCGCAGCTCGCGCTCGAAGCCGTTCATGACCGAGAGCACCACGATCAGCACCGCCACGCCCAGCGCCAGCCCCAGCATCGAGACCACGGAGATGAACGACA
Source organism: Gammaproteobacteria bacterium (assembly GCA_028870705.1). Classification (GTDB taxonomy): domain Bacteria; phylum Pseudomonadota; class Gammaproteobacteria; order Steroidobacterales; family Steroidobacteraceae; genus FEN-1191. The sequence goes on from JAGWPD010000325.1 coordinate 2,939, forward strand.
GGAAGCCGCGCCGCTGCGTCGAGAGCAGGTAGCGCGTGCCGAGCGTCACTTCGTAGGGCACGCGCACGGCTCACTCGTAGCGCAGCGCCGCGGCCGGCGGCGTGGCCGCGGCGCGGAGCGCAGGATAGACGGTGGCGGCGAGCGTCAGCGCGAACGCGGCGCCGCTGATCCACAGCACGTCGCGGGCCTGCAGCTGCGAGGGCAGCGCGGTGATGTAGAACACGTCGGCATCGAAGAAGTGGAAACCGAACACGCGTTCGAGGAACGGGGCAATGGTGGCGACATTGCGGGCCACCAGCACGCCGAGCGCGACGCCGGCCGCCACGCCACACCAGCCGATCACCAGGCCCTGCGTCATGAAGATGCGCAGCACCGCGCCCGGCGCCGCGCCAAGCGTGCGCAGGATCGCGATGTCGGTGCGCTTGTCGTTCACGACCATCACCAGCATCGCGACGATATTGAAGGCGGCGACTCCGACGATCAGCAGCAGGATCAGCGCCACCATCGTCTTCTCGATACGGATCGCGCGGAAGTAGCTGGCATTGTCCTGCGTCCAGTCGCGCGCCACCAGCCCGGGGCCGGCGGCGGCGCGCACCGCCGGCATGTATCGCGGCGCAGCCAGCGCGTCGTGGAAGCGCAGCCGCAGGCCGGCCGCGCCAACCGCCGCCGGTGCGAACGCACGCACGTCGTCGAGCGCGGCCAGCGCCAGCGCACTGTCGTGGTCCTCGATACCAGCCCTGAATACGCCGGCGACCGTGTAGACCCGCAGCCGCGGCTCGGGCGGCGCGTCCTCACTCGCGATCGGCACCAGCAGCGTGAGCGCATCGCCCACTGCGACGCCGAGCTGTTCGGCCAGCGCCTCGCCCAGGATCAGCTTGTTGCTCCCCGCGCGCAGCTCGCCCAGGCTTCCTGCCAGCAGCAATGGCGCCACGTCGGTGACCCCGGACTCGCGCACCGGATCGATGCCGCGCAGCGTCAGCGGCAGCATGTCGCTGCCATGGGCCGCAATCGCCTGCAGCTCCATGTACGGCGCGACGGCGGCGACACCTGGCAACCTGCGCAGTCGCCCGGCCAGCGCGCCGTCATCGGCGCTGGCGGCGGGCCCTGCGTCCACGACACGGGCATGCGCACTCAGCGCCAGCAGCCGCTCGCGCAGCTCGTCCTTCAGGCCGTTCATGACCGACAGCACCACGATCAGCGCCGCCACGCCGAGCGCCACACCGCCCAGCGAGACCCAGGTGATGAATGAGACGAAGAACGCGTGCTGGCGGGCGCGCACGTAGCGCAGGCCGACGAACAGTGAAAGCGGTTGGAACATGGTTGCGTCTCGGGGCGGCATTTAATCACGACCGCCCGGCGGCGGCGACGAAACCGGAACGGCATCACAGTTTTCGCCGCCACCAAAGGCGGGCCGCGCGGCCACGGGTGGTATAGTTGCACCTGAGCGCGGCCGGACAGCCCGGGCCCCGCCGCGAGGAGGCCGCCGATGAACGCCAATGTCCTGACCGCAGCGCTGGCCTTGTCCGTACTGTGCGGGAACCTGGCCACCGCCGAGACCATGGTCGTCGACGATCAGGTCATGGTCCGCCCCTCGACCGTCGATCGTCCCGCGCGCGGCGTGACGATGGCAGCGGTCGAAGCGAAATTCGGCGCTCCGCAGACGCGCCATCCGGCCGTGGGCAAGCCGCCGATCACGCGCTGGGACTATGCCGGCTTCAGTGTCTTCTTCGAGGGTGAGCGCGTGATCGACGCGGTTGCGGTCGCACCCTGATCATCCGCGCCGTCCACCGCGCCGCGCCGGCCTTGTAATCAAGCCACGCCCCGGTAAGCTTTCCGCGCCACTTGCTCACTGAGCCGGCAGCACTGCCGGTACGGGCGCCTTTTTGCATGTCCGCCTTGATCCGACCCACGCTGCCCCGAATGGGCGAACCGCCGTTGCAGTGGCGCTCGCTGCGCGCTGGCGCGCGCGCCCTGGCACTGGCCGAGGCCGCGCACGCGGACGCGCGCCCGTGGGCCTGCGTGGCGGCCGACG
>JAGWPD010000326.1 GCA_028870705.1 Gammaproteobacteria bacterium
GCGGTAATCGCCGCACGCGCGCCGACGGCCGCGCCGGGCCCGGCGCCGGCGGCACGGCCCGCCGGACTCGAGCAGATCCTGCAGCGGCTGGCACGGGAGGTCGGTGCCCCGGGCGGCCGCGAAGCGCGCCTCGCCTGCGAGGGACTCGAACGCGTGCCGGCCGACTACGCGGCGACGGTGCGCGACATCTGCATCCAGATGGTGCGCAATGCGATTGCCCACGGCATCGAGGCGCGCGAGGTGCGTGCCGCGGCCGGCAAGCCGCCGGTTGGTACCATCCGCGTGCGCTTCGCCGAGGCTGGCCCGCAGGAATATTCGTTGCTGGTCGAGGACGATGGCCGGGGGCTCGATCCCGCGCAGATCCGCGATCGCGCGCTCGAGCGCGGGCTGCTCGACGAGCAGCAGGCGGCGGCGCTAAATCAGACCGGCGCCTTCCGGATGATCTTCCAGCCTGGCTTCTCGACCGCCACCGAAGTGACCGAGCACGCCGGCCGCGGCGTCGGCCTCGACATCGTCAATACCACGGTACGCGAGTGCGGCGGCCGCATCGGCATCTCGACGCAGCCCGGCAAGTACACGCGCTTCAAGATGCTGCTGCCACGGCGTGCTGCCACCGACCCGGCCCAGTCCTCGGCCGCCTGAGGGTCGCCGCGTGGATGCGCCACATCATCGCCTGCTGGTGGTCGACGATTCGAACGTGATCCGCAAGCGCATCGAGCGCGCCAACGAGCTGGCCGATGTCGAGTTCGTGGGCGCGGCGCGCAACGGGCGCGAAGCGCTCGAGCTGCATGCCACGCTGCGTCCGACGCTGGTCACCATGGACCTGACGATGCCGGAAATGGACGGGGCCGACTGCGTCGCCGAACTGGTGCGGCGCGATCCACAGCTGCGCATTCTGGTAATCTCCGCGCTGGCCGATAAACTGACGGCGATCGATGCCCTCGAGAAGGGCGCCAGCGGGTTCCTCTGCAAGCCCTTCACCGATCGCCAGCTCAACGACGCGCTGCGTAAACTGATCGGCGCCCATTGAAGCCGGGCAACGGGACTGCAATGACCCTGGAGGCGGAAGTCGGCGTGTTTGTCAGCGGGGTGCTGCATTACTTCGGCACCACCGTGCAGCAGGCGGCCCAATGCGGCACGCCGCATCTGGCGCTCGGCGAGCGCCCGGAGATGTCCGACTACACCGGGGTGATCCAGATCAGCGGCAGGCGCACCGGGCTGGTCGCCTTCACGGCGCCCAAGAGCATGCTCAGCGTCATGCTGATGCGCATGCAGGAAACCGACATGAGCCACGAGAACCTGCGCGACCTGGTGGGCGAGATCGCCAATACGCTCTCGGGCAATGCGCGCCGCGATTTTGGCCACCAGTTCCAGATCTCGGTGCCCGCGGTGGTCTCGGGCCGGGGCGGCACGCTCGACTATCCGGCGCAGGGCCGGCCGATCGTCATCCCGATCGAATGGCGCAACTACCACGCGCGCCTGATCGTCTGCCTGCAGTAGCTAGCCCGGGGTTCGCATCCGCGGCTGCACCAGCGTGCCGGAAGCCGGCTGGTAGCCGACGCTGTAGCTATCGAGGCCGGCAAGCGCCGCGCGCGGATCCTCGCCGGGCGCGAAATCGAAGGCATCGAAACCGCACCGAGCCAGCAGGAACAGGTGGTCGCGCCGGATCGCGCCCGCTGCCCGCAGTTCGCGCTGGTAGCCGAGGCGCTGCCGCAGCAGCTGGCCCTGCGAATAGCCGCGCCCATCGCCGCTGGCCTCGAAATTGACGACGATCAGCGCCAGTTGCGGCAACTGCGGCACGAGCAGCGCGACCTCGTCGATCGGGCCGAGCCACACGCCGGTTCCGGCCCCCGGCGGACGGTTCGCGTCCGCAAGCAGCTCGCTCAGGGTCTGCACCAGTGGTCCGTCGCCCGCCTCGCCCGGATAGCGCCAGCAATCGGCGCGCACCTCACGCTGCCACAGTATCTGCCGCATAAGCGCGCTCCTTGAATGGGGCGATGCCGATGCGGCGCACCACCTGCAGGAAGGTTTCGGCCTCGCCATCGCGCTGCTCGAGGTACACGCCGACGATGCGCTCGAGCGTGGCCGCGACGTCCAGCTTGGGCACCGAAGGCCCGATCACCTCACCGAGGGCCACCTCGCCCGTGGCCGACCCGCCGAGCGTGATCTGGTACCACTCCTCGCCATGCTTGTCGACGCCGAGGATGCCGATGTGGCCGACGTGGTGGTGGCCGCAGGCGTTCATGCAGCCGGACATCTTCACCTGAATCTCGCCCAGGTCGTAGAGGTAATCGAGGTCGTCGAATTGCGCGTGGATCTGCTTGGCAATGCCGATCGAGCCGGCATTGGCGAGGCTGCAGAAATCGAGGCCCGGGCAGCAGATCATGTCGGTGAGCGTGCCGATGTTGGGCGTGGCGAGCCCCAGCGGCACCAGCGCCGCATGCAGCGCGCGCAGGTCGCGCTGCGCGACATCAGCCAGCACCAGGTTCTGGTCGTGCGTCACGCGCACCTCGCCGAAGCTGTGCAGGTCGGCAAGCGTGGCCAGCGCGTCCATCTGCGCGGCGGTCATGTCGCCAGGCGCCTCGCCGTGCCGCTTGAGCGAGACGAACACCACGCGATAGCCGCGGACCTTGTGGGCGCGCGTGTTGTGCCGGTACCAGGCGATGAAACTCGCCGCCGCACCGGCGGTCGGATCGGGCTCGTCGAGCTGCTGATAAGGGTGCGGCGCGAAACTCGCGCGCAGCCGGGCGATCGCCGCTGCGCCGACCCGCGGCGCGAGGGCGCGATTGGCCGCGTACTCGGCCTCCACCTGGCGGGTGAATTCCTCCATGCCGAGCGATTTGACCAGCACCTTGATCCGCGCCCGGTGGATGTTGTCGCGCCGGCCATAGCGGTTGTAGACGCGCAGGATCGCCTCGAGGTAGGCCAGCAGCTCCTGCTGCGGCAGCCAGGCGCGGATGCGCTTGCCGATGATCGGCATTCGCCCCAGGCCGCCACCGACCAGTACCTCGAAGCCCAGCCCGCCATCGGCGCCGCGCACCAGTTGCAGGCCGATGTCGTGGACGGCGGTTGCGGCGCGGTCATTGGGCGCGCCGGTGACCGCGATCTTGAACTTGCGCGGCAGGTAGTTGAATTCCGGGTGCAGCGTCGACCACTGGCGGATCAGCTCGCACCAGGGCCGCGGGTCCTCGAGCTCGTCGGCGGCGACGCCGGCGAGATGGTCGCTGGTGACGTTGCGGATGCAGTTGCCACTGGTCTGGATCGCGTGCATCTCGACCGTGGCCAGCTCCGCGAGGATGTCGGGCACCTCGGCGAGTTTGGGCCAGTTGTACTGGATGTTCTGGCGGGTGCTGAAATGACCGTACCCGCGGTCGTAGCGGCGCGCAATGTGCGCCAGCATGCGCAATTGGCGCGTATTGAGCAGGCCGTAGGGAATCGCCACGCGCAGCATGGGTGCGTGCGTCTGTATATAGAGTCCGTTGCGCAACCGCAGCGGCCGGAATTCATCCTCGGTCAGCTCGCCGGCCAGGAAACGGCGGGTCTGGTCGCGGAATTCCGCGACCCGCTCATTCACGAAGCGGCGGTCGATTTCGTCATATTTGTACACCACCCCACTCTACAGGGGGGGTGCACCCGGACGCAGCCGGCCGGCGGTTATCTGGAATGAGCTTCCGGGTTATCAGCCTGTACGCGCCGTCTGGAACTAGGCAGGCCGTCAGCCAGCCGTCTGGAGCCCGGCGCCGATGCCCCCGACGCTCGCCAGCAAAGCCTCCTGCAGGGCCGGGTCGGAACGCCCCCCGGCCCGCCAGCGGCGCAGCAGGTCGACCTGCATCAGGTTCATCGGATCGACGTAGGGATTGCGCAGCGCGATGCTGCGCTGGAGCGTCCGGTCGGCGTCGAGCAGGCCGGCGCTGCCCTTGAGTTCAGCGATCCGGACCATGGTCAGCGCGAATTCGGCGCGGATGGCCGCGGCTATGGGGGCGAGTTCCCGCGGCGCCAGGGTGTCATAGCAAGCGCTTATGTCCATGTCGGCACGGGCCAGCATGGCCTCGATGTCATCGATGAGGCTGCGGAAAAAGGGCCAGCCCGCGTAGGCGCGCCGCAGCAATTCCGCGCCGCGCAGGGCTCGCACCGCCTCGAGGCCGGTGCCCGCACCGTACCAGCCCGGCAGCATGTGTCGTGACTGCGACCACGCATACACCCAGGCGGCCGGCGGTATCGCCTCGATACTCCCGGCCGGCGAGTTTTCGCGCCGCTGGGCGGCGCCGATGCGCATGCGTTCGATCACGTCGATCGGCGTCACCGCCCGGAAGTACTCGAAGAACCGCGGGCCCTCCACCAGCTGCCGCCACGCCGCACGGCTCGATTCCGCCACCTGCGCAGCGGCCTCCGCGAAGGCGGCGCTCTCCTGCACTGCCACGCCGCGGCGCACCGCCAGCGTCGCCAGCGCCAGCGTATTGAAGGCGCGTTCGAGCGTGCGCATCGCGTTCGCACGCAGCCCGAAATTCTGCGCCACGCTCTCGCCCTGCTCGGTGAAGCGCAGCACGCCGCTGACCGATTCGGCCGGCGCCGCGCGCAGCAGCTCGTCGATGCGCCCGCCACCGCGCGGAATGCTGCCGCCGCGGCAGTGGAAGATGACGTGGTGCTCCCTGGCGCGATCGAGCGCCGCGGTCAGGTTGCGCTGCGCCTGGTAGGCCGCCAGGCGCGAGGCGATGATGCCGCTGTCGCGGTTGCTCTCGGAATAGCCGATCAGCACGGTCTGCAGGCGGCCGCGCGCCGCCAGGTGCTGCTGGTAGACCTGGTCAGCCAGCAGCTCGCGCATCACCGCGCCGCACCCCTCGAGCGTCGCGACCGAATCGAACTGCGGGGCAACGTCGATGGCCGCCGCGCCGCTGCGCCGATCGCGGGCGCCGGCCCAGTGCGCCAGCACCAGCGGCGCGAGCACATCGGCCGCAGTGGCGGCGGCGCTGACGATGTACAGTCCGACCGCATCGGGACCGTAACGGTGCCGGCCCTGCATCACCGCCTCGAACACCGCGAGCGTGCGCTTGCCCAGCGCGTCGAAGGGCCGCGCCGGCCCCGCATCGCGCGCCAACACTTCGACCAGCCGCGCATGCTGTTCGGCCGGGCTCCGCTCGCGCCACTGCGCGTCGTCGAGCCCCTGCGCGATCACGGTGTGGTGCACGCTCGCGCGCTGGCGCAGGTCCAGAGTCGCCAGGTGGAATCCGAAGGTGTCGATGCGCGTGAGCAAGCGACGCACCAGGAAATGGCCGGCATGCAGGCCGCGATTCGCGCGCAGGCTCTCGGCCACCAGCGCTACGTCGCCGCGGAACTGCGCCGGCCGCTCATAGCCATTCGGCCGGCCCTCGAGCGTGTTGTGCAGCCGCTCCGCGACCTGCCCGAAAAAGGCGCGATAGGGCATCGGATCATGGCGCGCCGGCGCGAGTCCGGGCGCCCCCGGCAGGAGCGTGTGGTACTCGGTGATACGCCGGGTCAGCGCCGCGCTGACCGCGACCCGGCCGCCACTCTGCGAGAGCTGCTGGGCCAGCGCCTGGCACTCGGCGTGGTAGTTGTTGATGATCACCTGCTGCTGCCGCGCCAGCGTCTCGCGGATGCTCTTCGCATGCACGTCGGCGGCGTCGTCCATGTCGCCACCCACCCAGGTGCCGAACCGCACCAGCAGCGGCAGCTCGAGCGACTCGGCGTCGGCACCGTACAGCCGCGCGAGCGCCGCCGCGACCTCCTCGTAGAACACCGGCACGATGCGGTACAGCACTTCGGCCAGGTAGAACACCGCATGCTCGCGTTCGTCGGCGACCGTCAGGCGCTCGCGCGGGTGCTCGGCGGTCTGCCAGTCGAGCGTGACGTCGGCGCGGATCCGCGCCAGCAACGTGCGCTGTTCCTGCGGCGCCAGCAGCGGATTGCTGCGCTCGAGCAGCAGGTCGGCGACATGCTGCTGGCGGCGCAGGCCGGTGCGCCGCGCCGATTCGGTCGGGTGGGCGATCAGCACCGGCTCGATGCGCAGCTGCGCGAGCAGCTGCAGCACCTCGTCGAGCCCCAGGCCCAGCGCCTTGAGATCGGTGAGCGTGTCGAGCACGCCGCGTGGCTGCGGCCGCGCGTCGTCGCCCTGGAAATACTCGCGGCGCCGGCGGATGCGATGCACCTTCTCCGCCACATTGGCGAGCTGGAAGTAGGCCGCGAAGGCGCGCAGCAGGTCACGCGCGAGCTGCGGCCGGCGCCCCTCCACGCGGGCCTGTAGCCCGCCGGCCGCTGCCGTGGCCGCCCGCCGGCGGATCGCCGCCTGCCGGTCGCCTTCCGCCAGTTCGTACAATTCGTCGCCACCCTGCTCGCGCAGCACGTTGCCGACGATCTCGCCCAGCGTGTGGATGTCCTCGCGCAGCGACCGGTGGTGGGGCGGGAAATGGATGTCGTCGCGGTTCATGGCACTGGGGTCTGACGGGCCGCGCATTGTACGCGCATCAACCAGCGAGCAGCACCGCCTCCGCATGCTCGAGCGCTTCCGGCGTTCCGTAGATCACCACCACGTCGCCGTCGCGCAGTTGCGTGTCGCCGGCGGGCTGCCGGCCGGTGATGCCATGGCGCCGCACCGCGGTAAACGTCACGTCGGCTCCCTGGCCGCGCACTTCATCGACGGTCCGGCCGATTGCCGCCGCGCCCGGCGGCAGCACGATCGCGCGCAGCTCCTCGCGGAATGCGTGCGTCTCATCGACCACCTGCGCGCCTTCGTGGCGGAAGATGCCGCGCAGCGTGGCATAACGGCTGGCGCGGATGTCGCCGACCAGGCGCAGCACGCGCGGCGGCGGCAGGTTCAGCAATAGCAGGACCTGCGAGACCAGCATCAGGCTGGCCTCGAAGGTCTCGGGCACCACGTCGGTCGCCCCTGCTTCGGCCAGCTCCGCGAGGCCGATGTCGTCCTGGGTCCGCACCAGCACCGGCACGTCCTCGCGCAGGCGCCGCACTGCCCGCACGATGCCCACCGACACCGCGGGATTCGCGAAGGTGATGATCACCGCGCTGGCCTTGTCGATGCCGACCTGGCGCAGCAGCTCCTCATCGGCGCTGTCCCCATACACGACCGCGTCGCCGGCCTGCCGCGCCAGCCGGATCCGTGCCGGGTCGAGATCGAGCGCCAGGTATTCGAAACCCTGCGATTCGAGCACCCGCGCGATGTTCTGGCCGACGCGGCCGAAGCCGCACAACACCACGTGCTCGCGCTGCGCCAGCGCGCCGGCCGCCTCGGCCTCGCGTTCCAGCGCCGTGGCCGGCGGTCCGCGCTCGCCCAGCAGCGCGCGCGCGATGCGGCGGTTGTAGCGGATCAGCAGCGGGCTCAGCACCATGCTGAGCACCAGCGCGGCCAGCAACGGCTGGCCGATGCGCGCCGGCAGCAGCGAATCGTGGCGCACCAGGATGGTGAGCAGCGCGACGCCGAATTCGCCGCCGCCGGCCAGCACGATGCTGGTGCGCACCGCCTTGAAGGTGCCGCCGACGAAGGGGCGCGTGGCCAGCGAGATCAGCAGCGCCTTCGCGACCAGCAACAGTGCGAGGATGCCGGTGACCAGCAGGAAGTGGGCGTACAGCAGCCGCAGGTCGAGCAGCATGCCCACCGAGATGAAGAACAGGCCGAGCAGCAGCTCGCGGAACGGCCGGACCGCCGATTCGACCTGGTGGCGGTACTCGGTCTCGGCGAGCATCATGCCGGCGAGGAACGCACCCAGCGCCATCGACAGTCCGACTTGCGCAGTGACCCAGGCGCAGCTCAGCACCACCAGCAGCACGGTCAGCGTGAACAGCTCGCGCAGCCGGCTGTGCGCGATCTCGTAGAACACCGGGCGCAGCAGCCAGCGACCGATCGCCAGCACCACGAACAGTGCCAGCAGGCCCTCGACCACCAGGCGCACGAGGTTCAGGCCAGTAAAGGCGCCGCCGCCGCGCACCAGCGCCGTGGCCAGCGCCAGGAGCGGTACGAAGGCGAGGTCCTGGAACAGCAGCACCGCGAACGCCAACCGGCCGTGCGTGCGATTGAGTTCCGACTGGTCGGTCAGCTGCTGCAGCACGATCGCGGTGGAACTCATCGCCACGGCCCCGCCGACCACCACCGCGGGCGCCCAGGCGACGCCCAGCAGCCGCAGCACGCCGATGGCCGCAACGCCCACCACCAGCAGCTGTGCTGTGCCGAGGCCGAATACCTCGCGCCGCATGGCCAGCATGCGCGCCCACAGGAAGTCGAGGCCGAGCGTGAACAGCAGGAACACCACGCCGATTTCGGCCAGCGCCCGGGTCGCCTCGCCATCCGGCAGCACGCCGAAGGCCAGCGGCCCGAGCATCAGGCCCACGACCAGGTAGCCCAGGGTAGGCGGCAACCCCTGGCGACGCGCCACCGCGACCACCACGACGGAGGCCAGCAGCAGTGCCAGCACCTGGGTCAGCGGCTGCGTAGGCATACGCAGGAACTTAAGCGCTCGGCGTGGCCTTGTCCAACCGGCGCCGCGCTCAGCGCGGCACCATCGTCACGGTGGTATCGTTCCGGTCGAAGCCCTGGATGGCACGCCGGTAGGCATTGATGATCAGCCGCTCGGCCGCCTTGTCGGCGCGCGGCGCCAGCAACATGCGCAGCAGCACTTCCTCGCCGGGCCGATCGCGCTCGTCGACCAGCACCTGCTCGATGTAGCGCGCCAGCCGCGCAGTCATCTCATTCACGAAGCGCAGCCGCGCTCCGTCCTGCACCTGCTCGGGCCCCGGGCCGTAAGTGGCCCGCGCCTCGACGCTCAGTTCGTGCAGGAACATTGCCAGCAGGCGCGCCTGGTCGATGGGCGCCAGGTCGGTGAAGTATTCGATTTCCGACTGCAGGTTCATGGCCGTGCCACGCGCCGCAACCGCGGCTAGGTGGGGAAGAATTCAAGCGTCTTGCGCGCGGTGATCGCCTCGACGTCCTTGGCCTCGAACCGGAACAACTTCACGCGCGCCACGATCTTGCGCTCCAGGTCGGGGTCGTTCAGTTCGCTGCTGAGCAGCCGGCAGTCGGTCACTTCGCCGGCCGGGGAAATCGTCAGCTGCAGGACGATCTTGCCTTGCAGGTCGGCGCGCTCGCGCAGCGCGCGCGCATACAGCGCGTCGATGGCGCCCTTGTTGCGGTCGAATACCAGTGCGATCTCCTCCTCGCTGCGCGACGCCTTGCCGCTGGTGCCATTGCGCGTGACGCGGCTCGCGGCGGCCTCGGCCGCGATGCGCGAATTGACGGCCGCAGTGTTGTGGTCGGAGAGCGCGCCGGCGCCGGAGCCGAAACCCCGGCTCGAGGCGGCGGTGACGATGCCCGCGGAACCGACGCCCACCTTGGAGGAGATCAGCGAGCGCTCCGAGCGCGCGTCCTTGCCCACGTCGGCCTTGAGCTGGCGGCTCTGCAGGTCCTTGGTGTCGAGCTGGTCGCGCAGGTCGGCGAGCTCGTCCTTGATCGCGCGCATCGCCGCCGAGTTCTCCATCTTCTTGCGCGTGTCGACCGGCTTGGGGATCTCGGTCGGCTTGGTCTCGGGTTTCGGCTTCTCCTGCGGCTTCTCGACCGGCTTGGGAGGCGGAGGCTTGGGTTGCTCCTGCTGCATCAGCCGCGCCAGGCGCGGCGGCACTGCTTCCTCGGCCGCCGTGGGCCTGGGCAGGTGCACGAACGGCAGGATCAGGCCGAACACCAGTACCAGCGCGAGCCCGATGCGCAGGAGCCTGCGGAAACGCCGTTGCTCCTCCGGATCGGGCTCCCACGGCAGCTCGAAGCTGCGGTAGAACTGTGTCAGTTGCGCCTGCATGGCCTAGAGCTTCCGCCGCAGCTGGTCGATATCCACGGCTTTCTCCTTCTCCACCAGCGCGAAGGACAGCCGGCCGTAGTCGGCATCGGTGCAGGTGCTCATCACCTTCTTCAGCACCTCGTAGGGGATCTGCTTGTCGGCCATCACGGTGATCTCGCGCTCGGCGATGTCCTTGTCGGTCATCGCCTGACCCACCAGCGTCGGCCGTTTCAGCGCCGCGCGGAGCGGTGCGATGATCGAGTCCCTGCTGGCGCGCACCTCGGCGACGCTGGCGATGCGCTCGCCCTGCACGAACAGCTCTTCGCGCGTGAGCATCACCACCACGGTCTGGCGCGGCCGCTGTTGCGAGATCGACTGCGGGATGTCGATGCTCTTGGTGTTCTGCACCACTTCGACTTCGGTCGAGTAGACCAGCAGGAACGACACCATCACGCTCAGGATGTCGATCATCGGGATCAGGTTCAGCTCCGCGTCGGCTTTGTTGCGGATCTGGTGCTGCAGCATGCGCCGCGCACGATTCGACATGCTCATGGCTTGGCACCCGCCTCGACCGGCACTGGCGCATCGCCGATCGATACCTGCGGGAACAGTTCCGCCTGCACCGTGCTCAGGCCCGCGTTCACCTCGACGATGCGCGTGCGGTCCATGACCTGGATGAGCGTGTCGTACGGCGTCTGCGGCTCGAGCAGGATCGTTGCCTCGGTCTTGTCCGGATAACGCGATTTCACGAACTTGAGGTATTCGGTCAGGCCGTCGAGGTCATAGCCCCTGGCGGTGTTCGGCAGCGTGCGCAGCGGGCCGGTGCCGCGGTCGGCCACCACCAGCGAATTATCGCGCACGATCACCTCGAGGTTCAGGCCCTTCGGCAGCTCGGGGAAGCTGGCGTTGTTCGCCGGCAGGCGCAGGTCGAGCACCACGGTGCGCGAGAAGATCGCGGTCATCAGCAGGAACGTCACCAGCACCGTGAAGATGTCGATCATCGACACCAGCTGCAATTCCGACGGCCGGCGTTGCCGGCGCATCAGCTTTCTCAGGGCTTGGGAGCGGCGCATGCGCGTTCTCGCTTACAGGCTCGGTGCGACTGCTTCAGGCGGCCGCCGCGGTGCGTTCGGTCACGGCATTGAGGAATTTCACCGAAGCCATCTCCAGGCTGTCGATCAGCTCGGTGGTCTTGGTCTGCAGCACCGCATGGATCACCAGCAGCGGCACGGCGGTCATCAGGCCGAAGGCGGTGCAGTTCATCGCCACCGAGATACTGGCCGACAGCAGGTTGGCCTTGTCGGCCGGATTGACCGTCGCCACCGCCGCGAAGGCATTGATGAGGCCGACCACGGTGCCGAGCAGTCCCAGCAACGTCGCCAGGTTGGCGAATGTGGCCAGGTAATGCGTGCGCTTCTCGAGCCGCGGCACCACGTCCATCAGGCTTTCTTCCATGGCCTTTTCGATGTCGTCGCGCGAACGCGCCGAACTGATCCGGGCCAGGCCGTAGCTGAGGATCTGGCCGATCGCCGACTCGGACTTGCCGGTGATCTGCACCGCGCCCTTGAAGTTGCCCTGCGCGAGCAGGGGAGCGATTTCGTTCCACAGGCTGCGATTGCGCAGCGCCGTGTGCGTGAGAACGATGTAACGCTCGATGGCGATGGCCGCGCCGATGACCAGTACCACCGCAATCGGGTACATCATCGCGCCGCCACCCTGGAAGAACCGGATAATCATGCTGAAGAAATTCATCATCAGACTCCCATGCCTGAATCAAACCATTGAATTAGAGACCATGCGCGATCTTATGCCAAAGACCTACTTCTCATCCCCGGCCGGCAGTGTGGGCGCCGCGCCGGCCGCGGGTGTGGAGGCCGGCACGGCGGGCTTCGCCGCCGCGTCGGGGTGGAGTGCCGCGAAATATCGGTTCTGCCTGCGGAACACCTCGCGATCGACGGGGGCCAGCACTTCGTCGAGCAGGCTCTTGGGAGGCCGGCCCGCGAATTCTCCGAGATCAGGTCTTTTCCAGGGTACGACGTACATCACATTCGGCAGCTCGCGGTTGCCCGTGACCTGCGTCGCTCCCAGGTCGATCTGGTCCATCGCCTTCGACCTGGCCGTGGCGGGCGTCCTGGCGGTCGCTGCGGTCGCCGCGGACGAAGCGGCCACCCTCCTGGGCGGGGTCCCGGTGCTCGCGCCCGTGGCGCGCGCTGTGGCCGCTGGCGAGGTCTGGACCGCCGGTTCCGGATCGTCGGCACGGGCCGCAGCCACTGCGCCGAACAACAGCATGATTGCGAACGCTCTCATTTTGCACCTCCATTGGGCACCGTCGCCGGCGCAGCCGGCGTAGGTGCCTCGGACGCGGACGCGGGCGCGGCGGCCGGCGCGGGTGCCGCGCCGCC
>JAGWPD010000327.1 GCA_028870705.1 Gammaproteobacteria bacterium
GACGTTTGCCGGCAGCGCGGCCGGCACGACCGGCAGCGGCCTGGCGGTGAGCGCCGGCAGGTCCGCCACCGCATGGCCGGTCAGTGCCGCGAGCGCCACCAGCCGCAATTGCGCCGAGCCCTGCAGCACGGCGAGCTGGCCGCGCGCCGCGGCAAGGGCGGCCGCCGCCTGGTCGTGCTCGTCGCTGGCGGCGATTTCCGCCTGCACGCGCGCGTCGCTGATCGCGCCGTACCGTGTCAGGGCCGCGAGGCGCTCCCGCGCCAGCGCAATGCGCGCCTGGTCCGTCTGCCAGCCGAAGTAGGTGTCGACGACCGAACCGGACAGCACCAGCGCAGCAGCGGCGCGATCGGCCGCAGCCGCGCGCGCCTCGCTGGTGGCGGCCTCCACGCTGGCGCGCTGCTTGCCCCACCAGTCGAAGGTGTAGCTGGCGCCAAGTCCGAGATCAGTCATGTTGTACCAGTTGAAGCCGAGGAACTTGGGCGGAAACAGCCCGTTGTCGCTCAGTCGCTGGCGCGACGCTTGCGCGCTCGCATCCACGTGCGCGCCGACGGCGGCCGCGGCGAGGCGCACTGATTCGCGCGCACTGTCGAAGCGGGCGTGCGCCGCCGCCAGCGTCGGGTTATCGGCGAGTGCGGTGGCCACCAGCCGGTCAAGGGTCGGATCCTGATAGCGCTGCCACCAGTTGGCCACCGGCCAGGCGCCGTCGGTGGACAAGGCGGTGCCGGCCAGCGGCGCTTCGCGGAGCGACGCGGGAGAGGCTGCGGGTGTCACGGCGGCGCAGCCGGTCGCTACGGTGCAGACCAGGGCAGCCAGCGCGATGCGCGCGCTCACGAGTGCGTACCCGTCGGGTGATCGGCTGGCCCGCCGCCGCCGCTCTCGAAGGTCAGTTGCGCAAACAGCTTCTTCAGGCCCGCGAGCAGGCGCGTCTTCTCGCTCTCGCTGAAGTCCTTGTACAGCCCGCGCGTGTAGTCGAACATCCGCGGCAGCACTTCGCGCACCAGCGCTTCGCCCTGCGCCGTGATCCGGATGTCCATGCGGCGCCGGTCCTGGTCGTTGAGCACGCGCGTGACCAGGTTGCGGGCGACCAGCACGTCGCCGATGCGCGTCATCGTGGCCGGGCTCTGCGCCAGGCCCGCGCACAGGTCGCTCGGGCCGGCGGTGCCATCCGCATGCGAGAACAGCGACAGCAGCACGCGGAATTCGATGTCGGTGAGCTGGTAGGGACTGATCACCTCATCGACGTGCGCAGCGAGCACGCGGCCCGTGAGGATGATGACCCGGTTGAGCAGCGCCTCGGTCTCGGGTAGTCCCGGCAGGCGCTGGGCGGTGCGCCTGATGCCCTGTTCGATGGTGGCGATGCGATCCATTGGAATATCTGAGCGGGTGTCCTTTAGGGGAAAATATTTTATAGTGGAAATATTTCAAATGTACAGATCTTTCGCGTATCCCTGTACCAATTGATTAAAACTTGTGGAATCAAAGAGGTAGGAGTTGGAGGGGCGATGCCGGCAATCTGGGGAGGTCGGATGCGGAGCCGTTTGGCGCCATTGGGCCTCATTGCGCTGTTGCCTTCGGTGGGGTTCGCGGCCGCCGCGTGCACCCGGCGGATGCACCGCGCCGCCAGGCCTCAGCGCAGCGCGCGCGCCACCGCGCGCGCGAGTTTTGCGGTCAGCTCGGCCAGCTCCGCTTCCGTCGCGTTGTAGGGTGGCGCGACGATGATTGCGTCGCCGAGCCCATCGCCGGCATTGCCTGCGCACGGAAACACGATCAGCCCGTCCTCGAAGGCGTGGCGGGCGATCGCATTGCTGAGGCCGCGCTCCGCGGGGAACGGCTGCTTCGTGTCAGGGTCGCGCACCAGCTCGATGCCGATGAAGTAGCCGCGTCCGCGAACCTCACCCACCTCGGCATGGCGCGCCAATGCGGCGCGGATCTCGGCCTGGAGCACCGCACCGCGGGTTCGTACTCGCGCCAGCAGCGCATCGCGCTCGATGATGCGCTGGACCGCGAGGCCGGCGGCGCAGGCCGCGGTGTGTCCCGAAAAGGTGTGCCCGGTCAGGATCGAGCCGTGCGCGGCCATGATCCGCTCGCCAAGTTCGCGGCGGAAGATCGTCGCGCCCAGCGGGATATAGCCGCCCGCCAGGCCCTTGGCCACGGCAATGATGTCCGGCACGACGCCTTCGTGCTCCATTGCGCTCCAGGTGCCGCAGCGTCCCGAACCGCACATCACCTCGTCGGCAATCAGCAGCACGCCGTGTCGGTCGCACACCGCCCGCACCGCCTGCGTGTAGCCTGGCGGCGCAGGCACCACGCCGCCGGCCGCGCCGACTATCGGTTCGAACACGAACGCGGCGACATTTTCGGCGCCCAGCGCGGCGATGCGCGCCTCGAGTTCCGCCGCCAGATAGCTCACCAGCGGGGCGCCGGCGGCGCCCGGGGGCGGGCGGTAGGCATTGGCGGCGGACACGAACGATACTTCGAGCAGGCTCCGTACGAAGGGCGCGCGCCGTTCGGCGAACCCGGACAGGGATAGCGCACCCAGCGTGCTGCCGTGGTAGGAACGTTGGCGCGCGATGAAGCGCGACTTGCCGGGCTGTCCGCGCGCGTTCCAGTACTGCAGCGCGACCTTCATCGCCCCCTCGACCGCTTCCGAGCCACTGGCGCAATAGACCGCGTGGCCGAAGTCCGGGCCGCAATGTCGCAGCAGCAGCGCGGTGAGCCGTTCGAGCGGTTCGCTGGTGAACAGATAGCGGTAGCCGCACGCGACCTGGTCGAGCTGCGCCGCTATCGCCGCGTTCACTTCGCGGTTGCCGTGACCGATGCTGAACGCGGCCGGACCGCCCGAGCCGTCCAGGTAGCGCTTGCCAGCCGCATCGAACAGGTAGCTGCCTGCGCCGCGCACGATGCGCGGCAGCCCGTCCAGGTCCCATCCGATCGCACGACCGACACTCATGTCCCGCCGCTCCTTGCCCCGCGCTGGCGCCACAGCGGCGATTGTGCAGTGGGTGGCGCGCGCGAATCCAGCGTAGCGCGGGGCAAATCACTTAAGATGCGGCGAGTGGCTGGAGTCGCGGCGAAACCGGGAGGGGCGCAGTGAGCACCACAGGCTTGTCCACGGCCATGCGCGGACGCGTGTTCTTCTGGTCATTGACCTCGGCGCTGGCCGGGTTCCTGTTCGGCTTCGACACGGTGGTGATTTCGGGCGCCGAGCAGCGCATCCAGGCGCTGTGGCAATTGACGCCCGGCATGCATGGCTTCGCCATCGCCTCCGCGCTCTACGGCACCGTGCTCGGATCGATCCTCGGTGGCGTGCCCACGGATCGCTTCGGACGCAAGCCGACGCTGTTCGGGATCGGCGTGCTCTACGTGGTCGCGGCGCTCGGTTCGGCGCTGGCGAGCGATGTGCAACAGTTCATCGTCGCACGCTTCATCGGCGGCCTCGGCATCGGCATATCGACCGTGGTCGCGCCCCTGTACATCTCCGAGATCGCACCGGCGAAGCACCGCGGCCTGCTGGCCGGAATGTTCCAGTTCAACATCGTGTTCGGCATCGTGGTCGCGTACCTGTCGAACTCGCTGCTCAGCGGGACCGGACCCGATGCCTGGCGCTGGATGCTCGGCGTGGCGGCCGCGCCCTCGATCCTCTACGCCGGCCTGTGCCTCGGCCTGCCGGAGAGTCCGCGCTGGCTGCTGGGGCGCAGGCACGACCACGCGGCGGGCGAGGCGGTGCTGCGGCTGATCGAGCCGGCGGCGACGCCGGCGGAAATCACCGCGGCAGCGACCGCGATCGCGGGCGCGGCGGCGA
>JAGWPD010000328.1 GCA_028870705.1 Gammaproteobacteria bacterium
ACATCAAGTACATATCGGTCGTCGCGCCTTGCCCTGTGCAAACCCAAGCACGGCCGCATCGACGTCCTAAGTGTGAACAGGCCCTAGGTCACCCGGTCCCTGCCGCTCAGAATTTCAGCCCCGCGCGCACGAAGTAGAACGCGCCGTTCATGCCGATTGGCGACAGCACGTCGTAGGGGAAATTGCCGGCGTAGTTGATGTCGGAACTCGACAGGTCCGGATACTGGTCGAGCACGTTGTCGGCGCCGACCGCCAGCGTCAGCTGCCTGGTGACCGCATAGTCGGCCTCGATGTCGAGTAGGGTCTTGGCGGAATAGGTCTGCGTGGGCACGAATCCGCCGCCGAAGTCGAATACGCGCGTGGCGCTTCCGTAGCGCGTGAGCCGGACCAGCAGCGACCAGCGCGGATCGCTCCATTCCGCCGTCAGCACCGCCTTGTCCTGCGGAGCCGCGCCTTCGAGCGTGTTGCGCTCTTCGAGGCCCACCAGCGCGGTCGTGATGCCGAGCGCTGCGAGCTGCACGGGCGTGGCGGCGACGCCGTCGATCCGCGTCTTCGCGTAGGAGTAGGCACCCGTCAGCCTGAGGGCGCCGCCTGCCATGTCAAAGCGGTAGTTGGCGACGAAGTCCACGCCTGCGGTCGTGGTGTCCACGGCATTGGTGAAGAAATTGACTCCTTCGACACCGGCCAGGCCGAACTGCGACTGCAGCAGCGCGGTCAGCGCGCCGCTCTGCAATCGTTCGGAGATCGTGATGCGATCCCCGACGCGAATGTGGAAATAGTCGGTGGTGAGCGTGAATTGCCCGCCGGCCTGCAGCGTGAAGCCGCCGCTCAGGTTCACCGATTTCTCGGCCTGCAGGTCCCGCGCGCCAAGCGCACGCGCGATCGGGTTCGATACCGGCAGGGTCAGTACCTGTGTCAATGCACCGCCATTGCCGAAACTGGTCGAAGTGAGCTGGTAGGAGATCTGGCTCAGCGCAGGAGCGCGGAAGCTGTTGGACAGCGCGCCGCGCAGCGCGAAGGGCGGGTTGAGCTGGTAGATGCCGCTGAGCTTGCCGGCGACCGCATTGCCGATGAAGCCGGATCGCCTGCTCCGCTCTGGTACTTCTCATGGCGGTACTCCGCGCCGACGGCCAGGTCCCGCGGCTTCGCCAGTGCGGTCGCGAGCTGCCGGGTGGCGTCGACATTGAGCGCCAGCTGGTCGAACTTGAAATCACCGATCCTGAACGTGGTCGGGCTGGTCGGTCCGAGTGAGGCGTTGAGCGAATGCCGCAGGCCGTAGTTGACCCCGGTCGTCTGCGGGCGGTACCCGTTCGGATAGACCGCGAGCTGATTGGCCTGGCTATCGGGATAGCGAAAGAACGCGGCGCCAAGCGAGTCCCGATGATCGTAGGTCGCGAACGAGTAGAGTTCGATGCCGTCGTCCATCGGCAGCCGCAGGTTGTACCAGGCGTCCTGGTCCTTGGCATCGCCGTCGCCAGGCGCGAAATTGCGCTGGCCGAGCGTGGCTTCGTTGGCCGGAGTGTCGGAGTCGGAGATGAAGAAGCCGCCGCCGTCGAAGCCGGCGCGGTTGGTGCTGCCGCGATGGCGGAACTCCGCGCCCACGTCGACGAAACCGTTGCCGACGGCAAAGCCGTGCTTGAGCTGCGCGACGGTGGTCACGCCATCGCGCAGCCGCTGATTGGTGGGCTTGAACCCGGTGTCGTTCTCGCCATAGCTGAGGCTGGCTTCGCCGCCCGAGGGGCTATCGTCCAGGATGATGTTGACCACGCCGGCGATCGCATCGGAACCGTATTGCGCACCAGCGCCTGGTCGGGGCTCATGCCGCGCAGTTGCGCGGCGCGTACATGGTCGGATCCGCCCGAATTCGACTGGCGCGGAAAGTTGCACGAAGGCGCGAGCGATTGCAATGCCTGGCCGAGCTCGCCGGCCACCGCGCCGGTATGTGCAAGGTCGCGCGCGGACAGCACGTCCACGGGCACCGGCGAATCGAGCACGGTGCGGCCCTTGAGGCGTGTGCCGGTGACGATGATCTCGTCGAGCTGGTCGGCGATGGTCGCCGCCGGCGCGGCGGCGGCCACTTCGTTGGTGGCGCGCGTCTGCGGCGCATGGCTCGCGGCCAGCAACCCGATTGACAGCGCCGCGTGGATGACAGGTCTCATTGTGCCAACTCCCTCGTTCTGCACGGGTCCTGCCCTATACTGCCGGCAGCCCCGGGGCGCAGAAGCCTACAACCATGAGGCTCGCCGGCGCGAAGACCCGTTCGCTATGACCTGATGCGGTGATGCCGGATAAAGCATGAACGATCCAAGCCACGGCAAACCCCGGCGGCACCTGCATGTCTGGCACGGCGTGTCGGTCTGCGTCGGCATGGTGATCGGCGCCGGCATTTTTTCGACCACCCCGATTGCCGCCGCCAACATGGCGAGCAGCACTGGCTTGCTGCTGGCGTGGGCCTTCGGCGGCGCGATGTCGCTGGCGGGGGCGCTGTGCTTTGCAGAGATGGCCGCCGCCTTCCCGGATGCCGGCGGCGACTATGTTTTCCTTTACAAGGCGTACGGGCCGCGGCTTGGGTTCCTGTTCGCGTGGTCGCGATTCGCGGTGATCCATACGGGTTCGATGGCGATGCTGGCCTTCGTGTTCGGTGACTACCTTGGGCAGGTCATCGACCTGGGGACGCATGGCAGCGCCATCTTCGCGGCGCTGATCGTCGTGGCGCTGGTCGGCGTGAACCTGGCCGGCATACGCTTCGGCATCCACACGCAGGTGGCGCTGATGAGCGTGGTGCTGTTCGGGCTGGCCAGCGTGGGCGCCGCGGGCGCGTGGATCAGCGTGCACGGCCTGCCGCCGGCGCGCCCGGCATACCCGGCCGGCGTGGAGCCGGCGACGCACCTGGGTACCGCGCTGGTGTTCATTTTCCTGGCCTACGGAGGCTGGAGTGATGCCGCCACGCTTTCGGCGGAGATGCGCGATGGCGAACGCGGCATCAAGCGCGCGCTGTTGCTGGGCATGGCGACCGTCACCGTGCTGTACCTCGCGGTCAACTGGGCGCTGTTGCGCGGCCTTGGTCTCGCCGGCCTGGCCGTGACCGACGCACCTGCAGCCGAGCTGATGCTGCGCGCGTTCGGCCGGCCGGGACAGCTGCTGATCGTCACCGTGGTGGCGCTGACCTCGATCACGGTGCTCAACGCGCTGCTGATCGCGGGTGCGCGCACGACCTATGCGGCAGCGCGCGACACCGTGACGTTGCGAAAGCTCGGACGCTGGCACGTGCTCCGCGGCACGCCGCCGGCCGCGATCGTCGCGCTGGGCGTGGTGGCATTGCTGCTGGTGGGCTTCGGCGCATTCACGCGCCAGGGATTCGCCACGATGGTGGATTACCTATCGCCGGTCTACTGGTTCTTCCTCACGCTCAGCGGCGGTGCATTCTTCGTCCTGCGACATCGTTATCCGCGCGTGCGGCGGCCGTACCACGCCCCGCTGTACCCGGCGCTGCCGCTGGCGTTCGTGTGCGGCAGCCTCTACGTGCTCTACAGCAGCCTGGCGCACGTGAAGATCGGCGCGGTCACTGGCGTGCTCGTCATGCTGGTTGGCGTGCTGCTGCTGCTGCCGATGCGCTTCGTCGCCCACGAGCAGGGCTGACAGCGCCGGGTGGATGCCTCACACTAGCGCATCGCGGGCCAGGGGGTGATCGATGGCGGATAACTACCACAAACGCAAGGTCGGCAAACGCACGCTTTCGCCGGTCACACAGATGATGGGGTTCGGCTACGACCCGCATCTGTCGGAGGGCGCGCTCAAGCCGCCGGTGTTCCTGACTTCGACTTTCGTCTTCCGCACCGCTCAGGACGGCAAGGACTTCTTCGACTACACCTCGGGCCGCAGACCCTTGCCCGATGGCGCGCGCGGCGGACTGGTGTATTCGCGTTTCAACAATCCGAATCTCGAAGTGCTCGAGGATCGCCTGGCGCTGTGGGACCAGGCCGAATCCGCGGCGGTTTTCGCCTCGGGCATGGCCGCGATCGCGACCACGCTGTTCGCCTATCTCAAGGCCGGCGATGTGCTGCTCTTCAGCCAGCCGCTCTACGGTGGGACCGAGACGCTGATTGCAAAGGCATTGCCAAACTACGGGGTTCGCGCGGTTGGCTTCAGCGACGGGCTGTCGAAGACCGACGTGTCCGCCGCGGCCGAGCGGGCGCTGGCGCTGGGCCGGGTCGGCCTGATCATGACCGAGACTCCCGCGAACCCGACCAATTCGCTGGTCGACCTGCAGCTGATGGCGGCCACGGCCGATGAGATCGCGCGGCGCCAGGGCCACAGGCCGCTGGTGGTGACCGACAACACCATGCTCGGACCGGTGTACCAGCAGCCGCTTTCCTGCGGTGCGGACCTCAACGTCTATTCGCTGACCAAGTACGTGGGCGGACATTCCGACCTGGTGGCGGGCGGCGTATCCGGCCGGCACGAACACATGCGGCCGATCCGCCTGTTGCGCGGCGCGATCGGCACGCAACTCGATCCCAATTCCTCGTGGATGCTGCTGCGTTCGATGGAAACGCTCCAGCTGCGCATGGAGCGCGCCTGCGCCAACGCCGGCACCGTGGCGGCCTTTCTTGCCTCGCATCCGAAGGTCAGCGCGGTGAATTACCTGGGTCTGCTGGGGCAGGGTGATCGCCGCCGCGCGGTGTTCGAGCGGCAATGCAGCTCGGCCGGCTCGACGTTCTCATTCGAAGTCAGGGGCGGGGAGGCGGCCGCGTTCCGGTGCCTCGACGCACTCAGCGTGATCAAACTCGCGGTGAGCCTCGGTGGCACCGAGAGCCTGGCGAGCCATCCCGCCGCAATGACGCACTCGGGCGTGCCCGTCGAGGTCCGGCAGAAGCTCGGAATCTCGGAAGCGATGATCCGCCTCTCGGTCGGCATCGAGGACGCCCAGGACCTGGTCGAAGACCTGCGCCAGGCGCTCGAGCAGGCGTGAGGCGATGAAGACCAAGAAGGAAATCGTCGAAAACTGGCTGCCACGCTATACCGGCACGGCGCTCGGCGATTTCGGGCCGTACGTGCTGCTGACGAACTTCGGCACCTACCTGCAGGTGTTCGCGCGGCTCGCGAACGCGCCGATCGCCGGGAGCGATCGTTCGATGCCCAATGCCACGGGCGATGGCATCACGATGATCAATTTCGGCATGGGCAGCGCCAATGCCGCGACGGTGCTGGACCTGCTCTCGGCCGTGGCGCCCAAGGCGGTGCTGTTCCTCGGAAAATGCGGTGGGCTCAAACGCAAGAACCAGCTCGGCGACCTGGTGCTGCCGATCGCTGCGATCCGCGGCGATGGCACCTCGAACGACTACCTGCTGCCGGAAGTGCCGGCGCTCCCGGCCTTCAGCCTGCAGCGCGCGATCTCGACCATCATCCGCGACCTGGCCTGCGACTACTGGACCGGCACCGTGTACACGACCAACCGCCGGGTCTGGGAGCACGACGACGAATTCAAGGCGTACCTGCGCAAGACGCGCTCGATGGCGATCGACATGGAGACGGCGACCATCTTCGCGGCGGGCTTCGCCAATTCGATACCCACCGGTGCGCTGTTGCTGGTGAGCGACCAGCCGATGGTGCCCGAGGGCGTCAAGACCGAGCACTCCGACCGGCGCGTGACCGATAGTTTCGTCGAGCGGCACGTCCAGATCGGCATCGAGGCGCTGCGCTTGATCCGCCGGCACGGCAAGAGCGTCAAGCACCTGCGCTTCGACGAGTAACGGCGCCCTTGATCCTGCGGCGCCAGGGTTCAGGCGGTCCGGCCCGGATGCAGGCTTCCGCATGACCGGCAGCGCCGCAAACGTTCGTCCGCGTAGAAGCGCTCGAACAGCGGCGGCAGGTCGTTCACGATGCTCGTCAATTGCACCTCGACACGGTGCACCAGCGCGTGACAGTTCAGGCAATACCATTCAAAGCCGTCGAGCACGCCGGCCGGGCGTTGCCGTTCGACGACCAGGCCAATGCTGCCCGGTTCAGGGCGCTGTGGTGAATGCCGGAAATGCGGCGGCAGCAACGTCACATCGCCCTCGTTCAGCCGCAACTCCCCCGGCACGCCATCCAGCATCGTGCGCAGCTGGATGTTGCCGCGGAGCTGGTAGAAGAATTCCTCGTACGGGTCGTCGTGGTAATCGAGGCGCTGATTCGGTCCGCCGACCACCTGCACGATGAAATCCGTGCCTTCCCAGATCTGCCGGTTGCACACCGGCGGCTTGAGCAACTGCGCGTGCTCGGCGATCCAGCGCTGCAGGTTCAGGGGCGCGACATGCATCCGGTGATCCTCCCGTTCCCCCAGAATAGCAAGATCTGCGATGATTGACGGCAAATGAAACGGCGTCGCGTCTGTGTGTTGTGCGGTGCTGCCGCCGGCGCCGCTCCCGGGTTCTCGGCCGCGGCGGCCGCGCTCGGCGAGCTGCTGGCACGCCAAGGCCACGAAGTCGTCTACGGCGGCAGCAGCTCCGGGTGCATGGGCGCGCTCGCGGATGCCGCACTTGCCGTCGGCGGCCACGTCACGGGGATCGTGCCGCGGCAGCTGATCTCCAACGAGCGCCCGCACCAGCGCCTGACCGATCTCGAGATCACCGCCGACCTCGCGTCACGGAAGCTGCGGATGTTCGCGCGCAGCGACGCGATCATCGCGCTGCCCGGAGGCACCGGGACCCTCGACGAACTGCTCGAGGCTTTGACGATGAAGCGGCTCGACTATCTCGAGCATCCGATCGCAGTGGTCAACGTGCTGCATTTCTACGATCCGTTCATCACGCTGCTGGCGCAATGCATCGACACGGGCTTCGCCGATCGCACGCAGCGTGGCCTGTTCGACGTGCTGGCGGAAGTGCCAGCCGTGCGGGCGTGGCTACTACAATGACGATGCGCCGGCCCTGGAAGGTGGCGCTCAAAAGGCTTTCACACGGCGTTGCTCGGCGCTGACGTGGAATGACCACGCGGCGCGCCTCGCGCCTGGTCTGAAAGCGTTTTGAGCAGCAACGCATCGACGTCCTGAGTGTGAGCAGGCCCTAGAGCAGGGCGGTCGCCAGCACGAGCAGGATTGCCACCGGGCACAGGAACCGCAGCAGCAGGACGCACAGCACGCGCGCGCGCGGGCTGGCCTCGACCATCTGCGCGGCCACGATCGGGCGCGCCACCCGCCAGCCGACGAACGCGCTGGTGAGCAGCGCGCCCACCGGCAGCAGCATGTTCGAGGCGATGTCGTCGCTGATGTCGAAGACCGTCTTGCCCTCATAGCGGCCGATGAAGGCGAGCGGATAGCGGTGGGCCCACAAGTTGAACGACAGCATGGAGGCCAGGCCGAGCAGCCAGGCTGCCGCGGCCGTCGTGAACACGGCCAGCGCGCGCGGCATGCGCCAGCGTTCGACGAGCCAGGCGATGATCGGTTCGAGGATCGCGATCGTCGGCGTGAACGCGGCGAACACCAGCAACACGAAGAACAGCGTGCCCAGCAGCCGCCCGGCCGGCATCTCGGCGAATACCGTAGGCAGCACGTCGAAAACCAGCGTGATGCCCTGCGAAGGGTTCATGCCGTAGCGGAACACCAGCGGGAACACCAGCACCGATGCGAGCAGCGACACGAGCAGGATCGAAGCCGCGACGATCAGTGCCGAGCGCAGCAGCGAGGTGCCTGCGGACACGTACTGGCCGTAGGCGATCATCATTGCCATGCCGACGCCGGTGGCGAAGAAAGCCTGGCCGATGGCGGCCAGCACGACCTGCGGGGTCACCTGTGACCAATGCAGGCCAAAAGCGAAGTCGATCCCGTGCCGCACATCACCGACCGCAAGTGCGTAGGCCACCAGTACGCACAGCAACAGCAGCAGTGCGGGTGCGCGGATGCGGTTCGCGAGCTCAATGCCGCGGTTCACGCCGCGCGCAGACACCAGCGCCACGCAGCCAAGGAAGGCCAGGTGCCAGGCACCCATCTGCACGGGATCGGCAAGGAAAGCCTGCCGCAGCGCCGCCACGGCGAGATGGTTCTGGTGCTCGAGGTCGCCACGCGCGCACTTCCAGGCGTAGGCGAGCACCCAGCCCGCAATCACCGTGTAGTAGGACGCAATCCAAAACGCCGCCACTGTGCCCAGGATGCCAATGATGCGCCAGCGGGGCGAGAGTGCGGATTGCACCGCCACAACGCCCGCGGCCTGCGGGGCGCTGCAGCGAGCCTGCCGGCCGATGGCAAATTCCGCGACCAGCAGCGGCACTGCGATCAGCATCAGCGCGAGTACGAAGATGAAGATGAATGCGCCGCCGCCGCTGGTACCGGCGAGGTAAGGAAAGCGCCAGATGCTGCCGAGGCCCACCGAAGCTCCGACCGCGCTTAGGTAGAAGGCGGTCGCCGATGACCAGGAACTATGGTTGCGGGTCGCGGGCTGCAAGCGGGATACTCCCCGGGGCGGCTACGCTAACAGCAGCAAGGGCCGCGCTCCCTGCCAGCGGCGCGGCCCTTGCTCAGGCAACCCGGCGGTGCGGGCAATCGCTCAGAATTTCTTCTGGATCGACACGCCGAAGGTTCGCGGCTGATTGGTCAGGAAGCCGACGCGGGCGCGGCGACCGCGTTCGCGATCGACTGACAGGTACGCGATCTCGTCGGTCACGTTGTTGACGTAGGCGGCGACGTCCCAGCCATTCGCGCGCACGCCTGCGCGCAGGTTGACGATCTGGTACGCGGGCAACTTCGGATTGAACGTGAAGCCATTGACCGTTGGATTGCCGAAATGGAAGAACGCCCCCCCGCTCACCGTGCCGAACCCCGCCACCTCGTCACCGATCTGCGTATAGGAGTCGCCGACGTACTGGCCGACCACGTTGGAATAAAAATCCCACTTGTTGGCGAACGCGGTCGGCAGCGTGAAGCCGACGCTCGCCACGGCCTGGAGCTTTGGTGCGGTCGGCATGCGTGCGCCCGAAACCATCCCGGCAATGGGTTGGCCAGCGGAGTCGAGCACTGAAGACTGCAGGGTCGCGTCAGCGTACGTGGCCGAGATGCCGAAATCCCAGTTCGTGTTCGGACGTGCATACAGCTCGGCCTCGATTCCCTGACTGCGCGCCTTGGGCACGTTGAAGACCACGCGCGATGAGCAGCTGCCCGCGTCGGCCGGAACCTGCAGGTCCTTGATGTCGGAGTAGAAGGCAGCGACATTGAAGCTCACGCGGCGGTCATCGAAGCGCATCTTGGCGCCGACCTCGTAGTTCCAGGCCCATTCGTCTTTCCAGTCCGGATGTCCGCCGTAGCTGGCGAGATCGGCAGGCTGGCACAGCGGCGCATTCAACGGATCATTGATGCCACCGAGGCGGAAGCCGCGCGAGGCCTCGACGTTGATCTTGATATCGTCGGAGGGTTCGAACGACAGGATGGCGCGCGGTGCCAATCCGTTGGACGAGGTCGATCCCGGGATCGGAGTTGGGCCCGTCGGCGCCGAAAACAGACCGCCAAAATACAGCGTTCGGTCTTCGTCGAACCGGAACCAGCGCGCGCCCGCGGTCAACGCCGTCCGGTTCGCGAACTTGTAGGTCATCTCACCGAAGGCTGCGTACTGCGTGAAGTTGTAGTGCAGGTCGGAGAAGAAGGGCGTATCGGGCGGCGCGCCGTTCTCGGCACTGGTCAGGCCGGGGCCCGGCCCCAGCAGCCGCGTGACGATGGCATCGTATCCCGGGGTCGGCAGGTCCTGGCCGTAGTCGCGCTTGAGGTGTTCGAAGTAAATGCCACCCAGCCACTGCAAGGCATCCTTGCCGTTCGAAGCCAGGCGGAGTTCCTGGCTGAGCGCCTTGAGATGGTGCCGGTCATACAGAGGCGAGTTCGTGCGCACGTCGGCCGAAGTGCCGCCGAACTGGTAGGTCACGCTGCCGGTCAGCTGGCTCGCGTCGCGCAGCACGGTGATCTTGCGATCGGTGTACGAAGTGATCGAGGTCAGCGTGGCCACACCGGCGTCGACCACCAGCTTGAGGTCGCCAAGCCTGAAGTCATCATCGATACCTTCGCGGAACTGGCGGTACTGGCCCCGATTGCCCAGGTTGATGGCCGGCTCGGTGGTCGTGTACGGATTGCCGAGGATGTTGTAGATGTCGATGCGTGGATAGCCGTCGGTCGTGAGCTTCTGGTAGACCAGGCGCGGCGTGATCGACAGCACTTCGTTCGGCTTCCAGGTGAACGCGACACGCGCACCATCCTTCTTGCCGCTGTTGGCGCCTTTCTCGACGCCGCCGTTCGGGCCGTAGGCCGTGATGAAGCCCGGCAGCTCGTCGTGGTAGCCGACGAGACGCAGCGCGGTCGTAGCGGAAGTGGGCAGGTTGACGGCGCCCTTGATGTCGCCGCCCGTGCCGCCATTGTTCACGGTTGATGCGCCCACTTCGACCAGGCCCTCGTGCACGCCGATTTTCGGTTGCGCGGTGATGTAGCGCAGCGTGCCGGCGATCGAGCCGGAACCGAACAGCGTGCCCTGCGGGCCGCGCAGCACCTCGAACCGGTCCAGGTCAAACAGATCGAGGTCTGGTGTGAACAGCGCCACTGAAATCGGCGTTTCATCCAGGTACACGCCGACCTGCGGCTTTACACCCGGTTGATCGCGGATCACCTGTCCGGCACTGACGCCGCGAATCGCAACCTGGCTTTGGCCTGGACCCAGGTCGGTAATTGTCAGGCCAGCTACGTTGCGGGCCAACTCGACTACGTTGCCGGCGCCGCTGGCACGAACCTGGTCGGCTGTGACCGCAGCGACCGAGAAAGGCACATCGTGGAGCGAGGTCTCGCGCTTCGTGGCGGTGACCACGATTTCCTCGAGTCCCGCGCCCTTGGCGGGCGCTGCAGCCTGTTGCGCTTGGGCGCTCCAGGCCAGCACGGCGGACACGGCGCCCAGCACGAGGCCATGTGAATGGTTTCTGGTGTTCATCGCTACTCCCCTTGGATCAGGAATACTTTCCGGCGCTTGTCGCATTTATGTGGTAACGCCGTGCGCCCATTATGCTGGATGTTTAATGCCAGGAACAACAACGTTGCATACAAGACACAGATTGCGGATGCGCCAGCCGATCGCGGGGGATCTACAGCTGCACGAGGCAGTTCGGCGGCAACGATAGCCGCAGTGCATTGCCGGCTCCCAGTTGCAGCGGTGTCGCGGCGTGCGCATGGCTGCAGGGAGCCTGGCTTGCAGGGCGGAAAATTACGGAGCGGTCGATCCGGGCGTTGGCTGCAAATCAGGCTCCACCCAGCTGCGGCGCGCCGCCACCGAGTACAGGCGTTCGCGACTGTAATACTGCAAGGGCCAGCTGCTGTTGGCCATGGGCGATGCCAACAGCGCTTGCAATCCAGGTTCGAAGGCGACGGCCGGCCGCCGGGCGATCCCCGCGGCGATGCCGAAAACGTAGAGCCGTGTGATCGATTCGTGATACCCGCTGTCATCGGTGTTCGGCGTGCCCACCGCCTCGTTGTGGTAGCAGATCCGTCGGCGCATCTCATCGATTGCCGCCGCCGCGCCCAGCCGGGTCACGTACCAGTAGCCGGCTATGAGATGCGCCGCGTGCGTCCATTCGGCTGGCGTCACCTCGCCGCGCTCGAAGCGCGCCACGAAGGCGGCGACGGCATCCCGCGAGCAGCGCTCCGCGCGGGTGGCGCCCGCCGCAGAGGGCCGTGGCGCGTCCAATGCTTTTTCCATCCGCAGTAACGGCACGCGCACGCCGTTGATCGGTCTGGATTCGGTGGATTCGGCCGGAAGGTATCCGCAGGCGCGATAGAGCGGCACGCCAGCCATCGTCGCCATGAGCTCGACGCGGCTGAATCCAGCCTTGCGCGCCGCCTCTTCGCACAGGCCCAGCACCATCCGGCCGATGCCCCGCCGCACGAAATCAGGATTGGTGTACATGGCGCGCACCTTGGCGGCATCACGCCGCGGGTCGAGCGGCGCGGGCTCGCGCGCCACGACGCTATCGTCACCGCCGTACAGCGTTGCGCGCCACGACCAGCCGCCGCAGCCGGCGATCACGCCATCCTCCTCGACGAGAATGTAGGTCTGATCCGCGACCAATTGGGTGTCCAGCCCCATGACCTTGTGGCTGGCGACGATCTGCTCGGGTGTCAGGAATCCGTGCTGCAGCTCCTCGATCGCGCGCTGCATGAGACGGCGCAGCGCAGGCAGGTCCTCTGATTGAGCCAGTCGGCTCCTCAGTTTCGCCATGTCGGCCTAGTAGCCTGCGACGCTGCCAACCGGCAGGCGCGGATCGATTGCGCCATACAAGCGATCGTGGCCACGGGGCGGCTTGCCGATGGCCGGACCGCCGACGAGGATAGCGGCGACGTGGTTCCAGTATTCCATAGGTTCCAGGTGGTGTCCCATGGCCGCCAGCACCGCGCGGGTGTCCGCGCTCAGCGCATCAGGCTCGTAATAGAGCACGTCCGGCAGCCACTGCGCATGCACGCGTGGGGCGCTCACGGCCTCGGTGACCGTCATGTGGTAGTCGATCAGGTTGACCATCGTCTGCAGCACTGCCGTCGGAATGTGGCTGCCGCCGGGCGTGCCGACGACGAGCAGGAGTTTGCCATCGTGCGTGACGATGGTCGGCGCCATCGATGAGAGTGGGCGCTTGCCGGGGACGATGGCGTTGTTCTCGCCCTCGACCAGACCGTACATGTTCGACGCGCCCGGCTTGGCAGAGAAGTCATCCATTTCGTCGTTGAGCAGGATGCCGGTTCCGGCGGCCACCACCCGGGCGCCGAACCAGTCGTTGAGCGTATAGGTGAGTGCTACCGCGTTGCCCGCCGCGTCCACGACGGAGAGGTGGGTGGTGCTGTGGCCTTCGGGCGAGGCGCCTGGGCCGAGCAGGGACTGCGAGGGCGTTGCCCTGTCGGGATCGATCCCGCGCCGCAGTTCGTCCGCGTAAGCCTGGGACGTCAGCCGATCCACATCCGCATGCACGAAGGCCGGATCGCCGAGTTGGAGGTTGCGGTCATGGAAAGCGCGCCGCAGCGCTTCGGTCATGTAGTGCACGGGCTGCGCGGAATGGAAACCCGCTGGATCCACCGTCCAGCCCGACAGCACGTTGAGCGACTCGCAGATCACGACGCCTCCTGAACTGGGCGGCGGTGCGGAGGTCACGTGGTAGCCACGGTAATCGCAGTGCAGCGGCTGGCGCTCGACCGCCTTGTACTGGGCGAGATCCTCGAGGCTCAGGATCCCGCCGCCCTTGCGGTTGCCTGCGACGATCAACCGTGCCGGCTCGCCCTGATAGAAGCCGCGCACGCCATCCCTGGCGATGATGCGCAGCATGCGCGCCAGATCCCCTTGCACCAGTCGCTCGCCCGCCTTGAAGGGCCTGCCATTGCGCAGGAAAACAGCGCCGGCGGGCGCATCCTTGCGGAAATCCGCCGCGCCTTCGGCCAGGAAATCGGCGTCACCCTGGTCGAGCACGAAGCCCTGGGCGGCCAGCCGCAGGGCGGGTGCGACGAGCTCGGCACGCGCTCGCGTGCCATATTTTGCGCGCGCCAGCTCGAGACCGGCGACCGTGCCCGGCACGCCAGCGGACAGGTGCCCACGCGTCGAGCGCAGCGGGTCGGGCTTTCCCGTGGCATCGAGGTACATGTCGCGCGTGGCTCCCAGCGGTGCGGTCTCGCGAAAGTCGACGAAGGTCTCACGGCCGTCGGCCATGCGGATGAGCATGAAACCGCCGCCGCCCAGGTTGCCGGCTTCAGGGAAGGTGACCGCGAGCGCATAGGCTGTGGCGACGGCTGCATCGACCGCGTTGCCGCCACGTCGCAGCACGTCGAGGCCAGCTTCGCTCGCGAGGCGGTGAGCGGAAACCACCATGCCATGCTCGGCCCCGACGGGCGCGGGAGCCGCGGCGTGGCCGGCGCCGGCGAGGAGCGCGGCGGACAGTACCAATGCGACGATCGAATTTTTCATGTGCATGGCGCACTCCGCAAATGCAGGCGTGGTGTACAAGGAATGCAGAAAGAAAACGGGCGGGAAAGCCGCAGCTTTCCCGCCCGTGGTTTGGCCGTAGCCGCGGCGTTCAATACTTGAACCTGAGACTGGCGTACCAGAACGCCCCGTTCATCCCGAAGGGACCGCCATTGCGCGGATATACCTGGCCGTCGAACGTGCCACCGGTCAGTGTCGCAATCGGGTTGGCATTGGTGGACACGATCTTGTCCGGATAGGTATTGAACAGATTGCTCGCACCGATCGTCCCCGTATAGTGATCCAGGAACGTATAGCTGGCGTCGAAGTCGATCGTGAACTTGGCGCCGAACTCCTGCCCCGCCGTGACGTTGTTGTTGGCGTCGTAGGCGATCGGGTAGTCGTTGGCGTCGACCCAGGCGCCGTAATAGTTCCCGCGCAGATTCACCCCGAGGTCGCCGCGCGTCCAGTTGCCCGACAAGGTGGCGCGATGGTTGGGCGCGAGGCGGCCAATGTCGATGATCTGGTACGTGGCGATCGCCGCCGGGTCGTACTTCGTGGCCTCGCTTTTGTTGTAGTTGTAGGCGAGTGACAGGTTGAGCTTGCCGTCGGCGAGATTCGTGTGATACGTGCCGACCAGGTCGACGCCTTTCGTCGAGGTGTCCAGGGAGTTGGTAAAGTACTGGACGGTGCCGCCCGCGCCGACCGAGGCGAGTTCCGGCAGGGCCGTAATGTCGGCAACGGTCACTGGATAGCTCTTCGAGATGAAGATGCGGTCGCTGACCTTGATCTTGTAGATGTCGATCGTGGCGGTAAAGCGGCCCGAGGGCGTGAGCACGATACCGGCCCCGTAGTTGGTCGATTTCTCGGGCTTGAGCGCCTTGGCGCCGTAGTACTGCGCCACGGCGCTGGTGACCGGGAACGTGCCCTGCTGCAACGATACACCCTGGGCGAAAGACGTCGTGAGTACCTGGGTGTTGTTCTGACCCGGCGAAGGCGCGTGGAAGCCCGTGCCGACCGTGGCACGCAGCGCCACCGTGTCGGTGGCGTGCCAGATCGCATTGAACTTGCCGACCGTGGCCGAGCCAAAGCTGTTGTAGCTCTCGTAGCGAGCGGCCACGCCCAGGCTGAGCTGCTTGACGACATCGCCTTCGAGGCCCACGTAGATGCCGTGGCTGGTTTCGCTGTTGGTACCTGCGTAGGTCGGGCTCGTGCCGCCGTAGCCGCTTGCTGCCGGTGACTCTGCGACCGTGAAGGTGCCGGTCGCGGCATAGACGCCGGGCGAGGTCTGGGTGTAGAGCGGATGCGGGGCGGCGTAGGGGCCGGCGCCGTAAGACTGCGGATCGCCCGCCGTCGACGTGTACTCCTCGCGGCGGAATTCGGCGCCGCCCGACAGCGTCAGGGGGCTGGCCATCCCGGCGTCAAAGGCATAGGTCAGATCGAGGTTGGCATCGGTTTCCTTCTGGATCAGCTTGCCGAACTCGAAGCTCGTCTGCGAGGCGCCACCGTAGGAGGGGCTGGTCGAGTCATACATCGAGAGGTCGATCGAATTGCGGCTGGAGGAGACCGACAAGTCGTAACCCAGACCGCCGCCGCTATTCCCCTTGTAGCCCAGCGTCGCGTAGTTCTGGTCAGACTTACCGATGAACCGCGGCGTAAAGCCGGCGGGAAAGATCGAACTCAGCAGGAAGACGTTCGTGTCCTGGACGTATCCACCGGCCGGGCAGGTGGCGTTGTTGGCCGGGCACTGAGTGTTGTAATACGGGTGCTGGAAGAAGGACCGGCCACCTTGACTGACGGTACCCCCGGTTACGGTCGTGAAATTCTTGCTGCCGGGGTACGAGGGGCGGAAGTTGAAACTTTCGTTGGTCCTGTTGTAGCCGACGTTGCCGAAGAGGTAGATCTTGCTGTTGTCGGTGACATTGAAGGCCGAGTTCAGCAGCAGCTTGTAGCCGTGCGTCGGGGACTGACCCCAGATCTGCACCGGCAAGGGGTAGTTGGGCAGTTGGCTGGCGAGACTCGGGAAGTCCTGCGCGAACTGGACCGCTATCGGGCGCGTGACGCCGCGGCTCGTCTGGCCATCGTCGTCATATTCGCCTGACAGGTTGATGAAGCCTTTGTCGAACTTCAGGCCATAGTTCGCGGCCACCTGATGGCTCTTGCCGTCGCCATGGTCCTGGTACTGACCGTAACGCGCCTGCAACTCGAAACCCGCATCGTCACGCAGACCATAATTGAATACGCCGGCGATGGCATCCGACCCGTACTGGGCGGTGGCGCCGTCGCGCAACACCTCGACGCTCTTGAGCGCGATCGAGGGAATCGAGGAAATATCCGAACCCTGCGAACCAAAGGCGAGCTCGGTGTCGCCACCCGTATACACCTGGACGAGCGCCGAGCGGTTGAAGCGCTTGCCGTTGAGCATCACCAGGATTTCATCCGAGGGCAGGCCGCGCAGCGAAGGCGCGCGCACCAGGCTCGAGGCATCCGAGATGGTGTTCTGACCGACGAAGAATGATGGCACCACATTTTTGATCTGGTCCATCATGTTCGCGGCGGGCTGCGCGCGCAGCTCGGTGCTCGAGATGACATCGATGGGTGAGGCGGAATCGGTCACGGTACGGTCGGTACGGCGGGTACCGGTGATCACGACCTGTTCCACGGAGTTGTCGGTGCTCGCAGGCTGCGCCGCCGCCGTTTGGGCAATTGCCTTTCCCGCAGGAATGGCGGCCAGCGCCAGCGCCGCGGAAATGGCAGCCAGCCGGCAACCGCGGAAATAATTTGTAATGTTCATCGCTACTCCCCTTGGATCCTGAATTTCAGTCGGCGCTTGTTGCGTTCATGTGGTCGCGCCAAGCCGGCATTATGCTGCCGAATCAAGGCCAAGCACAATCCTGTTGTTAAAAAGAAACAGATGGCACCCGCTACGGGGCGGTCCAAGACGCAGAGGCTGTTCCGGCTATGGGTCCGCCAGCTGATCGCGGGGGATTTCCAGCAGGACGAGGCCGTTCGGCGGCAGCATCAGCCGCAGTGAATTGCCGGCCCCCAGTTGCAGCGGTGTCGCGGCGGGCAGTTCCGCGGCGCGATTGAGTAGGGCGACCTGCGCGGTGCTGGGATAGCGGGGTCGGCCCATCGCTTCATACGCGGCGAGTGAACTGCCGTGCCGGTCGTCGATGCGTCTCAGCTGCACCGTCGCACCCGGACGCAGCCCCGGAAACTCGAGCTCGCGAGTCCGTTCGCCGCCGCCGCTGCCGGGATCGACGAGATTCCACACCGCGATGGCGATCGAGCCATCCTGGCGCCGCGTCACCAGTACGTCGGGCACCACCGAGTCCAGCCGCTGTTCGCCGAGTTTGTGGAGCAGGGCGAAGGCGGTGTAGCTCGGCTTGCGGATACCGCCGAGCCCCATCAGCCCGAAGGATCCGGTGAAGGGCTCGCGGCCGGGGCCGTTCTCCTCGAACACGTCACTGAAGGTCCAGTAGGACATCTCGTCGACGAGGCCGTCGCATTGCGCGATGTCATCGGCCAGGCCGGCGCCCACGTAGGCGGTGTCGCGCGCCTTGAGAGGCCCGAAGGAGGGCACGTTCCATTCGGTCCACATCAGCGGCAGCCCGGGCTGCGCCGATGCCGCGATTTGCCCGTGCACCTTGGCGATGGCGCGGCAGACGCGCTGGTCCATGGGGATCCGCTCGTGCGTGCCGAACAGGTCTTCGACGCTGTCATCGCCATAGCCGTGGCTGGATACGAAATCCACCGGCACGTGCGCGGCGGCCACGTGGCGCAGGAAGTCGTCGACCCAGTGCGCCGATGAAGTGGCCGGGCCGCCGACGCGCAGGCGCGGGCTGATCGCCTTGAGGCTGCGCGCCGTGTGATCGTAGAGCTCGAAATACGTGGCCTGCTTCGGTTCGCCAGTCCAGAAGTCGAGGTTCGGTTCGTTCCAGACCTCGAAATACCACTGCGCGACTTCGTCGATCCCGTAGCGGTCGATGAGGTGTTGCGCGAATGCGGTCATCAACGCATCCCACTTCGCGTAATCCTTGGGCGGGGAAACGATCGGCCGGTACCAGAACGGGTGCACGTCCTGCCGCAGCGCGAGCTTCTTCGGCATGAAGCCGATCTCGACGAACGGCCGCACGCCGTTCTTCAGCAGCCCGTCGTAGATCTGGTCCACGTAGGAGAAGTTGTAACGCGGGTTGCCGTGCTCGTCCTCCTCGTAGACACCGACCTCGTCGTGCAGGATGTTGTGGAAGCGGACGTAGCGCAGGCCGGTGACATCCCGCACTTCGCGCAGGTCGTTCCGGTAGCCCTCGCGCAAGCTCAGGATCGCGCGACCGGAACCGAACACGTGTTCCCAGAAATGAGGGAACGCATGCGCAGGGGCATTGACATCGATCGAGTCGGCCGATGCCGGCGCGGCGCCGATGCAACAGGCAACCAGCGCCAGCAGGGTTTTCATCAGAGCTTTTCGACCACCACGCGTCCTTGCGCGTTGACGTAGACGTGGTAGCGGTGGCCGTCCTTGCAAGTGGCCACATAGTCGCTGTCGCCATTGCGCCTGGCGTCGATGACCTGGTCGCAGGGCTGTCCCTGCAGTGCAATCGTCGCCATCAGGTCCTTGCCGAAAGAGTCGTCCGCGGACACCGGGCCGGCGGCCAGAGTGGCAACAATTACCGGGAATGTGGACAGGCGGGCGTGCGCGTTCATGCTTCTTCGTCCGTGTTGCTGGTGGATGGATTCAGGTGGCGGCCAGCCTGGCCGGGTCGTTCAGCAGATTCCAGATTGCCTCGCGCGATGCATTGATGGCGCTCGCCAGCGGCGGATCGCCGTCCTGCAACAGGCTGAGTACTTTCATCAACAGCAGATCATAACGCTGGCGCAGTGTGGCGAGTGGCGTGGCGGCCTGACCGCGGTAACGTGCCCGGAACGCGTTCAGCAGATCGTCGACCTGGTTCTTGATGGACAGCTTGGTGAACAGCCCGATGGCATGAGTGTCGCGCAATCGCTGCTCGAGCGCCGCCAGGTCGAGTGCCGGCGCGGCCGGACGCTGCTGCGGCGCGGGCTTCGGTGCAGCGCCAACGAGTGGCGCGACGGCCTTGGTCGGCAGCGTCAGCTTGGCCTTGGGGGCATTGCCCGCAATCGCAGGCCTGGTCGCGCTTGCCGGTGTGGCTGGGACGGCAGCTGCGCTCGCGGGGCCGCGTTCCTTCGCTGGCGCCGCCGATGGTTGCGCTGGCGCAGCGGCAGCGGGCGGCAGCGGCTTTGTCGGAGACGGCGCCGCCATGGGTGCACGCGCGCTCTCGGGCGCAGGTGCGCCGGGAGGCGCAGCGGCGCATCCCGCCAGAGAGAGCAACAGCGGCAAGGCCATGCGTGAGGGGTATCGCAAGCCGGATCCGTATATCAGAGGGCGGGAGATGCAGTCCACCGGGGTTAATCAGCAGGTTCGCATAATGTATATTATGTTAAACAAAGCGCAGGCCGTGCAGTATCAACGGCCTGCGATCCCGCCCGCAGACCCCTCCAGGCGCCCCTGCCGCGTTTCAGGGAGTCCTTCGGTTGATTTCCAGCTCGTGCTGTAGGCGCGCCCCGGAGACGGCGCTGACCGTGCCGTAAAGCTCGCCGGGGCTCGCCAGGGGCGAACCGCGGGTGGAAATCCGCGCCGTGACCTCGACATGCTGGCCAGCGCTCAGGCGGTTGCCGGCCATCACGGAATCGCCGGCTGAAAGCTCGACCTGTTGCGGAAACGTGGCGCTGAGCCGCTTGACGGCGAGCGGCGGTCCGCCCTGCGGTGAACGCACGAACACGAACAGCGAGGCGCCGCCGGGCACCAGGGTGCGCAGCGATGTTGGGAGCGTCACCTTCAGGTGGATGGCCGTGGCGGGGTCGGGCCGGCTGCCGGCAATCGCCACGTCGATCGCCGCGATCTGCTTGTCGAGCGCATCCATGACCTGGGGCGGCGGTCCGAGATCGCGCAGCGCCGCAAAGCGGGCCCGCGCCTGCGGCAGCTGGCCGCCGTTCAGCAGCGCCACGCCGGTGTAGAACAGCGCC
>JAGWPD010000329.1 GCA_028870705.1 Gammaproteobacteria bacterium
CGGTGCCGGAGGCCGTACCGCTGAAGAAGCCTGCGCAGTTCACGCTGATCGGCCAGTCCGCGGACCGTGTCGATGCCCTGGAAAAGTCCACTGGTCGGGCGCTGTACACGCAGGATGTGCAGCTGCCCGGCATGCTTACGGCGGTGGTGGCCCATCCGCCGCGCTTCGGAGCCAGGCCGCGCAGTGTGGATGACAGCAGGGCCCGCGCCATACCCGGTGTGGTGCAGGTGGTGCGCTATGACACACCGGTGCTGAGCGGCGTGGCAGTGCTGGCCAAGGGCTTCTGGGCCGCGCGCCAGGGGCGCGACGCCCTGGTCATCGACTGGGACGAGAGCGCGGCGATGGCCGAGGGTTCAGAGCAGATTTCCGCCAGCTACCGCCAGCTCGCTGCAGGCGCTGGCAAGGTGGTGCGCAATGACGGTGACGTCGCGGCGATGAAGACCGCCAAGACGCGTCTCACGGCCACCTATGAGGCGCCATTCCTGTCGCACTCCGCCATGGAGCCGCTCAATTGCGTGGCGCAGATCAGCGTGGCGGGTTGCGAAATCTGGAACGGCGAGCAGTTTCAGACCGTTGACCAGATGAACGTGGCGCAATTGCTCGGCATCAAGCCCGAGCAGGTCAAGCTCAACATGCTGTACGCGGGCGGCAGCTTTGGGCGCCGCGCCAATGCCTTCAGCGACTACCTGGTCGAGACGGTCGCAATCGCCAAGGCCGCCGGCACTGCGGCACCCGTCAAGATGGTCTGGACGCGCGAAGAGGATACCCGCGGTGGCTTTTACCGGCCGATGTACGTGCACGCGATCGAGGCGGGCCTCGATGCGGCGGGTAAGCCGGTGGCCTGGCGGCACCATGTCGTCGGTCAGTCGATCATGGATAACCCAGCCATGTCGAGTATGGTGAAGGATGGCATCGATCCGACTTCGGTCGAGGGCGCGGCGACGCTGCCGTATACCATTCCCAATCTGCGCGTGGAGCTCAGCAGCCCAAAGCTTGCGGTGCCCGTCTTATGGTGGCGCTCGGTCGGCGCCTCGCACAATTCCTGGGTCACCGAGTGCTTCATCGATGAGCTGGCGCACGCCGCGCAGCGCGATCCGCTGCAGTTCCGCCGCGAGTTGCTGAGCAAGGCGCCGCGCCACCTCGGGGTACTGGAGCTGGCGGCTGCCAGGGCCGGTTGGGACAAGCAGCTGCCATCGGACCACGCGCGCGGCCTGGCGGTGGCCGAGTCCTTCAACAGTTACGTGGCGCATGTCGTGGAGATCTCACGCCGTGGCAAGGGTTATCACATTGAGCGCGTAACCTCGGCGGTCGATTGCGGGCTCGCGATCAACCCGAACATCATCGCCATGCAGGTCGAGTCGGCGGTCTGTTTCGGCCTCTCTGCCGCACTCAAGGGGCAGATCACGCTCAAGGCGGGCGCCGTGCAGCAGTCGAATTTCCACGATTACACGGTGCTGCGAATCAATGAAATGCCGCCAGTCGATGTGCACATCGTGCCCTCGACGGAGAATCCCACCGGCATAGGTGAGCCTGGTGTGCCGCCGATCGCACCTGCGCTTTGCAACGCGTTGCTGGCCCTGACGGGCAAACCAGTGCGAACCTTGCCCCTGCAGGGCATCGAGTTCGTCTGAGTGTCGCATCGGCGACAGTCAGGGAAGGCGGATATTCCACCGGTTACGGGTGTGCACGCGCAGGACTTAGTGACCCCGACTTCGCCGCCTGTCAGCGCTTTGGCATCTTCTCACGGGCCTGCCTGATACACTTGGGACGCGCGCAGTTTCTTGGTTGCCCGCTGCGCGCGCCTTGCCATGAAAAAATTTATTCTACTGCTCGTTGTCTGCGCCGCGGCGGCGGAATCGGCGCTGGCGCAGGATCAGCTTGCTGCGATTCGCGCCGCCTGCGGACATGATGCACAGACTCTGTGTGCGGGTGTGCGGCCGGGTGGAGGTCGGATCGTGGCCTGCCTCGAGGCGCACAAGGACTCAGTGTCCGACCAGTGCAAAAAGGCCGCCGGGTTGGCTGCGAACCCAAGTAGCAGTTCTGCGCCCGGTGCTTCCAGCGCGCCCCGCCCCGCGGCCAGTCCCGACGCAAAGTCGGCCCGCAGCGCCGGTGCTGCGCCGAAAGCTGCGGCCGCTACCGGTACTGGCTCCGGTTCGTACCTGCGCATGAAGCAAGTCCAGATCATCGCCCCTGTAGTGGACCCGAAACTAGGCAACGGCAAGGACCCGGTGAACTTTCCGGTGCTGGATCTGTTGATTCCTTCGACGTGGGGCTTCAAGAGCAACGTTGCCATCAATACCACTTCGGGATGTATTTCCGACATGTATTCGGTGTCCTGGGAGGCGAAAAGTGCTGATGGTTCCGTCTTCTTTCAAGGCCTCCCCAATTCCAGTTGGCAATACGCGGATGATCCCGCAGCGTTGCACAATCTGACGGATCCAAGCCGACGCCAGATCAACGCACAGGGCAAGCCATGCCCGGTGAGGAAGCCCATGAAGGCGGAAGATTATTTTCGCCAGAATGTGTCCACGTTGTTCCCAGGCGGAAGTACCGTCGTCTCGGTTGAGCCGCTTCCTGAGCTCAATCAGATGGCCCGCAGGCAATTGGGCTTACCGCCGGAAGATGGCGGCAAGGCAGGCGCTAGTCGCACCGAGGCCATTCGGGCGCGCGTCGAATTCCAGAAAGACGGCAAGGCGATGGAAAGTTGGGTGGCGCTGGTTGTCGTAACCCGGACTTTCCGCCAGGGCCGAGGCGCCTTCTACGACTGCCATGCGATCGACAACATGGCCTTGGGCGCGCCGAAAGGCCAGCTCGATGCCAATGACAAACTGTTCAAAGTAATGATCAGTTCGCTTCGGCCAGAGGCGAAATGGCAGGCCTATTCGAACGGATGGATTGCCTGGCGTTACCAGGTAGAAGCGAAAAAAGAGGCCCAGATCGACGCGATCATTGCCAACTTCCAAAACCAGGTCGCACAGACCCTCATGGGAGAGACCGCCAATCAGCAGCAGGGCTCCTTGAACGCCGCTTTTGGAGCGGACCAGGGCATACGGGGCGTGCAGACCTTCCGCAATCCTGCGACCGGCGCGACGATGGAGCTCAGCAACCAATACGATCACGCCTGGTTGAACGGATCAAACGAATACCTGATGAGCGACGACCCGAACTTCAACCCTAACGGGCAAGTGTCCGGGAACTGGAATCAGCTGCAGGCGGTGCGGCCACAGCCCTAGGCTTGATCGATTGATGAGGCACGGCGGATTGTCAGTTGGGTCGACCTCCCTGCGGGAGCGACACCAGCTTGTCAACCAGCGCCAGCAGCGTGGCTCGATCGAACGGTTTGGCCAGGACCGCATCGGCCCCAAAGCGGCTTGCCGCCGCCAGGTACGCGGTCGTGGTTACCGATTCAGGCTGGTAATCGGCGGGCCAGAAATTGCCGCCGCCGGATATGGCGATGATGCGCACGTGCGGGAAGTCATTGCGGATCTGCGTGATGGCTTCGAAGCCGTGCGACTCCGGCATGATGATATCCGTGATGAGCAGGTCCGGCTGCAGCGCGCGGCACATCCCAATGCCGTCGAGTGCGTTGGGCGCTGTGCGCACCGCGTGACCGGAACGCGACAGAACCTCATGCATGGACTCGCGCACGTCGGGTTCGTCATCGATGACCAGAATCTGCGCCATGTAAAGTATCCGCTGCTACCTGTGCTCTATTGCCGCCACGTTCAAGTGACGGGCGCCGCCGGCTTCGCTGCCGGGAACAGCAGCGTAAAGGTGGCGCCCTGTGCCACTTCGGTGTCGACAATAATAGCGCCCCCCAGGGCGGCGACAATGCCATCAATCACCGACAGGCCGAGCCCGCTGCCCTGACCAACCGGTCGGGTGGTGAAGAACGGGTCAAAGATGCGCTCGCGGGTCGCCGCGTCCATGCCGCTGCCGGAATCCCGCACCGACAGGCAGACAAATTCGCCACGTCCCAGGCCGGCGCGCTGCACTTCGTCCGCGCGTGCCGGACGCAGCCCGACTTCGATGAGGCCACCGAGCGGCGGCATCGCGTGCAGGGCATTGCTGCACAGGTTGATCACGACCTGAACGATCATGGTAGGGTCGGCGATGGCGAGTGGACAACCCTCATCGATGTAGGTTCGCAGTTGCACCGACGCGGGTCGCAGTGCGTCAAATAGCCTCAGTCCTTCCTCGACTGCAGTTGCCAGATCAATTGGCCGGAGCGGCGCGACGTCGACCTGTCGGCCGAAGGCCAGCACTTTTTCTATGATATTGCGCGCGCGTTGGCACGCTCTCTGCGCGCGTTCCAGATTGGAGCGGGCCGGATGGTCTGCCGCTACGTCATCCAGTGCCGTTTCCGTGTATAACGTAATGGGCACCAACACATTGTTGATCTCGTGTGCCAGGCCTCCGGCCAACGTGCCCACCGCCTCGAGCCGGTGCTTGACCCGCAGCCGGCCTTCCAGCGCAATACCGGCCTGCAGTTGACGCTGCAGCCGATCATTCACGGCGACAAACTCGCGACGCATCGACTCCAGGTGCGCGCTCATCTCGGTGACCTCCAGAATTGTGCTGGTGGTCGCCAACTGGCGTGCGAAGTCGCCGCTGGCAATGTGCCGGGCCTTATCGCGCAACTCCACCAGCGGTCGCGAGAGTTTGCGGCTCAACCAGATCGCCAGTAAGCAGGTCAACAGCAGGTAGACAACCATGGACTGCAGCAGCAGGTGGCGTGCGTGCCTTATCTGGTTGTCGGTCACGGTTTCGTCGAAACCCAGCCGCAATGTTGCCGGGCGGCCACGGAGTGTCAGCTCTTTGGAGACAAAAAAGGCGTGATCGACTCCGTACCCGTAGGCCGCGTCGGGACCGGACGCCGGCCACTGCACGTCGCTACGGACCTGAGTGGCGCGAATGCTGCGTCCATCATGGATCAACTCGGCGAACACGATCGCGCCTTCGGTCATTGTCGAGTCCAGGAATTCCTGGAGGCCACGGTCGCTGGCGTCAAGCGATTCGTGGGCCAGCCACAACGCGCGGCGTCGGCTGAAATCCTCGACGAAACTCGTAAACAGATTGACTTCGCTGCGGCGAAACATCTGATCCAGGCTGATGGCCAGCACCGGCAGCAGCAAAGCGTGAGCGGCGACCACCACCAGCGGAACGACAACCTGCAGCGAGCGCCTCATGGACTGCATTTTGACACCCTAGTGCCAATCAGGTCGCAGCGCGCGGCCGACGCGGGATTCGTGAGCTGAATCCCGCTACCGCAAGGCAGACCACGGCATTATGCAAAATTCCGACGCAGGCGGCGCGGGCGGGAGCCAGCTACGCCCCCGATGGCAGGCAAGTAGTGATAGTTGGCATCCGGGCAGTACCCGGTGGTAGGACAAGGCGGTTTGCGGGTAAGCTCGGGGCCGGCAGTGA
Organism: Gammaproteobacteria bacterium; assembly: GCA_028870705.1. Taxonomy (GTDB): domain Bacteria; phylum Pseudomonadota; class Gammaproteobacteria; order Steroidobacterales; family Steroidobacteraceae; genus FEN-1191. The sequence continues at coordinate 5,428 of JAGWPD010000329.1, forward strand.
TCGGAAGCCTGGGAACCGTGCGGCTGGCCAGGCGGCACGATCCCGGTCAAGGGTACCGCAATGGAAGTGACTGATTCGAGCGGGGAGCCAAAGGCTACGGCGGACGCTGGCGAGCGCTGCCGGGTGCTGTTGGTGGATGATCATGAGATCCTGCTCAAGGGGTTGCGAGCATTGCTTGAGCTGGAAAGTGACCTGGAGATTGTGGCCGAGGCGACCAGTGTCGAGGCGGCCCTCCAGGCTATCGATCGGGATCATCCCAATCTGGTAATGACCGATTTGGCCATGCCTGGCCGTTCGGGGCTGGAACTGGTCGCGATCCTAAGGGAGCAGCATCCCGAAATTCGGGTGGTGGTGCTGACCGCCCATGACGATAAGGAATACATCCACGCGAGCCTGTCCGGCGGTGCGCGCGGCTACGTACTCAAGGACGCCAATCGCGTCGAATTGCTGCGGGCGATCCGGGCCGTCCACCGGGGCAATCAATTCCTGTGTCAGGCAGTGGTGCAGCAGGTGGTGACTGATTTCATCCGCAATGCCGATGTGAAACCGAGCGCCTCGACCGCCTTGCGCCCGGTCACGCGGCGCGAACAGGATGTGCTCACCCGCATCGCGAGTGGTCAGCACAACAAGAAGATCGCCTATGAGTTGGGCCTGAGCGTCGCGACCGTGCACAAGCACGCGTACAACATCAAGCGCAAGCTGGGGCTCAGCAGCATCGCCGGGATGACCGCCTACGCGATCCAAAAGGGATTCCTTCCGCCCGCAGGTGCTCCTGGCGGCGGCGAGAGCTGAGCGGGCGTCCAGCGCGCGCCGCCGCCGTAGGCTGATTCGGCAAGCACTCGCGGGCGGCCACGCCCGCAGCCTCGACATAACTACCCGTCCGTAGAGCCGGAGCGTGCTACTGAGTAGCTCGCTCTGCCACCAAACCCGCGTATCGCGCATGCGTGAAATGAGTAGGCCGCTGCCAACGCCTCCGCATTGGTCGCGCTCAATCCCTGCGATAGCCTGAAGGCCGATTGCAAGGGAAAGCGCTGACAGCGCGATGTTCATGCTTCGAATAACAAATGCGCGGCTGACAAGACGATGTGCCGGTACCTCGCATGCGGTTGGCCGCGCAGCGCCGCTTTCGCCGCATCCGAGGCTTGGTACGCCGCGCGCGCCGCAAGTTCACGAGGGAGGCTCTTCTATGGTTAGCAGACGAATTCTCGGGAGCGGAATCACCGCACTGCTCTTGGCGACGATCGGCCCCGCGGCAGTGGCGCAGAGCTTCCGCGTACAGTGCCCGTCATCGACCACGCTGCATGCGACGGATGTTTCGCAGCCGTACAACGGGCCGTCAGCATCCGCGAAGACCATCA
>JAGWPD010000330.1 GCA_028870705.1 Gammaproteobacteria bacterium
GCGCGCCTGCCGCGCTGGCTCCGCCCGCTGCGCCCGCCGCTGACGCGGCGGCCGATTGCGCGTCAAAGCGCAGCAGGTCGAGCTGCTCGAAGATGCGGGCCAGTTCGTTGCGGTGCGCGCGCTGTCCGCGACGCAGCGTGTGGCTCAGCACGAACACGCCCAGCGCGAGCAGCAGCAGGCTCGCCGGCAACGCGGCGCTGAGTATCGTGGTCCAGTCGGGATGCAGGGCGTGGAATTTCAGCATGTCGTACTCCGCTGATGTCGGTGGGTTGTTGCTTCGTTGCAGATGCGTGGAATCCGTGGCTCATGGGCTGGCGTAACCGCCGCTGCGGCCGCGGCCCAGGATGATCACGACCACGCGGCGGTTGGCGTTGCGGCCGGCGGCGCTGGCATTGTCCTGCAGCGGCCGGTACTGGCCGTAGCCGACCACCGCGAGCCGCTGCGGATCGATGCCGCGTTCGGTGAACAGCCGCACCACGCTCCCGGCGCGCGCGGCCGACAGTTCCCAGTTCGAATGGAACAGGCCTGAACGTATCGGCACGTCGTCGGTATGGCCCTCGACGCGCACCGCATTGGGCCAGGGTTTGAGCGAATCGGCCAGCCGCTGCAGCACCGGCAGCGCGGCCGCAGCCGGCTCGGCCGCGCCGCTTGCGAACAGGATGTCGGCGCTGATCTGCACCTGCACCGAATCACCCTGCTTCCGTACGCTGACCAGGTTGCTCCTGATCAGGTTGGCGAGCACGCCGCTGACGTCGGCCTCGACGCCGGCGAGTTCCTTCTGCCGCGCGGCCTCGGCCTCGATCAGCGCGGCATTGGCGGCATCGCGCGGATCGATCGAGCCCGCGGTGGGCTGCCCATCGCGCACCGAACCGCGCGCCTGCGGCAACGGCATGCGCAGGTGCGCGGGCATGCCGGCGGTGAACATGCGGTTCACTTCGGTGATCGGCATCTGTTCGCTCACGTCATGGCGCAGCTCACCGATCGGGATCGGCTGCGGCGCGCGCGGCGTGCCGCGGAATTCCGCGCTCAGCGCGTCGGAGAGCACGCGGTACTTGCCGGAGTTGACGGACGAGATCGCGTACATCACCACGAAGAAGGCCAGCAGCAACGTCATCAGATCACCGTAGGGAATCGCCCAGGCCTCGTGGTTGATGTGCTCCTCGGGTTGCCAACGCCTGGCCATGGAGGCTAGCTCAGGTAGCTGCGCAGCCGGGTATCGATGCTGCGCGGATTGTCGCCCTGGGCGATGCCGATCAGCCCCTCGATGAGCATCGCGTGCACGTGCGCGTGCGCGTGCACCGCCACCTTGAGCTTGTTGGCCATCGGCAGGAACAGCAGGTTGGCCAGGCCGATACCGTACACGGTGGCGGTGAACGCGGCGGCGATGCCGTGCCCGAGCTCGCTCGGATCGGCCAGATGCTGCATCACCGCCATCAACCCGAGCACCGCGCCGATGATGCCGAGCGTCGGCGAATACACGCCCATGCCCTCGAACACGCGCGCCGCGCGCAGGTCGGCCGTCTCGCGCACATGCATGTCGACTTCGAGCGTGGCGCGGATCGCATCGGGTGAATTGCCGTCGACCACCAGCTGCAGGCCGCGGCGCAGGAACGGATCGGCCTCGCGGCCCAGCACCGGCTCGAGCCCGAGCAGGCCCTGCTTGCGCGAGATGCCGCTCCAGTCCACCAGCTTGCGGATCTGCGCCTCGGGCGTGCGCGCCGGCGGGCGGAACACCCACGGCAGCATCACCAGCGCGCGCCGCATCACCTCGAGCGGCGTCTGCACGCAGATCGCGGCCAGCGTACCGACCATCACGATCATGAACGCCGCCCACGACAGCAGCGCGTGCAGGCCCGCCCCCTTGAGCACGGCGCCGGCGAGGATCGCCGTGCCGGCGAGCACCACCCCGATCAGGCTGAGTATGTCCACGATGGCCGCGGCCCGCTGCTCAACCGCGCCACTCGGCGAGCGACGCCTTCAAGCGCACCAGCGCCTGGCCGTGCAGCTGGCAGGCGCGCGACTCGGTGACCTTGAGCACCGCGCCGATTTCCTTGAGATTGAGTTCCTGCTCGTAGTAGAGCGAGAGCACCAGCCGCTCGCGTTCCGGCAGCGCCTGGATCGCGGCGATGACCGCCTCGCGGCGCGCCTCGTCGACGGCCTCGCCCTGCGGATCCGGCCCCTCGTGCGGCAGCCGGTCGAGCGTCGAATCCTCGCCGTCGTCGGCGTCGTTCAGGCGCAGCAGCTGGCAGCCGAGCGCATCCTGAAGGATGCCGTGGTACTCATCGAGCCCAACGCCAAGCTGCGCGGCGACGTCGGCATCGCTCGCCTCGCGGCCGGTGCGCGCTTCGACTGCGCGCATCGCGGTGGCGGCGGCGCGCGCCTTGCGGTGCACCGAGCGCGGCGCCCAGTCGAGCTTGCGCAGCGCGTCGAGCATCGCGCCGCGGATGCGGATGCCGGCGTAGGTCTCGAACGTGGCGCCACGTCCGGCGGTGAAATGCTGCGCGGCCTCGAGCAGGCCGATCATGCCCGATTGCACCAGGTCGCCGACTTCCACCTGCGGCGGCAGCCGCCCCGCCAGGTGATAGGCGATGCGCTTGACGAGGTCGGCGTGCCGCCGGACGAGGGCGTCGAAGTTGGGCTGCGGGGCCACGCTGGCATAGGCCTGTACGCCGTTCATTTGATCACCTGCAGTCGCGCCGCCGGGCGCGTCAGTAGTCGCTCGAAGAAGAATTCAAGGCGGCCACTGGCCTGCGCCGGCGACCAGCGTTGCGCGTCCCGGGCAAGCCTGCGGTAGGCGCGCGCGGCCGGACCGCCCGGGAACGCCGCCAGCACGCTGCGCTGCCCGCGCACCGCGCGGGCCACGTCGTGGTCATCGGGAATCTCGCCGGCATAATCGAGCGCGACCTGCAGGTAGCGGTCGGTCACGCGCTGCAGGCGCTGGAACAGGCCGTGCGCCTCGGCGCCGTCGCGCGCCATGTTGACCAGCACGCGGAAGGAATTCACCCGGTGGTCGCGGCTCAGCACCTTGATCAGCGCATAGGCGTCGGTGAGCGAAGCGGGTTCGTTGCGCAGCACGATCAGTTGCTGCTGCGCGGCCTGGCAGAACGCCAGCACCGATTCATTCAGGCCCGGGGCCGTGTCGACTATGAGGATCTCGAAATCACCCGGCAACGCCGCGAAGCAACGCACGATGGCGGCATGTTCGGCCGGCTCGAGCCGCGCCATGCGCGCGACGCCGGAAGCGGCGGGAATGACGCTCACCCCCTCGGGCGTGCGCAGCATGATTTCCTCGAGCCGCACCGTGCCATCGAGGACCTGCTCGAGCGTATGCGTGGGTGTCAGGCCCAGTAGCACGTCGACGCTGGCGAGCCCGAGGTCGCCGTCCAGCAGCAACACCCGCCGGCCAGCCTGCGCCAGCGCGGTGGCGAGATTGACCGCGATCGTGGTCTTGCCGGTGCCGCCCTTGCCGCCGGTCACCGCGATGACCTGCACCGGGCCGCGCACCGCGGCGCGCACCGGACCCGTGCCCGTGTGCCTAGGCTGCGGCATGGAATCTTCCCCCGAAATGCTGCGCCAGCAGTTCCGGATCGAGGCCGGTGCCCGCGGCGCGCGCGAGCTCCGCCGCACGCGCCACCAGCGCCGGCGCGCGCGCCGGCCGCAGGTCCTCCGGGATGCGCGGACCGTCGCTCAGATAGGCCACCGGCATGCGGCTGCGGACCAGCGTCGAGATCACCCCGCCGAGGCTGACCGC
>JAGWPD010000331.1 GCA_028870705.1 Gammaproteobacteria bacterium
GGCCCTGCCCCCGCTGGTTCCGCCGCCGGCGATGCCGCAGCAGCCGCCACCGCGTTCCCGCCCGCCGGTGCGCCTGACACCGCCGGCGCACGTCCCTGCGCAGGCGCCTCCGGCCGGAATGCCAGCATGCGCAGCAGCGTCATGCGCATTCCGGTGAGCGGGTCGGGCGCGAGGGCCAGGTCGCGCCGGCCCAAGATCGCGGTCTGGTAATACAGCTGCACGTCTTCGCCGCTGATGCGCGCGGCGAGGTCGGCCACCAGTGCCGTCGCGAACAACTCGTCGCCCGCGTAGCCCGGCACCAGCTGGTGGAGCGCGATCCGCTCCAGCAGCGCGGCCAGCTGGTCGAGGATCTGCCCGTAGTCGGGTGCGAAATCCGCGAGCGCCGCAGCCGCTGCGAGCACCGCCGTCGCATCGCCGGCCGCGAGCGCGGTCGCGATGCGCTCCACGTGATCGCGCGTGACGGTGCCGAGCATGGCGCGCGCTGCGGCCACGCGCGCCGCGCCATCGCCGAAGGCCAGCAGCTGGTCGAGCAGCGAGAGCGCGTCGCGCATGCTGCCGTCGGCCGCCTGCGCCAGCAGCTGCAGCGCGGGCGCCTCGTAGGCCAGCTGCTCGGCATCGAGGATATGCGCGAGCCGCGCGCTGATCAGCGGCACCGACAGGCGCTTGAGGTTGAATTGCAGGCAGCGCGACAGCACCGTGACCGGGAGCTTCTGCGGATCGGTCGTGGCGAGCAGGAACTTGACGTGCGGCGGCGGCTCCTCGAGCGTCTTGAGCAGCGCATTGAACGAATGCGCGCTCAGCATGTGCACTTCGTCGATCAGGTACACCTTGTAGCGGCTGCGCGCCGGGGCGTACTGCACGTTGTCGAGCAGCTCGCGGGTGTCATCGACCTTGGTGCGCGAGGCGGCGTCCACTTCGATCAGGTCGATGCTGCGCCCGGCCTCGATCTCGAGACAGCTGCTGCATTCGAGGCAGGGCGTGGGGCTGAGGCCGCGGTCGCAGTTGAGGCACTTGGCGAGGATGCGCGCCACGGTGGTCTTGCCCACGCCGCGCGTGCCGGCGAACAGGAAGGCATGGTGCACGCGGCCGCTGGCGAGCGCGTTGCTGAGCGAGGCGAGCACGTGCTCCTGCCCGGTCATCTCGGCGAAGCTGCGTGGACGCCATTTGCGCGCTAGCGCTGTGTATGCCATCGATCGTGCACCTGCGGCGAAAAAGTGGCGGTGGAGGCAGCCCGCGCCGGCCGAACTTCGGCGCACGACGTGGCCGTTACCGCTGCTCCCTTCCGGGCCTGACGGGGTTGGCGGCTCGTCGTCGCGAAGGAACCGGCGCGGACCACCACGAACTGGCGGAGAGGGTGGGATTCGAACCCACGAACACCCGTGAAGATGTTACTGGAATTCCAGTCCAGCGCCTTCGACCGCTCGGCCACCTCTCCTTTCAATATGTTACGTCGGATTCTTAAAGTGATATCACGGACTGCGACCGCTCCATTCTACCAAGCCCGGACGCTCAGGTTTTGAAGCTCGGTGGCGCTGACAGGCACGGATCGTTCGGACCGCGTGGCCGCTCCGGTTCATCCAGCGGCGGAATCTTGATCGCATTGCGCGTATCGGGAGCATCGAAACCCGGCGGCACCTTGAGCGCGGGCATGTTGTTCGCCTCGCCGCCGACCGCCGGTTCGCGGCAGCGCGCGGCATGCTTGCCCCGGTGCATCCACGCGCAGCCATCCAGCGCCAGCAGCAGGATCGCGGCCGTGGCCAGCGCAAGCGCCCGCGCGGCGGGCGAGCTCATGCGCTGCGCACCC
>JAGWPD010000332.1 GCA_028870705.1 Gammaproteobacteria bacterium
GAACCCTCGGTGTAGCTTCGACTACGCCTTCTCCCCCACCTCTAACTCCGCGACTTTGAAGGGCACCCCACACCCTCCAATCCCGCAATACCCATCCGGATTCTTCGCGAGGTACTGCTGGTGGTAATCCTCGGCGTAGTAAAACACCGGCGCGTCGGCGATCTCGGTGGTGATGCGGCCGCGGCCGGCGGCGTGGAGCGCTGCACCGTAGTCGCGCAGGCTGGTCTCGGCGGCGGCTCGCTGCGCGGCGTTGAAGCAGAAAATTGCCGAGCGGTATTGGGTACCGACGTCGTTCCCCTGACGCATGCCCTGGGTGGGGTCGTGCGATTCCCAGAACACGCGCAGCAGATCCTGGTAGGAGATCTGCTGCGGATCGTAGACCACCAACGCTGCTTCGGCGTGGCCCGTGCGGCCGGTGCACACCAGGCGATAGTCGGGATCCACAGTCGTGCCACCGGCATAGCCGACGGCCGTCGTGTACACGCCCGGCAGCTGCCAGAACAGCCGTTCAACGCCCCAGAAGCAGCCCATCGCGAACATCGCCTGCTCGAGGCCGGCCGGGAACGGGGCGCGGATCGTGCGTCCGTTCACGAAGTGGTTCGTGGCGCTGATTGAGTCTTTCACGTTGCCTCCGCTGCTTAGTCGCTACAATAACCGCGGGCATCTGTCAGGGACAGCTGGAACCATGGGCATCTCGAATCCGCACAACCTCAATCGCGCGCCGGCCATCGAGCCGCGCCCGTACGGGCTGCGCGTCAGCCTGCGCGCGCTCGACCCCTTTGCCCGGCTGTGCGGCGCCGACTGGCAGCGTACGCACTGGTACACCAGCGCCGCCGAGCGGGACACCGCCATGGCTGAGATGAGTCGCAAGCACGAATATTCAAGACCCGGTGACCGGCCGGCGCTGGTCTTCACCAAGGTCGAGAACCTCGCGGCCAGCCGCGGTCTGTAGCCAGCGCCGCGCGGTGCTGCCCGGCAGCGCGCTCCCGCCCTAGAAGCTGCGGCCGAGGAACAGGTAGAACGCGGTCGTACCCCCCTCGTCATAGCCCACCGCCAGGTAGGCCGGGCCGATATAGGTATCGGCGCCGAAGAACAGCGAGGCGTCGTTCCTGGCCGTCCCGATATTCATTTCGTTGCGGCTGGTCCAGACGTTACCGAGCTCGTAAGAAATGCCTGCATAGGCCGGTACGTTGAGTATCCCCTCGCCGCCGTGGCCGACGCTGCGCAGGTAAAGGAGCCGCGCGATCGCGTAGTGCGGGCCGGCCAGCGATTGCGCCACGGTGCCCGAAAGGTTGAGGAAACCCCCAAGCGGGAAATAGGCACGCACGTTCGTGGCGCTTCCGCCAACCGTACTGCCGCCCGAAAACCAGGCCACCGCGGTGTTCTTGCCGCGCGACCAGGCGGCGCGCCAGTCGAAGGTGAACAGGTCCGAGCCTTGCGCGCCGCGCTCCGAATCCTCGGCGCGCAGCGCCAGCGTCAGGGCCTGGCCGCTGCGCGGGAAAGTGGTGCTGTCGAGGCGATCGTAACTGAAACGCACGAAGCCCGCGTTCGTGTGATAGCTCACCTTCGGGACGCTGAAATCGCCAAGGCGCACCGCCGTGGTGCCGCGCGTGTCCAGCAGCCCGCCGCGCAGCTCGCCCCAGTTGCCGAATTCACGCCCTACATCCAGCCCGTATTCGAAGCTGCGCACGCGAAACTGCCCGATCGCCTGCCCGTTGAGCAGCTGCGGCACGTTGTGCGCCTCGGCCTGCAGGTGCGGCGCGATGAAATAGCGCTGCAGCGCCGACAGGGGCTGGTAGAACTCGGTGGCCACGCGCGGCGAGGCGCCCACCTGCAGATCGAGCACGGCCTCGGCGCCGAGCGGATTGAGTTCCGTGAACGTGATGCGGCCCGCGGCATTGAAGGTGCTGTCGCCGGCAAAATCGTCCTCGAGCGAGAGTCCGAGGCGCAGGTAATTCGGTCCCCAGGAATTTCGCCGCGCGGTGAAGACGAGGCCGGTCGCGCCCTGCGGCGTTCGCACCACCCGGTAGTCGAGGAGCTCGAGGTTGCCCCGGCCGTAGAGCGCCTTGATGCGCCGCGCAATCTCTTCCGGATCGACGGGTTTCGACAACTGGTCGGCGAAAGCCGCATGCAGCAGCCGCTGGTAACGCTGCGAGCCGGGGTCGGTGGAAATGAACTGTACGGTAGGCAGCTCGGCATCGCCCGGCGGCGCCGGCGCCGGCGCCGGCGCGCCTCCGGCGGGGGCGGTTGCCGCGGCGAGCGCGCTCAGCCGTGGCTGCAGCGCGCGCGCGGCGCTGACGCCC
>JAGWPD010000333.1 GCA_028870705.1 Gammaproteobacteria bacterium
CGGCAGACCCGGATCGCGCGCCAGCAGTTCGAACGCGAGGGACTGCAGCGCATCACCGACCAGCAGCGCAGTCGCCTCATCGAACGCCTTGTGGCAGGTCGGCCGGCCGCGGCGCAGATCGTCATCGTCCATCGCCGGCAGGTCGTCGTGAATCAGGCTATAGGCATGGATCAGCTCGACCGCCGCGGCCGGCGCATCAAGATCGGCGGCGGCCGCGCCCAGCGCCTCGCCGGTGATGTAGACCAGGAGCGGGCGCAGCCGCTTGCCGCCGCCCAGTACGCTGTAGCGCATGGCTTCCTGCAGGCGCGAGGCGGCCGGGTCAGCGCCGCCCAGCGAGCGCTGCAGGGCGCGTTCGACGCGTCCCTGCGCGGCGCGCACGCGTTGCTGGAAATCGGGGTTGTCCAAGCGGGCGGGCGGGTGTGCGACTTCAAGGGGGCGTCGCAGCGCCGGTTGCGGAAGCTTCGAAATCCTCGAGGGTGGCGCCGGCGGCATGTTGGGTCAGCACCTGGACGCGCTGTTGCGCGGCCTGCAGGGCCGCCTGGCAGTCACGCGTCAGCTGCACGCCGCGCTCGAAACTGCGCAGCGCTTCATCCAGCGGCATGTTGCCCGATTCCATGCCCGCGACCAGCGTTTCGAGCTCCGCGAGCGTGGCCTCGAAGCCGGCTTCCTTGGGTTTCCTGGACACGATGGGCAGTACCCTATTAGCGATCCCGATGAGGGTCAACGCGATTGACGGCGCGCCTGGGATAATCGTAAAGTCACCGGGCTTAGACTTAGTCTAAATTACTGCAGGGGTGAGGAACAGCCATGAATCTCAAGGGTACCAAGACGGAAGAGAACCTGAAGGCAGCGTTTGCAGGCGAATCGCAGGCGAACCGCCGATACCTGTATTTCGCAGCCAAGGCCGATGTCGAGGGCTACAACGACGTGTCGGCGGTATTCCGTTCGACCGCCGAGGGCGAGACCGGCCACGCTCACGGCCACCTCGAGTACCTCGAGGCGGTCGGTGATCCGGCCACGGGCCTCCCGATCGGCGAAACCAAGGCCAACCTGAAGTCGGCGATTGCGGGCGAGACCCACGAGTACTCCGACATGTATCCGGGCATGGCGAAGGCCGCGCGCACCGAAGGCTTCGCGGAGATCGCCGACTGGTTCGAGACGCTGGCCAAGGCCGAGCGCTCGCACGCCAACCGCTTCCAGAAAGCGCTCGACTCGCTGTAACGAGCAGTGAGCGGAGAAGGCAACCTCGAGGCTCCGACCCGGCATCCGCTCAACTGGCGCGATCCGTCGTTCCACGACGAACACGCGCTCGAGCAGGAACTCGAGCGCGTGTTCGACATCTGCCACGGCTGCCGGCGCTGCTTCAGCCTCTGCCAGGCCTTCCCGACGCTGTTCGACGCCATCGACGCGTCTGCGAGCGGCGAGCTCGACGGAGTCGACAAGCGCGTCTACTGGAAGGTCGTGGATCACTGTTACCTGTGTGACATGTGCTACATGACCAAGTGTCCGTACGTGCCGCCGCACCCCTGGAACCTCGACTTTCCACACCTGATGCTGCGCGCGAAGGCGGTGAGATCGCGCCGGGGCGAGAGCTCGTTCCGCGACCGCATGCTGACTGCTACCGACACGGTCGGCGCCATCGCCGGCATTCCGGTGGTCGCGCAGTTCGTGAATGCGGCCAACGCCAGCAAGCTGGGGCGGAAGCTGCTCGACAAGCTGCTGCACGTGCATCCCGAGGCGCCACTCCCCGAGTACCACTCGAGCAGCGCGCGAGCGCGGCTGCGCCGGCAGCTCGGCAGGACTCCGGCCACGGCTACGCCGGCGTCGACGCCCGAGACGACCGGGCGCGTGGTGCTGTTCACCACCTGCTACGGGAATCGCAATGAGCCCGATCTGGCGACGGATCTTGCCGCGGTTTTCACCCACAACGGCATCGGCCTTACGCTGGCCGAGCGCGAGCACTGCTGCGGCATGCCGAAGCTCGAGCTCGGCGATCTCGATGCGGTGGCGCGGCTCAAGGAACAGAATATCCCGCAGCTGCTGCGCCTGGTCGAGCAGGGCTACGACATTGTGGCGCCCATTCCCTCCTGCGTGCTGATGTTCAAGCAGGAACTGCCGCTGATGTTTCCCGAAGATGCGGCCGTGCAGCGCGTGCGTGCGCACAGCTTCGACCCGTTCGAATACCTGATGCTGCGCCACCAGGCCGGGCTCCTGCGCACCGATTTCAAGGCGCGCCTCGGGCGCGTCAGCTACCACGTACCCTGCCACCTGCGCGTGCAGAACATCGGCCTGAAAACCCGCGACGTGCTGCGGCTCGTGCCCGACACGACGGTCGATGTGATCGAGCGCTGCTCGGGGCACGATGGCAGCTACGCGGTGAAGAGCGAATTCCGGGCGGCATCGATGAAGATCGCGCAACCGGTGATCGCCAGGGTGGCCGCCGGCAATGCCGATTACTACTCGAGCGATTGCCCCATGGCGGGCCACCAGATCCGCAGCGGACTCGGCGGCCAGGCGCGCGAGCCCACGCCACCGCTGCAGCTGTTGCGCATCGCCTACGGAATCTAGTGCTATGTCACCCACCCTTAGCGCGGCGGACCTGATGCCGCTCGAGCAATATGCGCGTGAACGCGAGGCGATCAGGGCGCGCATGATCGGTTACCGCGCCACGCGCCGGCTGCAGGTGGGTGCGAATTGCACCTGGAGCTTCGAGGATCGCGAGACTGTGCGCTACCAGATCCAGGAGATGCTGCGCACCGAGCGTATCTTCGAACCCGCGGGAATTGCCGAGGAACTCGCCGCGTACAATCCGCTGATACCGGACGGGAGCAACCTGAAGGCGACGCTATTGATGGAATATCCGGACCCGGCCGAGCGTGCGCGCCGGCTCGCGCAATTGCGCGGCATCGAGCACCGCTGCTGGCTGCAGGTGGCGGGGCACGCGCCGGTGTTCGCGATCGCCGACGAAGACCTGGAGCGCAGCAACGCGCAGAAGACCTCCGCGGTGCACTTTCTGCGCTTTGAATTCACGCCGGGCATGATCGCTTCGCTCCAGGCGGGGGCGGCGCTCGCCGCGGGCATCGACCTGCCCGACTACGCGCAGCGCGTCGATCCGGTGCCCGCGTCGCTGCGTGCGGCGCTGCTCGCCGACCTGGCCTGAACCCCCACCAGCTGCGGTTTGCTAGAATCCGCGCGCCCCGCACCCCGCGGGCCGGCAGCAGTCGCCGCGAACCCAAGCTGAGTCAGCGCAAGCAATGGCACAGTCCTACAACGCCGCGGACATCGAAGTCCTCTCGGGTCTCGAGCCGGTGCGTCGCCGCCCCGGCATGTACACCGACACCACGCGGCCGAACCACCTGGCGCACGAAGTCATCGACAACAGCGTCGACGAGGCCATTGCCGGCCACTGCCGGCAGATCGATGTCACGCTCTACAAGGACGGCTCGCTCGAGGTGACCGACGACGGGCGCGGCATGCCCGTCGATATCCACCCGCAGGAAAAGGTGAGCGGCGTCGAGCTGATCCTGACGCGGCTGCACGCCGGCGGCAAGTTCACCGACAAGAGCTACCGCTTCGCCGGCGGACTGCACGGCGTGGGCGTGTCGGTTGTGAATGCCCTCTCGAAGCACCTGGAGTGCTGGGTGCGGCGCGGCGGGAAAGAATACAACATCGCCTTCAAGGATGGCCGTGTCTCCTCGAAGCTGGAGGTCATCGGCACCGTCGGCGCGCGCAATACCGGCACGACGGTGCGCTTCTGGCCGGATCCCGGGTTCTTCGACACCGAGCGCTTCGCGGTGCCGGAACTCAAGCGCGTGCTCAAGGCCAAGGCGGTGCTGTGCGCGGGCCTGCGGTTGACCTTCGCCAACGAGGCGAGCGGCGAGCAGGAGGAGTGGTTCTACACCGGGCACCTGGGCGAGTACCTGGTCGAGCAGCTCGACACGAGCGAACGGCTGCCGGCCGAGCCGGTCACCGGCCGCCACGCCTCCGACCAGGACGTGGTCGAGTGGGCGCTGGCCTGGTCGAGCGACGCGCCGCACCTGGTCGCCGAGAGCTACGTCAACCTCATCCCCACGGTTGCCGGTGGCACGCACGTGAACGGGCTGCGCGCAGGCATAGTCGATGCGGTGCGCGAATTCTGCGAATTCCGCAACCTGCTGCCGCGCGGCATCAAGCTTACGGCCGAGGACGTCTGGGAACGCGCCTGCTACGTGCTGTCGATCAAGATCCGCGACCCGCAGTTCGCGGGCCAGACGAAGGAGAAGCTCAGTTCGCGCGAGGCCGCGGCGCTGGTGGAGACGCACGCCCGCGATGCGATGGGCCTGTGGCTCAACCAGCACCCCGATGCCGGCGAAGGCATAGCCCGGTTCGCGATCGCCAATGCGCAGGAACGGCTGCGGGCTGCGCAGCGCATCACGCGCAAGCGTGCAGTGAACGGGCCGGCGCTGCCCGGCAAACTGGCCGACTGCACCTGCCAGGATCCCGCGCGCTCGGAATTGTTCCTGGTCGAAGGCGATTCGGCCGGCGGTTCCGCCAAGCAGGCGCGCGCCAAGGATTTCCAGGCGATCATGCCGCTGCGCGGCAAGATCCTGAACACCTGGGAACTCGAGCCCGGAGAGATCGGCAGCTCGCAGGAAGTGCACGACATCAGCGTCGCGATTGGCGTCGACCCGGGTTCGGCCGACCTGACCGGGCTGCGCTACCACAAGATCTGCATCCTCGCGGACGCGGATTCCGACGGGCTGCACATCGCCACGCTCCTGTGCGCGCTGTTCCTGCGGCACTTCCGGCCGCTGGTGACCAACGGCCATGTCTACGTGGCGATGCCGCCGCTGTACCGCATCGATGCCGGCAAGCAGGTGCTGTACGCGCTCGACAACGAGGAGCGCGATGCGGTGCTCAGGCGCCTCGCGGCCGAGCACTCCCGTGCCAAGCCGGTAGTCACGCGCTTCAAGGGGCTGGGCGAGATGAACCCGGCGCAGCTGCGCGAATCCACCATCGATCCGCTGACCCGGCGGCTGGTGCAGCTGACGATTGCGGCGAAGGACAACACCGACAGGCTGATGGACATGCTGCTGGCGAAAAAGCGCGCCAGCGATCGGCGCGAGTGGCTCGAGCAGAGCGGCAACCTGGCGGAAATCGTGCCGTGAAGCCGCACGGGTATTTCGCCAGCACGGCGGCTCGGTGCGAGGATGCTCTTGCCGGGAACGCCGTAAACCCATCCATGGGGGCTCCGGGCGCGCCGTCCATGGCGCGCACGGTCCCGGCACGAGC
>JAGWPD010000334.1 GCA_028870705.1 Gammaproteobacteria bacterium
GCCCTGCTGCCCGCCGCCGATCCTGCCGTCGCCATGCGTTGATCCCCGGTTCAGGTCTTGATGCCGCGCGAGCGTGCCCACAGCCGCAGGTATTTTCGGCGCACGTAGCCTGCCTCGGCAACGTGGAACATCCAGCCGCGCCAGCCATCGAGCAGGCCGCGCTTGATCACCAGGCCGCGGAACAGCCGCCAGGCCGGATTGAGCAGCACTTGCGCCAGTCCGGCCCGGCGGCCGGCGGCGTGCATCTGCGCCGCCATCAGGCTGGCGTAGCGATCGAGGCGCGCGAGCTGGTCATCCAGGTCGCGGTAGGCGTAGTGCTCGAGCGGCGCGCTGAGCGCCCCGACCGGTCCTTCGACGGCGATCTTCTCGTGTACCTCGTAGCCCACCCAGCGTGCCGCGCGCCGGTCGTACAGCCGCACCTGGCGGTCGGGCCAGGCGTTGCCGTGGCGCAGGAAGCGGCCGAAGTACTCGGTGCTGCGCGGGATCGTCCAGCCGCGCGCGCCCGCGAAGCCGCCGGCCCGCAATGCCTCGATCTGGGCGCGCAGCGCCACCGTCACCACTTCGTCGGCGTCAATCGACAATACCCAGTCGCATCCGGCGGCGTCGGTCGCGAACTGCTTCTGTGTGCGGTAGCCCGGCCAATCGCGCTCGATGACGCGCGCGCCCAGCCGCGCCGCGATCGCACGCGTGTCGTCCTCCGAATGCGAATCGACCACGACGATCTCGTCGCAGAAGCGCAGCGCCTCGATGCACGAGGCAATGCGCGCGGCTTCGTTGCGCGTGATGATGCAGGCGGCGAGTCGCGTGGCGCTCATGCGGGCGGAGGCGCGCCTAGAGCGCGCGCGTCCCGTGCGTGATGCGGACCATCTTCTTGCCGCGATTCTCGCCGCGGAAGATCGCCGCGAGCGCGGCCGGCGCGCGGTCGAGGCCGGTCTCGATATCCTCGTGGAACACCAGCGTGCCCTCCTGGTGCCAGCGCGCCAGTTGCGCGATCACCGCCGGGAAGCGCTCCAGGTGATCGAAGATCATGAAGCCTTCGTGGCGCAGGCGGCGCGTCAGCATGATGCGCTCGCGCCGCGGGGCGAGCGGCGCCGGATCCCAGCAGGCGACGGCCGCGGTGCCGCACTGGACGACGCGGCCGCGCAGGTTCATGTGCGGCCAGACGGCGTCCGCGATTTCGCCGGAGGCGTTGTCGAAGAAGACGTCGATGCCTTGCGGGCACAGCGCGTTCATCGCCGCGGCATCGAGCCCGCTGCGGTAGTTGAGCGCCGCGTGATAGCCGTATTCGGCCAGGCACTGACGCACCTTGTCATCGCTCCCGGTGAGCCCGGCGACGCGGCAGCCGAGGCGCCGCGCGAGCTGGCCGACGACGCTGCCGACCGCGCCGGCCGCGGTCGAGACCAGCACGGTTTCGCCGGCGCGCGGCCGGCCAATCTCGGTCAGTCCCAGGTACGCCGTGACGCCCGAGATGCCGTACAGGCCCAGCCCCAGGCTCACCGGACCCTGCGCCGGCTGCACGCGCGCGATCACCTGCGGCTCGCCAGCGACGCAATAATCCTGCCAGCCAAACCACCCGTACAGGTACTCACCGACGGAATACTTCGCGCTGCGTGTGGCCGCGACGGCGCCGACCGCGAGCGATCGCATCACGTCCCCGACCGCCACCGGTTCGGCGAAATTGACGCCGGGGCTGATCCAGCCGCGCTGCGCCGGATCGATCGACAGGTAGTGGTTGCGCAGCAGGATCTGCCCTTCACCCGGCTCCGGCGCCGGCTGGTCGTCGCGACGGAAATTGCCAGCCTCCGGCGTGCCCGCCGGACGGTGGTCGAGCACGATGCGGCGATTGACGGCGCTCATGCGCGCTGCGGTTCGTGCCCGATCCGCGCGCGCGCCAGGATCTGCTCCGCCTGGCGCAGGTGTGGAATATCCACCATGCGCCCGTCGAGCGAAAGCGCGGCCGCGCCCGGATGCGCCGCGAACAGCGCGACCACGCGCCGCGCCCGCGACAACTCCGCCTCGCTGGGCCGGAAGCCTTCGTTGATCACGCCCACCTGCGCCGGATGGATCGCGAGCTTGCCGCTGAAGCCGTCACGCCGGCCCACCGCGCAGCTCGCAGCGAGGCCGGCGGTATCGCGATAGTCGATGAACAGCGTGTCGATCGCGGCGACGCCCGCGGCCGCGGCACCGAACAGGCACAACGAGCGCGCCAGCTGGAAAGGCGCGGTCCAGGCGCCGTCCGCCTCCTGGTTGCCGCTTGCGCCGATGGCCACGCTCAGGTCTTCCGCGCCCCAGGTGAGGCCGGCGAGCCGCACGCCGCATTGCCAGTAACCGCCGATCGCGAACATCGCCGCGGGGGTTTCGGTTGCGATCGGCAGGATGCGGATCGCTCCCGGAGCGATCCCGTGCCGGCGCTCGAGCTCATCGAGCTGCGCGGCCAGCGCGCTCACATCCGCGGCCGAACGCGGCTTGGGTTGCACGATGCCGTCGGGCCGCGCCGCCAGCACGGCCGCGAGGTCCGCGGCGCAATCGCCGCTGTCGATCGGGCTGACGCGCACCCACAGCTGCGGCGCGCGCTGGGCGGCGCGCGCCTGCAGGTATTCGCGCACCAGCGCGCGCGCCGCGTCCCTGCGTTCGGGCGCGACGGCGTCCTCGAGGTCGAGGATCAGCGCGTCCGCGCCGCAGTCCCCCGCCTTCGCCAGTTTGCGCTCGCTGTCGCCCGGTACGAACAGCCAGGAGCGCACCGTCACGAACACGGCTTCCGCAGCATCAGCGCAGCACGCTTGCAGCTCGCCACCAGCACATCGTGCTGGTTGTAGGCGCGGTGCGCGAACACGACGATGCCGTTGGCCGGCCGCGAACGGCTGTCGCGCAGTTCGAGCACCTCGGTCTCGCAGCGCACCGTATCGCCGTGGAACAGCGGCTTCGGGAAGCGCACCTCGTCCCAGCCGAGGTTCGCGACCGTGGTGCCGAGGGTCGTGTCACCGACCGACACGCCGACCATCAGCCCGAGGGTGTACACACTGTTGACCAGGCGCTGCCCGAACTCGGACTGCGTGCGGCAATATTCCGCATCCAGGTGCAGCGCGGCCGGGTTGTGCGTCAGCGCCGAGAAGATCAGGTTGTCCGTCTCGGTCACGGTGCGCCGCATGGCGTGGCGAAACAGCTGGCCCACGTGGAATTCTTCGAAATAAAGTCCGGCCAAGGCGCGGCTCCTGTCGGGATCGCCCGCATGTTACTACACGCTTCCCGGCACGCAGCCGGACCCGGCCGCGCTCGCGCGGACGCTGTCCCTGCAGGCACCTCGGTACTCATATCAACATTGTTATAGTTCTTCCAAGCACAATGCGGGCATGCAAGTCGAGGCACCGGAAATCGCCGCCGCGCCGGCGGCGTCAGCCAAGCTCGCCGGCTCGATCCGGCTGCTGCAGGATACGGTGCGCGACTTCGGCCGCGTGGTGTACGCGAGCAGCCTCGGCGCCGAGGCCGCCGTACTCACCGACCTGATCTTCACTCACGCACCGCAAGTCGACATCTTCACGGTCGACACCGGCCGCCTGCCCGAATCGACGCTCGAACTGCTCGGACGCATCGAGCGGCGCTACCAGCGCCGCATCCGCGTGGTGTTCCCGGAAGCGCAGCGCGTGCAGAACTATGTCGCCGACCACGGCATCAACGGTTTCTACAACGGCCTGCCGCAACGGCAGGCCTGCTGCCACATCCGCAAGGTCGAGCCGTTCCAGCGCGCGATCGTCGGCTACAACGCCTGGGTCACCGGCGTGCGCCACGCGCAATCGGCCGGGCGCGCGCAGGTACGCACGCTGGAATGGGACGCACGCTACCGCCTGCAGAAGGTGAACCCGCTGCTCGAGTGGAGCGGCGCCGAGATCTGGAATTACATACGCCAGGAAAAACTGCCCTACAATCCGCTGCACGATGCGGGCTACCCCAGCATCGGCTGCGCGCCCTGCACGCGCGCGGTCGAACCCGGCCAGGACAGCCGTTCCGGGCGGTGGTGGTGGGAGAGCCCCGAGTCGCGCGAATGCGGACTGCAACCTCGACAATTGCCGGGCTCGATCAGCGATCTCTAATGCCACTCACGCACCTGCAGCGACTCGAAGCCGAAAGCATCCATATCTTCCGCGAGGTCGTCGCCGAGACCGGCAAGCCGGTCATGCTGTACTCGATCGGCAAAGACTCGGCCGTGATGCTGCAGCTGGCGCGTAAGGCCTTCCACCCCGCCCCACTGCCGTTCCCGCTGCTGCACGTCGACACCACCTGGAAGTTCCGCGACATGTACGCGCTGCGCGCGCAGGTCGCCGCGCTCCCGGGCATCCAGCTGCTCGTCCACCAGAATCCGGAAGCGAAACGGCGCGGCATCAATCCGTTCGAGCACGGCGCGCTGCACACCGACCTGTGGAAGACCGAGGGCCTGAAGCAGGCGCTCGACCAGTACGGGTTCGACGCGGCATTCGGCGGCGCGCGCCGCGACGAGGAGGCGAGCCGCGCCAAGGAACGCATCTTCAGCTTCCGCTCCGCCAACCACCGCTGGGATCCGAAGCGCCAGCGGCCGGAACTGTGGCGCATCTATAACGCGCGCAAGGCGCGCGGCGAGAGCATGCGCGTGTTTCCGCTCTCGAACTGGACCGAGCTGGATGTCTGGCAGTACATCCACCTCGAGAAGCTCCCGATCGTGCCACTGTATTTCGCGGCGCCGCGCCCCACCGTGAAGCGCGACGGCCTGCTGCTGATGGTGGACGACGAACGCTTCCCGCTCGCCGCCGGCGAGTTGCCGGTCACGCGCTCGATCCGCTTCCGCACGCTCGGCTGCTACCCGCTGACCGGCGCGGTCGAGAGCACGGCGGCGAGCGTGCCCGAGATCATCCGCGAGATGCTGCTGACCACGACTTCGGAGCGCCAGGGACGCGCGATCGACCGCGACCAGCCCGCCAGCATGGAAAAGAAAAAGCAGGAGGGCTACTTTTGAGCCCGCCGCACGCTTACCACCCCCCCGCACCCGCGGCCGCGGACATCGAGTCCTACCTCGAGGCGCAGCAGCGCAAGTCGCTGCTGCGCTTCATCACCTGCGGCAGCGTCGATGACGGCAAGTCGACGCTGATCGGACGGCTCCTGTACGACTCGAAGATGATCTTCGAGGACCAGCTCGCCGCGCTCGCGGCCGACAGCGCCCGCATCGGCACGCAGGGCCAGAACCTCGACTTCGCGCTGCTGGTGGACGGCCTTGCGGCCGAGCGTGAACAGGGCATCACCATCGACGTGGCCTATCGCTACTTCGCCACCGAGCGGCGCAAGTTCATCGTCGCCGACACCCCCGGCCACGAGCAGTACACGCGCAACATGGTCACCGGCGCCTCGACCGCCGAGCTGGCCGTGATCCTGGTGGACGCGCGCCTCGGCGTGCTGACGCAGACGCGCCGCCACAGCTACCTGGTGCAGCTGCTCGGCATCGGCAACATCGTGCTCGCGGTCAACAAGATGGACCTGGTGGGATTCGACCAGACGCGCTTCGAGACCATCGTCGGCGAGTATCGTGAATTCGCCGAGCGAATCGGCATGCGCGGCATCGTGGCCATGCCGATCTCGGGCCTGCGCGGCGACAACATCGCCGCGCGCTCGCAGCTCACACCATGGTACCGGGGTCCGACGCTGCTCGAACACCTCGAGACCGTCCCGCTC
Source organism: Gammaproteobacteria bacterium (assembly GCA_028870705.1). Taxonomy (GTDB): domain Bacteria; phylum Pseudomonadota; class Gammaproteobacteria; order Steroidobacterales; family Steroidobacteraceae; genus FEN-1191. The sequence goes on from JAGWPD010000334.1 coordinate 5,695, forward strand.
GCGACCGATGCCCAGCAGGCGCGTCCGTTGCGCATGCCGGTGCAGTGGGTGAACCGGCCGAACCACGAATTCCGCGGATACTCCGGCCTGATCGCCGCGGGCAGCGTGCGTCCCGGCGATGCGGTACGCGTGTTGCCGGCGGGTGGCGCCACCAGGATCAGCCGCATCGTCACGCTGGACGGCGACCTGCCCGAAGCGGTCGCCGGCCAATCGGTCACGCTGTGCTTTGCCGACGAGCTGGACTGCTCGCGCGGCTGCGTGATCGCGCGGGCCGACGATCCGCCCGAGGCGGCCGACCAGTTCGAGGCGACCATCGTGTGGATGGCCGACGAGGAGATGCTGCCCGGGCGCACCTACTGGCTGAAGCTGGGCACGCAGACCGTGACCGCGCAGGTGCAGGCGCCGAAATACCAGGTCAACGTCAACACGCTCGAGCATCTCGCGGCCCGCACGCTCGAGCTCAATGCGATCGGTGTCGCCAACATCTCCACCGACCAGCCGCTGGTATTCGAACCCTACGGGCAGAGCCGCGAACTGGGCGGATTCATCCTGATCGACAAACTGAGCAACGCGACGGTGGCCGCCGGCCTGCTGCATTTCGCGCTGCGGCGGGCGAGCAACATCCACTGGCAGCAGCTCGACGTGACGCGCGAGCTGCACGCGCAGCTCAAGCACCAGAAGCCGGCGGTGCTGTGGTTCACCGGCCTGTCGGGCGCCGGCAAGTCGACCATCGCGAACCTGGTCGAGAAGCGGCTGGTGCGCATGAACCGCCACACCTTCCTGCTCGACGGCGACAACGTGCGCCACGGCCTGAACCGCGATCTGGGCTTCTCGGATGCGGACCGCGTGGAGAATATCCGCCGCGTCGGCGAGGTGGCGCGGCTGATGACCGACGCCGGCCTAATCGTGATCACCGCCTTCATCTCGCCATTCCGCGCCGAGCGCGCGCTGGTGCGGCAGATGATGGCGCCGGGTGAATTCCTCGAAATCCACATCGACTCCACGCTGGCGGCCGCCGAGGCGCGCGACGTCAAGGGCCTGTACCGGAAGGCGCGCGCCGGCCAGCTGAAGAATTTCACCGGCATCGACAGTCCCTACGAGGCGCCGCTCGCGCCCGAGATCCACATCGACACGGCCCGGCTCAGCGCCGAGGAAGCGGCCGAGCTGATCGTCAGCCGGCTGCCCTGATGAACCGGAGCGATGCCATGAATGACACCGAGCTGGCCCGGCGGCTCGCCGACAGCGCCGGGCGGCTGCTGGTGACCCTGCGCGAATCGAAATTGTTCGAGGGCAAGGCGCTCGGCAAGCGCGGCGATGAGCTCGCGAACACGTTCATCGTGCAGGCGCTGCGCACGCATCGGCCGGCGGACGGGCTGCTGTCGGAGGAAGAACAGGACAGCGCTGCGCGCCTGGGTTTGCAGCGCGTCTGGATCGTCGACCCGCTCGATGGCACGCGCGAGTACGGCGAAGGGCGCGCCGACTGGGCCGTGCACGTGGCGCTGGCCATCGACGGCGCCGCCGCGCTCGGCGCGGTGGCGCTGCCGGGCCTGCCGCTCACGCTGGCGAGCGGCGACGCGGTCGCGCGGCCACGCCACGCCGGCAGGCTCCGCATCGTGGTCAGCCGCACGCGACCGGCGGCCGAAGCGGTGGCGGTCGCCGAGGCGCTGGGCGCGGAACTGCTGCCGATGGGATCGGCCGGCGCCAAGATCATGTCGGTGGTGCGCGGCGAGAGCGACATCTACATGCACTCCGGCGGCCAGCGCGAATGGGACAGCTGCGCGCCGGTGGCAGTGGCGCAGGCCGCGGGCCTGCACGTGTCACGCCTCGATGGCCGCGCGTTGCGCTACAACCAGGCCAACACCCACATGCCCGATCTGCTGGTGTGCCCGCCGGAGCTGGCCGAGCGCGTCATCGCGCTCGCGGCGCAAAGGCAGTCCTGACTCGCGCCCGGGTTTTGCCAACTGCGTGCCACAACCGGGATCTCGCTGAAAGCCCGTCAAATCCCTCGGGGGCAATGGCGCTCAAATATCGCCAGGCGCGGGGAGCATCATCTGCGGCCGGGTCACGAATCATGCGGCACTCACATTTTGCCGTAGATAACCGCATCGCGGTGCCGTGCTCGGATAGCTGTCAGCTCCTCGACCGTTAGTGGCTTCGCAACTTGACCTGCTGGTACCGAGATGTCGCGCTGGTACTTATCGAACCCAGGCCTCGAGAAGATTGCAACCAATGCAATTGGTTCGGTTCCGTCGTTGCTCAGCTTCACGCCCGTGTTACGCGGCATGTAAATGATGGTTCCTGGCTGTAGCTTGGCTTCGGTGCCGTTCAGCCACGCCGTGCCGTGTCCGGCATGGATATATAGGAGTTCCTCTGAATGAGGATGCCGGTGCGGCGCAATCTCCGCGCCGGCGGGTACGTCTTCAGTGAACACGACGAAATCACGGGAACCGCCATTTCGCGGTGTTGGATCGACTTTGAACAGGAATGGCGCGGCGAGCGTGGACAGCGAGGCCGGCGGTGGCCGCCGCAGTCTCGCCTCTCCGTCCTGTGGCTGGAGGACACGGGGAGCAGGCGCGAATTCTTGCGGCAGTTGGGGAGGTGCGGGTATGCAGGGTGCGGGGATGAATGTCGTTAATCCGAGTGCGCACGCTGAAACTACGGCTTTGGACCGGTGCATGAGCTTACCTCCGTTACCGCTCCACGTTACTGCGTTACTGCTTTTGCGAGTAATAGCAACTCCCGCCCTGGAGCCGCAGGTCTAACGTGCAGCTGTTGCACATCGGGACGCACACCAGCGCCCGGCGATTGCAGGCGCTCGGGATGGAGTTTCATCGCCAGGCTGCCGGCAGTTGCGTTAGGGTGCGGAAATCAGGGCAGGCTCGTGCGGCCCGACAGGTAGCGATCGCACTCGCGCGCCGCACCGCGGCCTTCGTTGATGGCCCAGACGACCAGGCTCTGGCCACGGCGGCAATCGCCGGCCGCGAACACGCCCTTGATGCTGGTCGCGTACTTGCCGTAGTCGGCCTGCACGTTGCTGCGCGCATCGACCGCGGCCTTCAGCTCGCGCAGCAGCGATTGCTCGGGGCCAAGGAAACCCAGGGCCAGCAGTGCCAATTGCGCCGGCAGCGTGCGTCCGCTGCCGGGCATTTCAACCGGCGTGAACCGGCCGGCGGCATCCTTCTCCCAGCGTATCGCCACGGTCTGGAGCGAGGCCAGCGCGCCATCGGCGCCCGCCGTGAATTGCCGCACCGTCATCGAGTAGCTGCGGGGATCACCGCCGAAGCGCGCCGCCGCTTCCTCCTGGCCGTAGTCGAGCTTGTAGACCTTCGGCCACTCGGGCCATGGGTTGTCGGCCGCGCGCGCATCCGGTGGCCGCGGCAGGATCTCGAGCTGCACCAGGCTCCGGCAGCCCTGGCGCATGGCGGTGCCGACGCAGTCGGTGCCGGTGTCGCCGCCGCCAATCACCACGACGTCCTTGCCGCGCGCATGTATGGCCGAGTGATCCGGCCCGCCATCGAGCAGCGCGCGCGTGCTGGCCGTCAGGTAATCCATCGCCAGATGCACGCCCGGCAGCGCGCGGCCTTCGACCGGCAGGTCGCGCGCCTGGGTCGCGCCGGTGCAGAGCACGAGCGCGTCGAAATCGCGCAGCAGCAGCGGGCCCTCGACGTTCTCGCCGACGTTGGCGTTGCAGATGAACCTGATGCCTTCGCGTTCCAGCAATTCGATGCGCCGGAGCACGACCTCGCGCTTGTCGAGCTTCATGTTGGGGATGCCGTACATCAGCAACCCGCCGGGCCGGTCGGCGCGTTCCAGCACCGTCACCATGTGCCCGGCACGGTTGAGCTGCGCCGCGGCCGCGAGCCCGGCCGGGCCGGAGCCGACGACCGCCACCTTCCTGCCGCTGCGCACTGCCGGTACGTGCGGCAGCACCCAGCCCGAATCAAAGCCCTTGTCGATGATCGCATTCTCGAGTGTCTTGATCGCGACCGGCGCGGCGTTCATGCCGAGCACGCAGGAGCCCTCGCAGGGCGCCGGGCACACGCGGCCGGTGAACTCCGGGAAATTGTTGGTCAGGTGCAGGCGATCGAGCGCCTCGTGCCACAGGCCGCGATACACCAGGTCGTTCCACTCGGGAATCAGGTTGTTGACCGGACAACCGGAGGCCATGCCGCTGATCAGCTTGCCGGTCTGGCAGAACGGCACGCCGCAATCCATGCAGCGCGCACCCTGCTGGCGCAGGTGCCTCTCCTCCATGTGATGATGGAATTCACCCCAATCACGCACGCGCTCGGCCGGCGTGCGATCGACCGGCAGCTCGCGCAGGTACTCGATGAAGCCAGTAGGTTTACCCATCTATGAAATGCCGTTGGTTGACCACGTCGCCGTCGCCTCAGTTGCCGCCAACCCGGGCGAGATCGCGCGCGTTCTCCTCGAACGCCACCATGATCGCCTCGTCGCCGGACAATCCCTGGTCGTGGGCGCGGCGGATGCAGGCGAGCACGCGCTTGTAATCCTTGGGCATGACCTTGAGGAAGCGCGGCACCACGAGCTCCCACGTTTGCAGCAGCGACGCCGCGCGCGTGCTGCCGGTCAGCTCGCGATGCTTCTCCACCAGTGCGCGCACCGCGGCGATTTCGTCCGGGTCCTCGAGGCGCTCGACCCCGACCATCTGCGTGTTGACGTGCGAGCTGAAATCGCCCTGCTCGTCGAGCACGTAGGCGACGCCGCCGGACATGCCGGCGCCGAAGTTGCGCCCGGTGCGCCCGAGCACGACGACGCGCCCGCCGGTCATGTACTCGCAGCCGTGATCGCCGACCGCTTCCACGACGGCGTCGACCCCGCTGTTGCGCACCGCGAAGCGCTCGCCGGCCATGCCGCGGATGTAGGCCTCGCCACTGGTCGCGCCATACAGCGCGACGTTGCCGATGATGATGTTGTCCTCGGCCACGAAGCCCGCATCCTTGGGTGGATGAATGACCAGTTTCCCGCCTGAGAGACCCTTGCCGACGTAATCATTGGCGTCGCCCTCGAGCCGCAGTGTCATGCCGGGCGGAATGAACGCGCCGAAACTCTGGCCGGCCGAGCCCTTGAAGCCGAGCTGGATCGTATCGGCCGGGAGGCCCCTGGCGCCGTGCCGGCGCGTGATCTCGCTGCCGGTGATCGTGCCGACCACGCGATTCACGTTGCGGATCGGCAGCGTAGCGCGCACCAGCTCGCCGCGCTCGATCGCGGGCCGGCACAATTCGAGGATGGTCGTGAGATCGAGCGATTGCCCGAGGCCGTGGTCCTGCGCGACACGATGGTGGCGCCCGATCTCGTCGCCGACATCCGGCTGGTAGAGGATGTTGCTGAAATCGAAGCCGCGCGCCTTCCAGTGATCGATCGCCTTGCGCGGCTCGAGCCGGTCGACGCGCCCGACCATCTCCTCGACGCTGCGGAAACCGAGTTGCGCCATGATCTCGCGCAGATCCTGCGCGATGAAGCGCATGAAGTTCACCACGTGCTCGGGCTTGCCCGCGAACTGCTCACGCAGCTTCGGATCCTGGGTAGCGACGCCCACCGGGCAGGTGTTGAGGTGGCAGACGCGCATCAGGATGCAGCCCATCGACACCAGCGGCGCGGTCGCGAAGCCGAACTCCTCGGCGCCCAGGAGCGCCGCGATAACCACGTCGCGCCCGGTCTTGAGCTGGCCGTCGGTCTCGACCACGATGCGGTCGCGCAGGTTGTTGAGCACCAGCGTCTGGTGCGCCTCGGCCAGGCCCAGCTCCCACGGCAGCCCGGCGTGCGCGATCGAGGTCTGCGGCGCGGCGCCGGTGCCGCCGTCATAGCCGCTGATCAGCACCACGTCGGCGTGCGCTTTCGACACGCCGGCCGCCACCGTGCCCACGCCGACCTCGGCGACCAGCTTCACGCTGATGCGCGCCTCCCGATTGGCGTTCTTGAGGTCGTGGATCAGCTGCGCCAGGTCCTCGATCGAATAGATATCGTGGTGCGGCGGCGGCGAGATCAGCCCCACACCCGCCGTGGTATGCCGCGTCTTTGCGATCCAGGGATACACCTTGCTGCCCGGCAGCTGCCCGCCCTCGCCCGGCTTCGCGCCCTGCGCCATCTTGATCTGCAGCTCGCGTGCGCTCACCAGGTATTCGCTGGTGACGCCGAAGCGCCCCGAAGCCACCTGCTTGATGGCCGAGTTCTTCGAATCGCCGTTGGCGAGCGGCACATGGCGCGCCGGGTCCTCGCCGCCTTCGCCGGTGTTGCTCTTGCCGCCGATGCGGTTCATGGCGATTGCGAGTGTCTCGTGGGCCTCCTGGCTGATCGAGCCATAGGACATCGCGCCGGTCTTGAAACGGCGCATCAGGCTCTCGACCGGTTCGACCTCCCCGAGCGGCACCGGGTCCCCGGCCTTGAAATCGAGCAGTCCGCGCAGCGTGCACAGTTGCTTCGACTGGTCGTTGATCAGCGCGGCGTAGGACTTGTACGTGGCGAAGCTCCCGCTGCGCACCGCCTTCTGCAGCCGGTGGATCGACTCGGGATTGAACAGGTGGTACTCGCCGTTGGCGCGCCACTGGTACTGCCCGCCGGCCCCGAGCGGTTCGCCGGCATCGCCACGCTCGGCGAACGCGGCGCGATGGCGCATCAGCACTTCCTTCGCGACCACGTCGACGCCGATGCCGCCGACGCGCGAGGCCGTGCCGGTGAAGTAATCGTCGATCAGGTCCTGGCGCAAACCGACCGCCTCGAACACCTGCGCGCCGTGGTAGCTCTGGATCGCCGAGATGCCCATCTTCGAGGCGACCTTGATGATACCCTTGGTCGCGGCCTTCACGTAGTTCTTGCAGGCCAGCTTGTGATCGACGTTGGTCAGCAGGCCGTCGCCGATCATGCCGTCCATCGTCTCGAAGGCGAGGTAAGGGTTGATCGCACTGCAGCCATAGCCCACCAGCAGCGCGAAATGATGCACCTCGCGCGCCTCGCCGGTCTCGAGCACCAGGCTGACGCGCGTGCGCAGCTGCTCGCGGATCAGGTAATGGTGCAGCCCGGCCACCGCCAGCAGCGCCGGCACCGCGGCGAACTCGCGGTTGATGCCGCGGTCGGTGAGGATCAGCACGCTGACGTCCTCTTCCTCGATCATGCGCCGCGCCATGATGCGGAGTTCTTCCATCGACTTGACCAGCCCGACCTCGCCGCGCGTGACGCGGAACAGGATCGGCAGCACGCCGACCTTCAGGCCCGGCAGGTCCATGCGCCGGAGCCGCGCGAAATCCTCATTGGTCAGCAGCGGTCCGGGCAGCTCGAGCTGGCGGCAGTCCGCCGGCCGCGGCTGCAGCAGGTTGCCCTCGGCGCCGATCAGCATCTCGCTCGAGGTGATCAGTTCCTCGCGGATGCAGTCGATCGGCGGGTTCGTGACCTGCGCGAACAGCTGCTTGAAGTAGTCGTACAGCAGCCGCGGCCGCGAGGACAGCGCCGCGAGCGGCGTGTCGTTGCCCATCGAGCCGACCGCCTCGACACCGCTCCGTCCCATCGGCTCGATCAGCAGCCGCTGGTCCTCGAAGGTGTAGCCAAAGGCGATCTGCCGCTGCAGCAGCGTATCGTGGTCGACCTGCGGGAGCGCTCCGGCCGGCGGGAGCGACTCGAGCGTCACCAGGTGCTCGTCCAGCCACTGCTGGTACGGGCGCTCGAGCGCGATCGTGCGCTTGAGCTCCTCGTCCTCGATGATGCGGCCCTGCACGGTGTCGACCAGGAACATGCGGCCGGGCTGCAGGCGGCCCTTGCGCACGATGTCCCGCGGCGGGATGTCGAGCACGCCGACCTCGGAGGCCATGATCACCAGGTCATCGCGCGTGATGTAGTAGCGCGAGGGCCGCAGGCCGTTGCGATCGAGCATTGCGCCGATCTGGCGGCCGTCGGTGAACGCGACCGCGGCCGGGCCGTCCCACGGCTCCATCAGGCAGGAATGGTAGCGGTAGAAGGCGCGCCGCGCCTCGTCCATCGTCTCGTGGGCCGACCAGGGCTCCGGGATCATCATCATCATCGCGTGCGGGAGCGAGCGGCCGGCGAGCACCAGCAGTTCCAGCGTGTTGTCGAACATCGCCGAATCGCTCCCGTTCGGATTGACCACCGGCACCAGCTCGCGCATGTGTTCGCCGAACAGCTCCGACTCGAACAGCGATTCGCGCGCCCTGATCCAGTTGATGTTGCCGCGCACGGTGTTGATCTCGCCGTTGTGCGCGATGTAGCGGTACGGGTGCGCGCGGTCCCAGCTCGGGAAGGTGTTGGTGCTGAAGCGCGAATGCACCAGCGCCAGCGCCGACTCCAGCAGCGGGTTCTGCAGGTCCGGAAAATAGCGGGCCAGCTGCTCGGTCATCAGCATGCCCTTGTACACCAGCGTCTTGAACGACAGGCTGGCGACGTACCAGTACTCGGCGCCGTCGATCGTCGAGGTGCGGATCTCGTTGTAGGCGCGCTTGCGCACCAGGTACAGGAGCCGTTCGAAGGCCATGTCGTCGATCGGCTCGGCGCCGCGGCCGACGAACACCTGGCGCATGAACGGTTCGCTCGCGCGCGCGGTCTCGCCCAGACTCGAGTTGTCGGTGGGCACGGTGCGCCAGCCAAGCAGCGTCAACCCCGCGGATTGCACGATGTGGCCGAACTGCTCCTCGAGCTTGCGCCGCTTGGTCGGATTGCGCGGCAGGAACAGCAGGCCGCAGGCGTACTGGCCGGCCTCGGGCAGCGCGACGCGCGCCTTCTTCGCCGCCTCGAGCAGGAAGCGGTGCGGCATCTGCACCAGCACGCCCGCGCCGTCGCCGGTGTTGTTCTCGCAGCCGCAGGCGCCGCGATGATCGAGGTTGCGCAGGATTTCGATCGCCTGCTGCACGATGCGGTGCGACTTGCGGCCCTTGATGTCAGCGACGAAGCCGACGCCGCAGGCCTCGTGCTCGAACTGCGGGTCGTACAGGCCTGCCTTTGGCGGGGCCTTGTGTCGCGTGCGGTGCCCGGTCATGTGGTCCCTCGTGCTGCAAGCCCGTGCGCCGGTCGCGCGCTGCGCCAGCCGCGCACGACCCAGCCGTTCCGCTCGAGGGCGGAACGGCAATTCAGGCAAATAATTTCAGAGACTTGCGGCGGGTAAGCCGGGCCAGCGAACTCGTCGAACCGCCCGGCTCCGGACCGCCAGCGGTCCCGCGCCTGGCGCCGAACAGCACCCTTGAACCTATGCCCCGAATATTACCGACCGGTCCCGCGCGGTCAATGGATACGTTGACATGAGGTTAGGCGGATCGGACACGGCGAGCGACGCGTCCCGCCGCCCGGCCGGCGTTCAGCGGGAAGGCGCAGGCGGTGCAAACTCCGGCGCCGCCAGCGGCATGGTCGTCACCGGCCCGAACCTGGCGATCGAGTCGCGGATCCTGGCGGCATCGCCGACCAGCACGATATCGAGGTCATCCGGGGAGGGAAATGCGTCATCGATCACGGCGCGGATCGAGGCGGCGCTGGCCGCGACGAGATCGGAGCCGAACCGGCTGATATAGCTCTCCGGCAGGTCGTAGAAATCGAGATCGCCGAGCGCGACCGCCCAGTCGTAGGGTGTCTCGAAGGCCAGCGGAAACTGGCCGAGCAGGTAATTGCGCGCCGAGTCGGTGGCCGCGGCATCCAGTCCATCCTGCTTGAACCGGCCGAGCGTCGCGAGCGCGAGTTCGAGTGCGCGGGCGGTGTTGTCGGTCTGCGTGAAGGTGCTGATCGCGAATTCCCCGGCCACCGCGCCGCGGTTGAAGCGCGAGCTGGCGTCGTAGGTGAGGCCGGCCTTGAGCCGCAGCTCGCGGTTGAGGAGCGAGCCGAAGCTGCCGCCCAGCGCCAGGTTCGCGATGTTCAGCGCTGGCCGCAGATCGTAGTGGCGCGGCACGCCGACGTTGCCCATCCACAGGTAGGTCTGCGCCGAACCCGGGGAATCGACCAGCAGCAATCGCCGGCCATGCACGCGCGCGGCCGGCGCGAGCGGCGGCAATGGCGCGCTCGCGCGCGGCCAGCGGCCGAACACCGCCGCGACATCTCGCCGCACCTGGGCCGGATCGAAATCGCCGGCGATGACCAGGATCGCGCGATCCGCGCCGGATTGCGCGGCGTACAGGCGCGTCACGTCGGCAAGCGCGAGCCGGGCGAGCGAGGCCTCGCTGCCGCTCACCGGGCGCCCGTAGGGATGATCCGCGAACAGCAGCGCGCGGCCGTAGCTGCCGAGCAAGGCCTGCGGGGAAGAGTCCTTCGCGGCCTTGAGCTCCTCGATACGGCGCTCGCGCAGCTTCTCGAATTCGCCCGCGGCGAAGCGCGGACGCAGCACCGCATCAGCCAGCAGGCCGAGCATCAGCCGGCTGTCGTGCGCGAGGAACTGGCCCTGCACCTGGATGTATTCGGCATGTGCTGCGGCGTCGAGGTTGCCGCCCGCGC
>JAGWPD010000335.1 GCA_028870705.1 Gammaproteobacteria bacterium
GGTCGGCAGCTCGCGCGCGTCGCCGCGGCCGACCCGCAACGCGCCGCGCGCACCCACGTGGCCGCGCGGCTCGGCGATTCGGTGCGCCTGATCGCGGTACCCGACATTCACTATTTCGCCGCCGACCAGAAGTACACGACCGTGCGGCACCGCGGCGGCACCGACCTGATCGAGGACAGCCTGCGCGCGCTCGAGGAGGAATTCCCGGCGCAGTTCGTGCGCGTGCACCGCAACGCGCTGGTGAACATCCAGGCGCTGGCCGCGATCGAACGCGACGCCGAGGGCCAGTACCGCGTCGTGGTCCGCGACAGCGGCGAGAAGCTGGAGGTGAGCCGCCGCCTCGCCGGCGAACTTAAGGAACGCTTCCGGTTGTGATGACGAAGCGGAGTTGCACCGTGAACGAAGACGACGATGTCCGCATCCTGCACGGCATGGGCTACGCCCAGGAGCTCTCGCGCCGCCTCGGGCACTTCTCCAACTTCGCGATCTCGTTCTCGATCATCTGCATCCTGGCCGGCGGCATCAATTCGCTCGCGCAGGCCACGTCCGGGGCGGGCGGCGCCGCGATCGGCCTCGGCTGGCCGCTCGGCGTGCTGATCTCGGGCGCGTTCGGCATCGCGATGGCGCAGATCGCCTCTGCGTTCCCGACCGCGGGCGGGCTCTACCACTGGGGTTCGATCCTCGGCAATCGCTTCACCGGCTGGCTCACCGCCTGGTTCAACCTGCTCGGGCTGGTCACTGTGCTCGGCTCGATCAATGTCGGCGCCTACAATTTCTTCCTCGGCGCCTTCGGCGCGCGGCTGCAGCTCAGCGATTCGATGCCGCTGCTGGTGGCCTTCCTGGCGGCGATCACCGCCGCGCAGGCGCTCGTCAACCACTACGGCATCTCGCTGACCGCCAAGCTGACCGACTTCTCCGGCTACCTGATCTTCGGCACCGCGTTGCTGCTCGCGGCCACCTGCCTCGCCCGCACCCCGCATTTCGAACTCGCGCGGCTGTGGACCTTCGCCAACTACTCGGGCGACGCCGGCGCGAACGTCTGGCCGCGCAGCGGCAGCGGCGGTTGGGTGTTCCTGCTGGGTCTGCTGCTGCCGATCTACACGATCACCGGCTACGACGCCTCGGCGCACACCTCCGAGGAGACGCGCGATGCGCCACGGTCGGTGCCGCGCGGGATCGTGGCCTCGATCCTGTGGTCGGGTGTGTTCGGCTACCTGTTCCTGGTGGCTTTCCTGTTCATGATCCCGGACATGGACGGCGCGGCCCGGCAGGGCTGGAACGTGTTCTTCTGGGCCATGAACCTGCGCGTGCCGGCGCTGCTGCGCGAGTTCCTTTATGCGCTGATCCTGCTCTCGCAGGTGCTGTGCGGCCTGGCGACCGTGACCTCGACCTCGCGCATGATCTATGCCTTCGCGCGCGACGGCGGCCTGCCGGCCTCGCGGCGGCTGGCACGGGTGTCGCCGCGGTATCGCACGCCGATCGCCGCGATCTGGACCGGCGCGACCGCCTCGTTCCTGTTCGTCTGCGGCGCACTGTACCTCGAGCGCTTCGGCCACACCCCGATCTTCACGGTGGTCGTCTCCTGCACGGTGATCTTCCTGTTCTTCTCGTGCGCGATCCCGATCGCGCTCGGCCTGGCGGCCTATGGCGGGCCGAAATGGCCGCGGCCGGGGCCGTGGAACATCGGCCGCGGCGGCTATACGCTGTTTGCGCTGCTGTCGATCGCCTCGATGGTGCTGATCTTCGTGATCGGCGTGCAGCCGCCGAACGACAAGGCGCTGGGCGTGAGCGTGGGCTTTTTCGCGCTGACCTCGTTGATCTGGTGCGCATTCGAGCGGCGCCGGTTCACCGGCCCGCCGCTCGGTGCATCGATCGCGGCCCGCCATGCCGCAATCGCAGAGGCCGAGGCCGCGCTGAACACCAACACCTGATGCGCCGGGCCCTGCTGCGCTATGCCTTGACGCGCGCCAGCGCGGGGTCGTACAGGGCCCCAAGGTGCAGCGCGCAGCGCACGCGCTCGGTCGCCACCTCGAGCTCGTAGCTGCCGCCGAGCAGGTACTCGCGCGAGACGCCAGCGGCACGACGCACATAGCCCAGGCCGATGCTGGTCCGGAGCGTGTGGCCGTAGCCCCCGCTTCCCAGCCAGCCGACGCGCTCGCCATCGCGGTAGATCGTCTCGCGCCCGAGCAGCACCACCGCCGGGTCATCGACCGTGAAGGTGCACAGCCACTTCTGCAGCGGCGTGCCGGCGCGCTGTTCGAGCGCGGTGCGGCCCATGAATGGCTGGCTGGTCGCGAGCTTGACCGCCCAGCCGAGCCCCGCCTCGAAGGGCGTGTGGTCGGGGCCGATGTCGGCGCCCCAGGCGCGATAACCCTTCTCGAGACGGAGCGATTCGATCGCGCGGTAACCGCCATTGGCGATGCCGTGCGCGGCGCCGGCGCCCATCAGCGCGCCATACACCGTGGCGGCGAATTCCACCGGCACGTGCAGCTCCCAGCCGAGCTCGCCCACGTAGGTCACGCGCAGCGCCAGCACCGGCGCACCGGCAACCTGGATCTGGCGCGCCTGCCCGAACGGAAAGGCCGCGTTGTCGAGCGCGTCACGGGTGAGCGCGGCCAGCACCGTGCGCGCGCGCGGACCCATCAGCGCCAGCACTGCGTGCGCGGAAGTGACATCGGCCAGGCGCGCATCGAGCCCGGCCGGGATGTGGCGCGCGATCCAGTCGAAATCATGCGTGGCGGAACCGGTGCCGGTGACCAGGTAGTAGCGGTCGGCGGCGAGCCGCGCCACGGTCAGGTCGCACTCGATGCCGCCCTGCGCGTTCAGCATCTGCGTGTACACCAGGCTCCCGGGCGGCCGCGCGACATCGTTGGCGCAGATCCAGCCGAGCGCGCGCCCGGCGTCGCGCCCGACCAGCTCGAATTTCGCGAACGAGCTCTGGTCGAACAGGGCGACCCGCTCACGCGCCGCCTGGTGCTCGCGCGCCACCGCCGCGAACCAGCCGGGCCGCGCGAAGCTGTACTCATCGCGCGCGGCCTCGCCCGCAGCGGCGAACCAGTTGGGCCGCTCCCAGCCGAGCTTCTCGCCGAACACCGCGCCCTGACCGCGCAGCTGCTCGTACAGGGGCGAGCGCCGCAGCGGGCGGCCACTCGCATGCTCCTCGCCGGGCCAGGCGATGCTGTAGTGCTTGCCGTAGAGCTCGAGCGTGCGCGCGCGCACCCAGTCGATGTCGGCGTGCGGCGCGCCGAAGCGGCGGATGTCCACCGGCCAGAGATCGAATGGCGCTTCGCCCCCGACGATCCACTCGGCCAGCACCTTGCCGGCGCCGCCGCCCGAGGCGATGCCGAAGGCGTTGAAGCCGGCTCCCACGTAGAACCCGGTCAGGCCCGGCGCAGGTCCAATGATGAAATTGCCGTCCGGAGTAAAACTCTCGGGCCCGTTGATCAGCTCCCTGACGCCGGCGTTGGCGAGCGCGGGCACGCGCGGCAGCGCCAGGTCGAGGATCGGCTGGAAGTGCTCCCAGTCCGGCTGCAGCAGCTGGAAATTGAAGTTGTCCGGGAAACCCTCGACCGCCCAGGGCCGCGGCTTCGGCTCGTAGCCACCCATCACCAGGCCACCGACGTCTTCCTTGTAGTAGGTGAGCCGGTCCGGGTCGCGTAGCGTCGGCAGGCCGCGCGTGATGCCCGCAATCGCCTCGGTGATCAGGTACTGGTGCTGCACCGAGACCAGCGGCACGTTCACGCCGGCCAGCGCGCCCACCTGCCGCGCCCACTGGCCGGCGCAGTTCACCACCACCTCGCAGGCGATGCGGCCGCGGCTGGTCAGCACCGCGGCGACGCGGCCCTGCTCGAGCTCGATGCCCAGCACATTGGTGTCCTCGAAGATGCGCACGCCGCGCAGGCGCGCGCCCTTCGCGAGCGAGCGCGTGATGTCGGACGGGTTCACCTGGCCGTCGGTTGGCAGGAACGCGGCGCCCACCAGGTCGCCGATGTCCATCAGCGGCCACAGCGCCTGCGCCTCGCGCGGCGTCAGCAGCTGCATCTCGAGGCCGAAGGAGCGCGCGCTGGTCGCCTGTCGTTTGAGCTCAATCCAGCGTGCCGGTGTGCAGGCCAGACGCAGGCCGCCATTCATCTTCCAGCCGCTGGCGAGACCGGTCTGCGCCTCGAGCGTGTCGTACAACCGCACCGATTCGCCCAGCAGCTGCGTGATGTTCGCGCTGGTCCGCAGCTGCCCGACCAGGCCGGCCGCATGGTGCGTGGAACCCGACGTGAGCTTGTGGCGCTCGATGATGAGCGCGTCCTGCCAGCCGAGGCCGGCCAGGTGATAGGCGGTCGAGCAGCCGACGATGCCGCCGCCGATGACCACGACGCGCGCCTGGGTCGGGAATTCAGCCACGCCTTGCATTGCCCCCCGTGGATTGCCGCGGCTGATTATACTGGAGCACATGAGTTACGCCCGGGACCGCGATTTTCCGCGTGCGCTGGCGCTCGCCAACGCGATGGCGGATGCGGCCCGCGCGATCGCCCGCGACTATTTCCGCCGGCCGCTCGAGGTGGAACGCAAGGCCGACCTCAGCCCGGTGACGATCGCCGACCGCAGCATCGAGACCGAGATGCGGCGGATGATCCGCGCCGAGTTTCCCCGCCATGGGATCCGCGGCGAGGAATTCGCCACCGAAGCGGGCCAGGACTACACCTGGGTGCTCGATCCGATCGACGGCACGAAGAGTTTCGTCACCGGCTTTCCGCTGTTCGGCTCGCTGATCGCGCTCGAATGCAACGAGCGCGCGGTGCTCGGCGTCATCGAGGCGCCGGCGGTCGGCGAGCGCTGGGTGGGCGTCGAGGGCCTGGCCACCACCTTCAACGGCGCGCCGGCGCGCACCAGCGGCTGCAGCGCGCTCGAGCAGGCGCGCGTCTACTGCACCTCCGCCGAGATGTTCCGCGCCGACGAGCTGCGCCGCTACGAACGCTGCACCGGCCGCGCGCTGCTGCGCCGCTACGGCGGCGATTGCTATATCTACGGCCTGCTGGCTGCGGGACACTGCGACCTGGTGGTCGAGACCGCGCTCAAGCCGCACGATTTCCAGGCGTTGGTGCCGGTGGTCGAAGGGGCCGGCGGACGCATCAGCGATTGGGATGGCCAGCCGCTCAGCGCGCGTTCCGGCGAACGGGTGGTCGCGGCGGCCACCGAGCCGCTGTGGCAGCAGGCGCTCGCAGCGCTGCGCGGGCCTTGATTTCCCGAGCGCGGACCGCACACGTGGCATAGGCATGCAGCTCGAATTCACCAAGATGCAGGGGCTCGGCAACGATTTCCTGGTGCTCGAAGCGCCGGCGGAGGGTGCGTTGCCAAGCGCGGCGCAGTGGCGCGCGCTCGCCGACCGCCATGCGGGCGTCGGCTTCGACCAGGCACTGCTGCTCGAGCCGGCGCGCACCGCCGGCACGGCCGTGCACTATCGCGTGTTCAACGCCGACGGCGGCGAGGTGGAGCAATGCGGCAACGGCGCGCGCTGCGTGGCCCGCTACCTGCACCTGCACGGCCGCACCGCCCCGGACGGCACCGTGAACATGGGCAGCACCGGCGGCACGGTGGCCGCGCGCGTGCTCGCCGACGGGCGGGTCGCCGTGGACCTTGGCGTGCCGGATTTCGAGCCAGGCTCGCTGCCATTCCTGGCGCCTGCGGAGAACGCGAACTACACGCTCGAGGTGGGCGGCGAACACATCGAGTTCGGCGCCGTCTCGATCGGCAATCCGCACGCGGTGCTGCGCGTGGCCGCCGTCGAGGGCGCGCCGGTCGAACGCATCGGGCGCGCGCTGCAGTCGCACCCGGGCTTTCCACGCCAGGTCAACGTCGGCTTCATGGAGATCATCGACGCGGGGCACATCCGGCTGCGCGTCTTCGAGCGCGGCGTCGGCGAGACGCTCGCCTGCGGCACCGGCGCCTGCGCTGCAGTCGCGGTCGGACGCAACCTCGGGCTGCTGGGCGCGGATGTGGCGGTGCATGTCCCGGGCGGCCGCCTCGGAGTACACTGGGAGGGCGCGGGCCGGCACGTCTGGCTCAGCGGCCCGGCGGAAGTGGCCTTCAGGGGCCAGGCCAGCATCTAGGCAATGCAGCGCAGACATTCCATCGCAAGAGGATCCAGCAGGATGAGCAGCAAACCCGCGCAGGAACTGGCCGCCACGGCGATCGACGAGCAGGCGATCGGCCAGTACCTGCAGCAGCATCCGGACCTGTTCGACCGGCACCCGCAGTTGCTCACGCGCCTGCGGCTGGTGCATCCGCGCACGGGCACGACCGTGTCGCTGATCGAGCGCCAGGTGGAGGTGCTGCGCGAGAAGCAGGCGGCCAGCGAACAGAAGCTGACGGAATTCGTGCGCGTCGCGCGCGCCAACGACGCGCTGGCCGACAAGATCCATCGCTTCACGCGCCGGCTGCTGCGCACCAGCACGCGCGCGCAGGCGCTCGCGCAGGTCGAGGCGGGCCTGCGCGAGGATTTCGACGCCTCGCATGCGGTCATGGTGCTGCAGGCACCGGGCGGCGCCGCTCCGGCCGCCGAGCCGCCCAGCCATTTCCTGCGGCTGCTCGCGGCGGACGATCCGATCCGCAGGAGTTTCGAATCGCTGTTCAGCAGCGGCCGGCCGCGCTGCGGCCAGGTGCGCGACAGCCAGCGCGATTTCCTGTTCGGCAACGAAGCCAGCGCGATCGCCTCGGTGGCGCTGATCCCGCTCACGGCGCTGGCCCCGCACGGGCTGCTGGCGATCGGCAGCACCGATCGCGACCACTTCCATCCGGGCATGAGCACCGAGTTCCTCGCGCGCATGGCCGAGCTGATCGCGGACGCGCTCGCGCGCGCTTGAGATCACCGGTGCCCACAGTGGGACTGCCACGAACGCAGGGCACCGTAGTTGACTGGATCGGGAGCTTCCACCAGCACCTCGCCGCCGAGCGGCGGCTCTCGCCGCTCACCGTGAGCGCCTACCGGCGCGAGCTCGACGCCTTCGCGCGATGGTGTGCGCAGCAGGGCCTGCGCGACTGGGCGCGCATCGACGGCCAGCACGTGCGCAGTTTCGCCGCGCGCAGCCACGCCGCGGGGCTCCAGGCGCGCAGCGTGCAGCGGCGCCTGTCGGCGCTGCGCACCTTCTTCGCCTACCTGATGCGCGAGGGCGCGGTGCCAGGCAATCCCGCGATCGGCATCAGCGCGCCGAAGGCCGGCAAACGCCTGCCGCACACACTGGACGTCGATCAGATGGGCCGGCTGCTCGCGCTGCAACCGGTGAGCGCGCTGCAGGCGCGCGACCTGGCGATCATGGAGCTGCTCTACTCCTCGGGGCTCCGGCTCGCCGAACTGGTCGGCCTCGATCTGGGCGACCTGGATCTCGCCGACCGGACGGTGCGCGTGCTCGGCAAGGGCAGCAAGGCGCGCGTGATGCCGGTAGGCAGGCAGGCAGTCGCGGCGCTCCAGGCCTGGTTGCGCGAGCGCGGCGCGCTGGCCGCGGGCGGCGAACCGGCCGTGTTCGTTGGCCAGCGGGGTAAGCGCCTTGGCGCACGCGCGGTGCAGCTGCTGGTCGCGCGCCACGCGCGCGCCCAGGGCTTGCCGCAGGGCGTGCACCCGCACCTGTTCCGCCATTCCTTCGCGACCCACCTGCTCGAATCGAGCCGCGACCTGCGCGCAGTGCAGGAGCTGCTCGGCCACGCCAGCATCAGCACCACCCAGATCTACACCCACCTTGATTTCCAGCACCTCGCCCGCATCTACGAGAGTTCGCATCCGCGTGCCCGCCGGCGCGGCTAACTGCTTGTCCGCACAGGGACCGCTGAGGAACCAGGTCTTCGATCCGCACTCCACCACCATCCTCGCGGTACGCCGCAACGGCCGCATCGCCCTCGGCGGCGACGGCCAGGTGACGCTCGGCGCCACGGTGATGAAAGCCAATGCGCGCAAGGTGCGCAACCTCGCCGGCGGCAAGGTGCTCGCGGGTTTTGCCGGCGGTACGGCCGATGCGTTCACGCTGTTCGAACGCTTCGAGGGCAAGCTGGAGAAGTTCGGGAATCTCACGCGCGCCGCGATCGAGCTCGCGAAGGACTGGCGCTCCGACCGCTACCTGCGGCGCCTCGAGGCGCTGCTGCTGGTCGGCGACCCGCACAGCCTGTTCGTGATCTCGGGGAACGGCGACGTGATCGAGCCGGAGCATGAGCTGGCCGCGATCGGTTCGGGCGGGCCGTTCGCGCAGGCCGCCGCGCTCGCGCTGCTGCAGAACACCGAACTGGCCGCGCGCGCCATCGTCGAGCGCGCGCTCGGCATCGCCGCCGACATCTGCATCTACACCAACCGCAACCTGATCATCGAGGAGCTGGGCGCGTGACGCCGCAGCAGATCGTCCAGGAACTCGACAAGCACATCGTCGGCCAGGGCGCCGCCAAGCGCTCGGTCGCGATCGCGCTGCGCAACCGCTGGCGGCGCATGCAGGTCGAGCCGCAACTGCGCAACGAGATCACGCCCAAGAACATCCTGATGATCGGTCCGACCGGCGTCGGCAAGACCGAGATCGCACGGCGTCTGGCACGGCTCGCCAACGCTCCTTTCATCAAGGTGGAAGCCACCAAATTCACC
>JAGWPD010000336.1 GCA_028870705.1 Gammaproteobacteria bacterium
GGCCGCAGCACCCGGCCGCGCACGGCGTGCTGCGCCTGGTGCTGGAGATGGACGGCGAGGTCATCCAGAAAGCCGATCCGCACATCGGTCTGCTGCACCGTGGGACGGAGAAGCTCGCGGAGTCGAAGCCCTTCAATCAGTCGATCGGGTACATGGATCGGCTCGATTACGTCTCCATGATGTGCAACGAGCACGCCTACGTGCTCGCGATCGAGAACCTGCTGGGCATAGCGCCGCCGCCGCGAGCGCAGTACATCCGGGTGATGTTCGACGAGATCACGCGCATCCTCAACCACCTGATGTGGCTGGGCGCGCATGGCCTCGACATCGGCGCGATGACCGTGTTCCTGTTCTGCTTCCGCGAGCGCGAGGACCTGATGGACTGCTACGAGGCGGTCTCGGGCACGCGCATGCACGCGACCTATTACCGCCCGGGCGGCGTGCATCGCGACCTGCCGGAAGCCATGCCGCGCTACCAGGCTTCCCGCTGGCGTTCGGAGACCGACGCCGCGCGGCGCAACGCCGCCCGGGCCGGATCGCTGCTCGATTTCATCGAGGACTTCACCGGGCGCTTCCCGGCCTGCGTCGATGAATACGAGACGCTGCTGACCGACAACCGCATCTGGAAGCAGCGCACCGTGAACATCGGCGTGGTCTCGCCCGAGCGCGCGATCCAGCTCGGCTTCACCGGACCGATGCTGCGCGGTTCGGGCGTCGAGTGGGACCTGCGCAAGAAGCAGCCATACGAAACCTACGCCAGCCTCGATTTCGACATCCCGGTCGGCTTGAGCGGCGACTGCTACGACCGCTACCTGGTGCGCGTGGAGGAAATGCGGCAGTCGAACCGCATCATCCGGCAGTGCGTAGCCTGGCTGCGCGCCAATCCCGGACCGGTGATGATCGATGATCGCAAGGTGCGCGCGCCGCGGCGCGAGGAAATGAAAGGCGATATGGAATCGCTGATCCATCATTTCAAGTTCATGACCGAGGGCTATTGCGTGCCCGAAGGCGAGAGCTACGGCGCGGTCGAGGCGCCGAAAGGCGAGTTCGGCGTATACCTGGTGTCGGACGGCGCGAACAAGCCGTACCGCCTCAAGTGCCGCGCTCCCGGCTTCGCGCACCTCGCGGCGCTGAGCGAGATGGTTTCCGGCCACATGCTTGCCGACGTGGTCGCGGTCATCGGGACGCAGGACATCGTCTTCGGGGAGATCGACCGCTGATGAGCGTTACCGAAGGTAGCAACGGCGCCGCCTCGCCAGCGGCCTTGTCCGGGCACACGCGTGCCGAGATCGACCAGTGGATCGCGCGCTTTCCGCCCGGGCGGCAGCGCTCGGCGGTGATCGCGGCCCTGCGCGCGGCGCAGGAGCAGAACCAGGGCTACCTGACGCCGCCGCTGATGGATGCGGTCGCGGCCTACCTGCAGCTCCCGCCGATCCAGGTGTACGAGGTCGCCAGCTTCTACTCGATGTTCGAAACCCATCCCTGCGGCCGGCACCACGTCAGTGTGTGCACCAACATTTCCTGCATGCTGCGGGGGGGCGAAGCACTGCTGGCGCACGTCGAGCGGCGGCTCGGCATCAGGGTGGGGGAGAGCACGCCCGATGGGCGCATCTTCCTCAAGCAGGAAGAGGAGTGCCTGGCCGCCTGCACCGGCGCGCCGATGATGATGGTCGATCACGTCTATCACGAACACCTGAGCAACGACGCTGTCGATCGCATCCTCGATGAGTTGAAATAGGAGCGGGAATCGAGCATGGGAGCATGGGACGACAAGCGTAACCTGGTGTGCCTCGAGCCAATTGGGATGGCGCACTCGTGGTCCCTCGAGACGTACCAGCGTATAGGCGGGTACGATGCCTGGAAAAAGGTGCTCGCCGAGCTGACCCCGCGCGAGCAGATCATCGATGCGGTCAAGTCCTCGGGCCTGCGGGGCCGCGGCGGCGCCGCCTTCCCGATGGGCGTGAAGTGGAGCTTCATGCCGCGCAATGCGCCCATGCAGAAGTACCTGGTGTGCAATTCGGACGAGAGCGAGCCGGGCACCTGCCACGACCGCGACATCCTGCGTTTCAATCCGCACGCGCTGATCGAGGGTATGGCGATCGGCGGCTACGCGATGAACGCCACCGTCGGCTACAACTACATCCGCGGCGAGTTCCTCGGCGAGCCGGTGCCGCGCTTCGAGGCGGCCGTGAAAGAGGCCTACGCCGCGGGGTTGCTGGGCAAGAACATCCGCGGCTCGGGCGTCGACTTCGACCTCCACACCTTCGTCGGCGCGGGTGCGTACATCTGCGGCGAAGAGACCGCGTTGCTCGATTCACTCGAGGGCAAGCAGGGCAAGCCGCGCTTCAAGCCGCCGTTCCCGGCCGCGTTCGGCCTGTATGGCGCGCCGACCACGATCAACAACTGCCAGAGCATCGCCTCCGTCCCGACCATCATGCGCAAGGGGCCGCAATGGTTCGCCGCATTGGGACCGGCAAACTCCGGCGGCACGAACATCTTCTCGGTCTCCGGCCACGTCAACAACCCGGGCAATTTCGAATTGCCGCTGGGGGTGCCGTTCGCCGACCTGCTCGACATGGCCGGCGGCATCTGGAAGGCGCGCCACATCAAGGCCGTGATCCCCGGAGGTTCCTCGGTGCCGGTCGTGCCGGGCGAGACGATGATGAAGGTCAACATGGACTACGACTCGCTCAAGGCGATCGGGTCGAGCGTGGGCTCGGCCGCGGTGATCGTGATGGACGAAACCACCTGCATGGTGCGCACGCTCGAGCGGCTGTCGCGCTTCTACATGTCCGAGTCGTGCGGCCAGTGCACGCCTTGCCGCGAGGGCACGGGCTGGCTGAACCGGACCCTGCAGCGCATTCTCGCCGGGCAGGCAACGCGCGAGCACCTCGGCCTGCTGCTGGATGTCGCCAACCGCATCGAGGGGCACACGATCTGCGCGCTCGGCGATGCCGCGGCCTGGCCGGTGCAGAGTTTCCTCAAGCATTACCGGCATGAGTTCGAGTTCATGGTCGACCACGGCGGCCGCAGCATCGTCGCCCCCGACGCGCCACGCGGCGCGCAGGTGGCGGCATGAGCGCCGAATTCGTCAACGTCGAGGTCAACGGCGTCGCCGTCAGGGCGCCCAAGGGCGAGATGATCATCCGCGTCACGGACGCGCATGGCGCCTACATCCCGCGTTTCTGCTACCACGACAAACTGCCGATCGCGGCGAACTGCCGCATGTGCCTGGTCGAAGTCGAAAAGGCGCCCAAGCCCCTGCCGGCCTGCGCCACGCCGGTCACCGAGGGCATGAAGATCCACACGCGCTCGCCCAAGGCGATCGCGGCGCAGAAAGCGACGATGGAATTCCTGCTGATCAATCATCCGCTCGACTGCCCGATCTGCGACCAGGGCGGCGAATGCGAGCTGCAGGATCTCGCGGTCGGATTCGGCCGCGATATCTCGCGCTACCAGGAACGCAAGCGCGTGGTGAAGGACCAGAGCCTCGGGCCGCTGGTCTCCACCGACATGACCCGCTGCATCCACTGCACGCGTTGCGTGCGCTTCGGCCAGGAAATCGCCGGCATCCAGGAACTCGGCACCACCGGGCGCGGCGAGAACATGCAGATCGGCACGTTCATCGAACGCAGCGTCGATCACGAGCTCTCGGGCAACATCATCGACCTGTGCCCGGTCGGCGCGCTCAACAGCAAGCCGTTCCGCTTCCAGGCGCGCGCCTGGGAGATGACGCAGCATCCGCTGGTGTCGCCGCACGATGGTGTCGGCAGCCGGCTGTATGGCCACGTGCTGCGCGGCAGGCTGATGCGCGTGGTGCCGCAGCCCTGCGAGGAAATCAACGAGACCTGGATCAGCGACCGCGACCGCTTCGGGTACGAGGGCCTCGCTTCGGCCGATCGTTTGACGGTGCCGCGCGTGCGCGCCAGCAACGGCCAATGGCACGATGCGGACTGGGACAGCGCGCTCGATGCGATGGCCAAGGGTCTGCGGGCCGCCAGCGCCGGGCGCGGTGCCGCCGGGGCCGGTTTCATGGCGCACGCTTCGTGCACGCTCGAGGAACTCTACCTGCTGGGGCGGGTGGCCGAGGGCCTGGGCAGTTCGAACATCGATCATCGGCTGCGCCAGCGCGACTTCCGCGACCAGGGCGGCGATCCGGCGGCGCCCACCATTGGGCTTGCGATCGCAGATGTCGACGGGCTGGATGGCGTCTTTATAGTAGGCTCCAATCTGCGCGCGGAGCTGCCGTTGCTCGCGCATCGCGTGCGCAAGGCGGCGCGGCGCGGCGCCGCGGTCAGCTTCCTGAACCCGCGAAGCTACGAATGCCTGTTCCCCGTCGCCCATGTGCTGCTGGCCAATCCGGCCCGGATGCTGACCGAGCTCGCCGCGGTGCTGGCCGCTGCGCTCGAAGCGGCCGGCGCCGGCGCTCCCGCCGCGCTGGAGCAGTTGTTGGCGAACGCCAGGCCCGCTGCCGCGCACAGGGCGATTGCGGCAGCGCTCGGCAAGGGCAAGCGCGCGATCTGGCTGGGCGCGCTGGCGTTGCGGCATTCGGCCTACGGCGAATTGCGCGCGTTGGCGCGCGAGCTGGCGCGCGTCACGGGCGCGACGCTGGGCGAATTGGCCGAGGGCGCGAATGCGGCCGGAGCCTACCTGGCCGGCTGCGTCCCGCACCGCGCGCCGGCCGGTACGGCACGGGCGAGCTACGGCCGCAATGCACGCGAGATGCTCGAGGAGCCGTTGCCTGGATACCTGCTGCTGGGTGTCGAACCCTGGGCCGACGGCCTGCAACCGCACACGCTGGCGACGCTGGAGCGCGCGCGCTTCGTGGGCGCGATCACCCCATTTGCCTCGCCAGCGATGCTGCAGGTCGCGCACGTGCTGCTGCCGGCGGCAGCCTTTGCCGAGACCTCGGGCACCTACGTGAACCTCGAAGGGCGGTGGCAGAGTTTCGCCGGCGCGGCCCGGGCGCCAGGCAGTGCGCGCCCGGCCTGGAAGATCCTGCGCGTGCTGGGCAACCTGCTCGATCTGGCGGGGTTCGATTACCAGTCCTCCGACATGGTGCGCGATGAGCTGCGGGCCGCGGTCGAGCGCGCTCCGCGCGTCGGCTACGAGAGCCGCTTCGCGCCCGCCCGGCCGGATTTGGTCGAGGCGCTGCGCGACCTGTCGATGTACCGGGTGGATCCCGTGTTGCGCCGCGCACCCTCGCTCCAGCAGACGCGCGCCGGGCAGGCCGGCGACGTGGAGTTCCCGTCGTGACGGCGGCGAGCGCCTGGATCTCGCAACATTGGTTCGCGTTGCCGGGTTTCGTGCACTCGACGGTGTACATCCTGGCGCTCAGCATCGTGCTGATACTGAGCGTCGCCTACCTGACGCTGTGGGAACGCAAGCTCATCGGCTGGATGCAGATGCGGCGCGGTCCGAACCGGGTGCGCCTGTTCGGCATCCCGCACACCGAGTACATCGGCCAGCCGTTCGCGGACGTCGTCAAGCTCCTCATCAAGGAGATCATCACGCCGGCGCGTTCCAACCGCGTGCTGTTCAGGCTGGCGCCGGCCATCACGCTGATCCCGGCGTTCGCCGCCTGGGCGGTGATCCCGATCGCGCCGGGTTTTGCGATCGCGGATGTCAATGCCGGGCTGATCTACCTGCTTGCGCTCACCTCGGTGGGCGTCTACGGGGTGATCCTCGCGGGCTGGGCGTCCAATTCGAAGTACGCATTCCTCGGCGCGATGCGCTCGGCGGCGCAGATCGTCGCCTACGAGATCGCGATGGGTTTCGCGCTGGTCGGCGTCCTGATGGCGGCCGGGAGCCTGAACCTGGGCGTGATCGTCGAGCACCAGCGGGGCGCGCCATTCCACTGGAACGCGATCTGGCTGTTCCCGCTGTTCATGGTGTATTTCATCTCCGGGGTGGCCGAAACGAACCGCGCGCCCTTCGATGTCGCGGAGGGCGAGTCCGAGATCGTGGCGGGCTTCCACGTCGAATATTCGGGCATGGGCTTTGCGCTGTTCTTCCTGGCCGAGTACGCCAACATGATCCTGATCGCGGCGCTGACCGCGATCTTCTTCCTGGGCGGCTGGCTCAGCCCGCTCGATGGTTACCTGAGCACCGCCAGCGCGATCCGGCACGTGCCGATGCTCGGGCTGGCGCTGGGCGATGGCACGCACTGGCTGGCACTGAAGATCTTCATCCTGCTGTGCGTGTTCCTGTGGTTGCGCGCCACCTTCCCGCGCTACCGCTACGACCAGATCATGCGCCTCGGCTGGAAAGTGCTGATTCCGATCACGATCGTGTGGATCGCGGTGGAAGGCGTGCTGGCCTGGTTCCACATCGGTCCGTGGCGCGCCTGAGGGTAATGGCATGAGCATCGCAAGCACCATCAAGACCTTCACCCTCTGGGAGATGCTCAGGGGCCTGTCGGTGACCGCGCGCTCGCTGTTCCGGCGCAAAATCACGCTCAACTACCCGGAAGAGAAGACCCCACAGTCGGTACGCTTCCGGGGGCTGCATGCGCTGCGCCGCTACCCCAATGGCGAAGAGCGCTGCATCGCCTGCAAGCTGTGCGAGGCGGTGTGCCCGGCGCTTGCGATCACGATCGATTCCGACGTGGCGGCGGACGGCACGCGCCGCACGACGCGCTACGACATCGACCTGTTCAAGTGCATCTATTGCGGCTTCTGCGAGGAGGCCTGCCCGGTGGACGCGATCGTCGAGACCCGCATCCACGAGTACCACATGGAGCATCGTGGCGAGAACATCATGACCAAGGACAAGCTGCTGGCCGTGGGCGAGCGCTACGAAGCGATGATCAGCGCCGACAAGGCGGCTGACGCGCGCTACCGGTAGGCAGGCGGGGCGGAGGGGAGAGTCTCATGCTGGTAATGGCGCTTTTCTACGCGTTCGCCGCCATCCTGGTGGTCGCGGGCGTGGGCGTGATCACCTCGCGCAACCCGGTGCACGCGGCCCTGAGCCTGGTGCTGTGCTTCCTGACCAGTGCGGTGCTGTGGATGCTGATCGAGGCCGAATTCCTCGCCATCGTGCTGGTGCTGGTGTACGTGGGCGCCGTGATGGTGCTGTTCCTGTTCGTGGTGATGATGCTCGACATCAACGTCGAGGCACTCAAGCACGGATTCACGCGCCATGCCTGGCTGGGCTGGCTGGTCACGGGCATCGTGATCGCCGAGATCGTGGGCGTGGTCGTGCAACGCAAGCTGGGTCTGGATGTGACCCGCGGCGCCGCGCCGCTCCCGGCGGGCTACAGCAACGCCGCCGAGCTCGGCACCGCGCTGTTCACGCGCTACGCCTACGCGATCGAACTCGCCGCGATGCTGTTGCTGGTGGCGATCATCGCCGCGATCTCGCTGACCCTGCGCCGGCGCCGTGGCCTCAAGCTCCAGGACATCCCGGCGCAGGTCGCGGTGCGTGCCGAAGACCGGGTGCGCATCGTGAAGATGAAGCCGGAGCCCCGCCCATGATCACGCTCGGACACATGCTGACGCTCTCGGCGGTGCTGTTCGCGTTGTCGGTGGCCGGTATCTTCATCAACCGGCGCAACGTGCTGCTGCTGCTGATGTGCATCGAACTGCTGCTGCTGTCCGCAAACTTCAACTTCGTCGCCTTCTCGCGCTACCTCGGCCTGGTCGACGGCCAGGTGTTCGTATTCTTCATTCTCACCGTGGCCGCCGCGGAGTCGGCGATCGGCCTGGCGATCCTCGTGGTGCTGTTCCGCGAGCGGCGCAGCATCAACGTCGAAGATCTCAATACACTGCGCGGCTGAGCATGAACCCGCACCTGCTGCTTGCCATCCCGATGCTGCCGCTGGCGGCGGCGATCATCGCCGGCCTCGGTGGCCGCGTGATCGGCCGGGCCGCCGCCGCCGGCCTGACCATCGCCGCCGTGGCGGGCTCCTGCCTGCTCTCGCTCCAGGTCCTCGACCAGCTGCTGCACGGCACGCCCAGCTACAACGGCAGCGTCTATACCTGGCTGCTGAGCGATGGCGTCAACATGCAGGTGGGCTTCCTGGTCGACCGGCTGTCGGCGCTGATGATGGTCGTGGTCAGCTTCGTGTCGCTGTGCGTGCACGTCTACACCATCGGCTACATGCACGATGACGACGGCTTCCAGCGTTTCTTCGCCTACATCTCGCTGTTCACGTTCGCGATGCTGATGCTGGTGATGTCGAACAACTTCCTGCAGCTGTTCTTCGGCTGGGAAGCGGTCGGCGTGGTCTCGTACCTGCTGATCGGCTTCTGGTACACGCGCCCGAGCGCGATTTTCGCCAACCTGAAGGCATTCCTGGTCAACCGCGTCGGCGATTTCGGCTTCCTGCTCGGCATCGCGGGCGTGCTGTACTACACCGGCTCGCTCGACTACCAGGTGGCCTTCAGCTGGGCGCCCGCGATCGCCCAGCAGACGCTGCACGTGGCCGGCACCTCGGCCGGCTGGCCGGCGATGACCGTGATCTGCATCTGCCTGTTCATCGGAGCGATGGGCAAGTCCGCGCAGGTGCCATTGCACGTATGGCTGCCGGATTCGATGGAAGGCCCGACTCCGATCTCGGCGCTGATCCACGCCGCGACGATGGTGACCGCGGGCATCTTCATGGTGGCGCGGATGTCGCCGCTGTTCGAACAGTCCGATGCGGCGCTCTCGTTCGTGCTGGTGATCGGCGCAACCACGGCGCTGTTCATGGGCTTGCTCGGCATCGTGAACAACGACATCAAGCGCGTCGTGGCGTACTCGACGCTGTCGCAGCTCGGGTACATGACGGTGGCGCTGGGCGTGTCGGCCTACAGCGTGGCGATCTTCCACCTGATGACGCACGCGTTCTTCAAGGCGCTGCTGTTCCTCGCGGCGGGCGCGGTGATCATAGCGATGCACCACGAGCAGGACATGCGCAAGATGGGTGGGCTGCGCACGCGCATGCCGGTGACCTACTGGACGAGCCTGATCGGCGCGCTGGCACTGATCGGCACGCCGTTCTTCTCCGGCTTCTATTCGAAGGACGCGCTGATCGAGGCCGTGCACGGCTCGCATCGCTGGGGCGCGGGCTACGCCTATTTCTGCGTTACCGCCGGCGTATTCGTCACCGCGTTCTATACCTTCCGGATGATCTTCATGACCTTCCACGGCGCCTCGCGGCTCGATCAGCACGCCGAGGAGCACTTCCACGACGTCGGCTGGAACATGAAGGGCCCGCTCGTGGCGCTGGCGATCCCGTCGGTGCTGATCGGTTTCTTCACGATCCAGCCGGTGCTGTTTGGCGGGTACTTCGGGGATGCGATCCGGGTGCTCGCGGCCAACGACGTGGTCGCCGGGATCGGCCGCGAATTCCAGGGTGCCGCCGCGTTTGCGCTGCACGCGGTGCTGAGCCTGCCGCTGTGGCTGGCCGCGGCTGGCGTGCTCGCCGCGTGGCATTTCGTGCTGCGGCGCCCTGACCAGGCGACGGCGATCCGGGAGCGTTGCGGCTGGTTCTACCGGCTGCTGGCGAACAAATACTACTTCGACTGGTTCAACGAGAACGTGATCGCGCGCGCCGCGCGCGGCCTCGGGCTGGCGCTATGGCGCGGCGGCGACCAGGCGGTGATCGATGGCGTGCTCGTCGATGGTTCGGCCGGGGCGGTGGGCTGGATCGCTGGCCGCGTGCGCCGGATCCAGAGCGGGTTCCTGTACTCCTATGCATTCTGGATGATCGTCGGCCTGGTGCTGATCCTCGGCTGGTTCCTGGTGCGGGTCTGAGGGGCGCACCGGTGCTGCAGGGCTATGACATCCTCTCGCTGCTGATCTGGCTGCCCGTGGGCGGCGGCCTGGCCGTGCTGGCGATCGGTGACGGCCGCGCACGGCTCGCCAGATGGGTCG
Source organism: Gammaproteobacteria bacterium (assembly GCA_028870705.1). GTDB lineage: Bacteria > Pseudomonadota > Gammaproteobacteria > Steroidobacterales > Steroidobacteraceae > FEN-1191. The sequence continues at coordinate 9,859 of JAGWPD010000336.1, forward strand.
CGCTGCTGGTCGCAGTGACGGCATTTGCGCTGTGCGTGCCACTGTGGCTCGGCTTCGACACGTCCACCGCGGGCTTCCAGTACCTCGAGCGCCTGGGCTGGATCCGCCAGTTCCACGCCGACTATTACCTCGGCGTGGATGGCATCTCGCTGCCCCTGATCGCGCTCACGACGTTCATGACGGTGCCGGTGATCATCGCGGGCTGGAGCGTGGTGGAGAAGCGCCCGGCGCAGTATTACGCCGCCTTCCTGATCCTCGAGGGACTGATGATCGGCGTGTTCAGCGCGCTCGATGCGCTGCTGTTCTATTTCTTCTGGGAGGCGATGCTGATCCCGATGTTCCTGATCATCGGCATCTGGGGCGGGCCGCGCCGTGTCTACGCGACGCTGAAGTTCTTCCTCTACACCTTCCTCGGCTCGGTGCTGATGCTGGTGGCGCTGATCTACCTGTACCTGAAGGCGGGCGACTATACGATCGCCGGCTTCCAGTCGCTCCCGCTCACGCTCCTCGAGCAGCGCTGGATCTTCCTCGCCTTCCTGGTCGCCTTCGCGGTCAAGGTGCCGATGTGGCCGGTGCACACCTGGCTTCCGGATGCGCACGTGGAGGCGCCCACCGGCGGCTCGGTGATCCTGGCGGCGATCATGCTGAAGATGGGCGGCTACGGACTGCTGCGCTTCAGCCTGCCGATCAC
>JAGWPD010000034.1 GCA_028870705.1 Gammaproteobacteria bacterium
ACCGCCTTTTCGGCCGGGCGGGATGCGGGACGCGCGGCGGGCCTGGCGGCCGCCCGGCGCTCACTCGTGCGCTGGCTGACGGCCGGGGCTTTGCGAGCTTCGCTCCGGTGCGCGGCCGCCTTGCGGGGCGAGGGTCGCGCCGCGGGTTTGGCAGCTTTCCGGACTCTGGACGAAGCCTTTTTGCTGGCCATCTCTCGCTCCTGGCGGGCGGTGTCTACTGGATGCTGGAAATTTTCGAGCGCGCGATTATACCGGGGGCCGCCGCGCTGTACAGGGCGGAAAACCCGGGTCGCCTGCTGGCCTCAGGACGCCCGGATTTCAGGGCAAAGCCACCGGGGCCGGGGCTTGCCATTGCGGGTGTCGGTGTTCGGCAACGATTGTGGTCGTAATGCCACCGCGGACATTGAAGCGCGCCGTGAGGCGTATGAAGCGCGGCCGTACCGCGCCGGCCAGCTTCGCCAGGATTTCGTTCGTCACCGCTTCGTGGAAGGCACCGCGGTCGCGGAACGACCAGATGTACAGCTTGAGCGACTTGAGTTCCACGCACAGCTGGTCAGCCACGTATTCGAGTTCGAGCGTCGCGAAATCCGGCTGGCCGGTGCGCGGGCACAGGCAGGTGAATTCCGGCATGCTCATGCGGATCGTGTAATCCCGTTCCGGCGCGGGGTTCGGAAAGGTCTCGAGGCCGGTGGCGGGCTGCGTGGACATGGCTGGCGGATAATCTACACTACCGCTGCGGGCCGCCGCACCCTCTTGCAGTTACGGGAATCCTGATGCGTCTGAGCAAGATCCGACTCGCCGGCTTCAAGTCCTTCGTCGATCCGACCACGGTGCAGCTGCCGAGCAATCTCACCGGCGTGGTGGGCCCGAACGGCTGCGGTAAATCCAACGTGATCGACGCCGTGCGTTGGGTGATGGGCGAGCTGTCGGCGCGGCACCTGCGCGGCGACTCGATGGCGGATGTGATCTTCAACGGCTCGAGCTCGCGTCAGGCGATCGGCACCGCCTCGGTCGAGCTCGTGTTCGACAACGCCGACGGCAAGATCGGCGGCGCCTATGCCGCCTACAACGAGGTCTCGCTCAGGCGCGTGGTCGCGCGCGACGGCAGCTCCAGCTATTTCATCAACGGCGGCCGTTGCCGCCGCAAAGACATCACCCAGCTGTTCCTGGGCACCGGCCTCGGCTCGCGCAGCTACGCGATCATCGAACAGGGGATGATCTCGCGCGTCATCGAGGCGCGCGCCGACGACATGCGCGCCTTCATCGAGGAGGCGGCCGGCATCTCGCTCTACAAGGAGCGGCGCCGCGAGACCGAAGGGCGCATAGCCGACACGCGCGAGAACCTCGCGCGCGTCCAGGATCTGCGCGACGAGGTCGACAAGCAGATCCGCCACCTGCAGCGCCAGGCCGCGAGCGCACGCCGCTACCAGGACCTGCGCGGCCGCGAGCGCAAGCTGACCGCAGAGCTGCTGGCCCTGCGCATGCGCGAACTCGACGGCGGCGCGGCGGTGCAGGATGCCGCGACGCGCGCGGCCGAGCTCGTGATGCAGCAGGAACTGGCCGAGCAGCGCTCCTGCGAGGCCGCGCTCGACAAGCAGCGCGAGTTCCACGGCGAGCTCGGCGCGGCGCTCGGCATGGTGCAGTCGCGCTACTACGAGCTTGGGGCCGAGGTCACCCGCACCGAGGAGAACATCCGTTACACCACCGAGCTGCGCGCACGGCACCGGCAGGAACTCGCGCAGACCACGCTGACGCTGGCCGAGGTCGGCGCGCAGATCGTCACCGACCAGGAGCGCGTCGCGCAGCTGCAGGCGGAGATCGTCGCGCTGGCGCCGGAACTGGCGACGCTCCAGGCCGCCGAGCTGGCGGGCGCGCAGGCGCTGCAGTCGGCCGAACGGCAATTCGCCGCCTGGCAGGAACGCTGGGAGGATTTCAATCGCGAGCTGGGAGCTGCGCGCCAGGGTTGCGGAGTCGAAGCCGCGCGCATCGAGCAGCTCGACGGGCAGCTGCTGCGGCTGCAGGCACAGGCGGACCGGTTGGCGCTCGAGCATGAGAGCATCGGCGGCCAGCAGGCGGACGCGGCGCTCGCACAATTGCAGCAGCGCGAAGCGACAGCGGCGCAACGGGCGCTGGCGCTCGAGGCATGCCTGGCGGCACTGCTCGCCGACGCGCAGCGGCTGCGCAGCCAGCAGCACGACAGCGAACGGCAGCTCGAGGAGCTACGCGCGCGGCGCGACCGGACGCGCGCCGAATTCCTCTCGCTCGAGGCGCTGCAGCAGGCGGCGCTCGGCGAGAAGGATCCATCCGCCGCCGCCTGGCTGGAGGGGTACGGCAAGCGCGCGGGAGCCGGCCCGCCGACCCGCGTGGCCGCGGTGTTGGCGGTCGAGCCGGGCTGGGAGCACGCCGTCGAAACGGTGCTGGGCGATTACCTCGAGGCCGTCTGCGTCGGCGATCTCGACCAGCTCGGCGATGAACTGCAGCGGCTCGATCGCGGCACCCTCTCGTTCCTGGAATCAGCGGCTGCAGGCGGCGCCGGACGCTCCGGCACGCTGGCCGCGCGCGTCCAGGGTCCCGCGGCGGCGCTCGCGATGCTCGAGCGCGTGCGTGCCTGCGATTCGCTCGCACAAGCCCTGCGCGAGCGGCGTCAGCTGCTGCCGGGCGACTCGCTGGTCACGCCCGGTGGTGAATGGCTGGGGCGCGACTGGCTGCGCCTGCGGCGCGGCGGCGACCCGCATGCGGGCGTGCTCGAGCGTGCGCAGCGGCTGAAGGAACTGGGGCATGACCGTGAGGCTGCCGCAGCCGGCGTCCAGGCCGCCGAGGCGGAGCTGGCGGCGCTGCGGGCCAAGGCGCAGGAGGTCGACCGCGCGCGCGACGAGGCCCAGGCACGGATCCAGGCTGCGCATCGCGAGCATGGCGAACTGCGCGCACAGCTCGGCGGCATGCAGGCGCGGCTCGATGAGGCGCAGCTGCGTCGCTTGCGTCTGGAGGGCGACCGCGGCGAAGTGGAGGCCGAGCTGGCCCGGGCGCGCGCCGGCCTGGCGCAGGCGCGGGCCGCGCACGATACCGCGAATGCGCAACTGCAGCAGCTGGATGCGCAACTGCCGCTGCTCACCGATGAGCGGGAACAGCATCGCGACCGCAGCAACGAGGCACGCGCTACCGCCCAGACTGCGCAACTGGCGCTGCGCGAGACGATGATCCGCCACGAAAGCCGCCGCTCCACGCTCGAGTCGATGCAGGGAACGGCCGCGCGGTTGCACGAACAGCGTGCGCAGCTCCTGCAGAAGCACGCGGCGCTGAGCGCCGAGCTGGCCGATGGCGACGCGCCGATCCACGAATTGCAGGTGCGCATGCAGGCGGCGCTCGACCGTCGGCTCGAGGTGGAAGCCGACCTCGCCAATGCACGCCAGGCACTGGAGGACGCCGACCTGGAGATGCGCTCGCTCGACCAGCGCCGTGCCGGCGCCGAGCAGCGCGTCAGCGCGGCGCGCCAGACGATGGACGAGGCGCGCATGCACGCGCAGGAAGCGCGCGTGCGGCGCGAAACACTGGCTGAGCAGTTCGCGCAGACGCGCTTCGAACTGGCCGAGATCACCGCGTCGCTGCCCGAAGAGGCTGCCGTGGCCGACTGGGAGGCGCGGCTGGCGGAAGTGCGCGCCGACATCGACAAGCTCGGGCCGGTCAATCTCGCAGCGATCGAAGAGCTGCAGCAGCAGTCCGAGCGCAAGACCTACCTCGACCGGCAGTTTACCGACGTCAGCGAGGCGCTGGCCACGCTGGAAGACGCGATGAAGCGCATGGACAAGGAAACGCGCGCGCGCTTCGAGGATACCTTCAACCGGGTCAATGCGGGCCTGCAGGAAAAATTCCCGCGCCTGTTCGGCGGCGGCCATGCCTACCTCGAGCTGGTGGGCGATGATCCGCTCGCCGCCGGCGTGGCGGTGATGGCGCGGCCGCCTGGCAAGCGCAACAGCACGATCTCGCAGCTCTCGGGTGGCGAGAAGGCGTTGACTGCGGTGGCGCTGGTGTTCTCGATATTCGATCTGAACCCGGCGCCTTTCTGCCTGCTGGACGAGGTCGATGCGCCGCTCGACGAACACAACGTCGCCCGCTTCTGTGACATCGTGCGCGAGATGTCCGGCCGCGTGCAGTTCATCTTCATCACGCACAACAAGACCACGATGGAAATGGCCGCGCAGCTGCTGGGCGTGACGATGAACGAGCCGGGCGTGTCGCGCCTGGTGTCCGTCGACGTCGACGCGGCCGTGCGGCTCGCGGCGGTCTAGGGCCTGCGCATGCTCTGGCTGCGCCCGATCCTGCTGTTGGCCGGTGCGCTGTTCATTGGCTGGCTGTTCTGGTCGGAACGGCGCCGGCCGCGGCGGGCCGCCGCGGACGGCGAGGGTCCGCTGCGCGGCGCCAAGCGCGAGCGAGCGGATC
>JAGWPD010000337.1 GCA_028870705.1 Gammaproteobacteria bacterium
GGCTCGCGCGCCGCGCGCTGCAGGTAGGCCGCACGCACCCGCTCGAAGAACGCCCGCTGCTCCGACTCGAACCGATCGGGCGCGGCGGGCCGCGCGCGAGCGCGCGCGAGCCCCGCGTCCACCGGCAGGTCGAGCAGCAGCGTGCGGTCGGGCCAGAAATCAGCGTGCACCGCGGCCGCGAGCTGGTCGATCAACGCCGCACTCACCGCGCGCCCACCGCCCTGGTAGGCGTAGCTGGCATCGGTATAGCGATCGCAGATCACCCAACGCCCGGCCGCCAGCGCCGGGCGGATCGCATTGTCGAGGTGCACCGCGCGCGCGGCAAACATCAACAGCGTTTCCGCCACCGGGTTCAGCACCTCCCCATCCCTGCGCAACAGCAGCAGACGGAGCGATTCGGCCAATGGCGTGCCGCCCGGCTCGCGCGTCAGCAGCGCTTCGATCCCGCGTGCCTCCAGTTCGGCGCGCAGCGCGCGCGCCACGGTCGACTTGCCGGCACCCTCGATACCCTCGAGCGTGATGAAACGGCCGCCGCTCAACGTGCGCCTCCGCCGGCGGCCGCATCGGGCACCGCACCGATGCGCTTCAGGAACTGGCGCAGGGCCGCGCTGTGCTCGGCGTAGGTCACCGAAAAATGGTGGCGCCCGTCACCGGTGCCCGTCGCCACGAAATAGAGCGCCTTGCTGTCGGCCGGGTGCAACACTGCGTGGATCGAGGCGCCGCCCGGCAGGGCGATCGGCGTCGGCGGCAGGCCATGGCGGGTGTAGGTGTTATAGGGGCCGTCAGTCACGAGGTCGCGCCGGTGCAGGTTGCCATCATAGCGTGCGCCCAGGCCATAGATGATCGTGGGGTCCGATTGCAGCCGCATACCGATGTGCAGGCGGTTGCCGAACACGGCCGCGACCTTGGCGCGCTCGTCCTCGCGGGCAGTCTCCTTCTCGACGATCGAGGCGAGGATCAGCGCCGCGTCCGCGTTCGCCAAACTGACGGATGGGTCGCGCGCGGCCCACTCCGCATGCAGCCGCTCGTTCATCCGTTGCCAGGCGAGTTCGTAGATACGCCGGTCGCTGGTGCCAGCCGCGAACCGATAGGTGTCCGGAAAGAAGCGCCCCTCGGCCGGCACGCCGGCCTGACCGAGTGCGCGCATCAGCGCGGCGTCATCGAGGCGCTGCCAGTCGTGCTGCAGGTCGCCGTTGGCGTTGAGCGCAGCGCGCATCTGCGCAAAAGTCCAGCCCTCGACGATGGTCACCTGCGAGAGCACCACCTGGCCGGCGTTGAGCTGGTCGAGGATCGCGTGCGCCGTGGCGCCTTCTGCCAGCTCATAGATACCCGCCTGCGCAAGCAGGTGCCCGCCGTGCAGCCGCAGGTACCATTCCACCAATCGTGGCCGGTGCACGGCGCCGACGCGCGCCAGTTCGGCCAGTACGCTGCGCAGGCTCGCGCCCGCTGGCACCTGGATGCGTGTGCCCCGCGGAGCAAGCGAGCGCTCGTTCATGCTCGCATCGAGGGCATGCTGGAATACCAGCGCGGCCGCCACCAGCGCCACCGCGGCGGCGGCCAGGATTCCGGCGCTGCTCCTAGTGCGTGCCATCGATCAGCTCCTGCAAGCGCGCGCCGCGCACGTCGACCTCGAGTGGCCGGCCCTCGTACCAGTGTACGGGCTGGAGGCCCAGGCGCACATTGCTGACGATTATCGCCCGGGCGTCCGCCAGTTGCGCCACGGAAACGCGCCCCGTCCGCACCGCGAGCCCCAGCCTCGGCGCCAGCTCGAGCACCAGGGCGCGCACGATGCCGGCCACGCCGCAGTCGGCAAGCCCGGGCGTCAGCAGTTCGCGCTCCTGCCAGAGATACACGTTGCTCATGCTGCCGCAGACCACTTCGCCCCGCTCGGAGCGCATCAGCACTTCGTGCAATCCGGCCGCCGCGGCAGCGCGCTGCGCCAGCACCTGCTCGAGGCGATTGAGATGCTTGATCCCCGCCAGCTGCGGATTGGACCCGAGCGTGACCGGTGACAGGCCGACGCGGAACTCTGCGCCGATCGGCCCTGGCCAGGGGTACGCGCTGACAATACGCGTCACCCGCTCGTCACCGCCGGGCCGATAGCCGCGCCGGCGGGATTCGCCGCGCGTGACGATGATCTTGACCAGAGCGCGCTCCATGCCAGCCTCTGCCACGGCCGCCTCGACCTCGGACCGCAGCAGTGCGGAATCCGGCATCGCGATACCAAGCCGCATGCAGCCCGCGCCGAGCCGCGCCAGGTGGCGATCGAACCAGCGAACCCGTCCCTGCTCGCAGCGCAACGTCTCGAACAGGCCGTCGCCATAGTGCAGGCCGCGATCGAAGGCCGACACCTGCGCACCTGGCACGCCATTGACGAGCGTCGCGCGCGAATCAATCATGTGCGATGCACCGGTCGCTCAGGTGCGCGAACCAAAGGCGCGCAGCATGCCCTGTGCCTTGGTGCGGGTCTCGGCCAGTTCCCGCTGCCAGTCAGAATCGGCCACGATGCCGGCTCCGGCGCGAAAGCGCAGCGCCCTGTCGGACAGCGTCGCGGTGCGGATCAGGATGTTGAAATCCATGTCGCCGTCGGTGTTCAGGTAGCCGATCGAGCCGGTATAGGCGCCGCGCGGCTCGGCCTCGAGCTCGCCGATGATCTGCATGCAGCGGTACTTCGGGCAGCCGGTGATCGTGCCGCCCGGAAATACCGCGCGCAGCACCGCGCCGGGCGTAACCTCATCGCGCAGGCGCCCGCGTACGTTCGAGACGATGTGATGCAGGTGCGGATAGCTCTCGGTCACCATGAACTCATTCACTTCCACCGTGCCTGCATGGCAGATGCGGCCGAGGTCGTTGCGCTCCAAGTCGATCAGCATGACGTGTTCGGCGCGTTCCTTGGCGTTGGCGAGCAGCTCGCGTTTCTCGGTCGCATCGCTCCCGGGCGTGCCATGGCGCGCGCGCGTTCCTGCGATCGGCCGCGTCTCGACGCAGCGCCCGCAGACACGCACCAGCCGTTCGGGCGAGGAACTGAGCAGGCGCATGCCGGGGAGCGAGGCATGCGCCGCGAATGGCGCGGGATTCGCCCGCCGCAGGCTCTCGAACAGGGCGCCGGCATCGGCGGGGGAGGCGAGCTCGAGCTGCCAGCCGCGCGACAGGTTGGCTTGGTAGACGTCGCCCGCTGCGATGTATTGCTGCGCGCGCAACACCGCGTCCCGGAACGAGGCAGGCGGCTGTTCGGCGACCCGCAAGGTCGCGTCGATGGGCGACATCGGTGGCGCCGCCGGCGCGGCAGCGGCGCCCGCTGGACCGAGCGCAGCCAGCGCGGCCTCGATTGCCGCGATGGTTTCCGCAGCGGTCCCTGCGGCGACGAGCCGGGTCCGTCCGACGAGATGATCGTGCACCAGCGCCGCGGTCACCCGCTGGGCCAGCGCGCAGACCGCATCCGCTCGCAACGCGGGCAGGTGCAGGCCGGTCTCGATGTGATCCGCCAGTTCATATCCCAGGTAGACCAACCAGCCGCCGCGGAATGGCAGTTCGCCCGTGGCATCGGTGCCTGCGGGTTCCGTCCTGGCCGAGGACCACCATTCGTCGAGCGCGCCCAGGAAGTCCTTGTTGCGGGTCGCAACGCCGCGCGCCTCCAGCTTGCCGTCGCCCCGCAGTAGCAGCGAGGCACCCGGCGCGGCCACCAGGATCGAGTAGCGGCCGAGCGGACCGACGGCGGTGCTGTCGAAGAGCGCGGGAAACAGCCCGGGATGGCGCGCGACCAGGGCGCGCAACTGCGCCGGGGTCGCCGCCACTTCGCGCACCTGCAGGCTGCGCGCGTCCATGTGCGCCGTGGCGGCTTCAGCCGGGCAGCCGGCGCAGAACCAGCGTGCCGTTGGTGCCGCCGAAGCCGAAGGAATTCGAGACCGCGACGTCGATGCGCATCTGCCGGGCAGTATTGGGCACGAAATCCAGATCGCATTCCGGATCCGGATTGTCGTAGTTGATGGTCGGCGGCGCGACCTGGTCGCGCAGCGCGAGCACGCAGAAGATCGCCTCGACGACGCCCGCAGCGCCCAGCAGGTGGCCGGTCATCGACTTGGTGGAGCTGACCGCGAGCCTGCGGGCGTGGTCGCCGAAGCAGGCCTTGATCGCCGCGGTCTCGGCCTTGTCGCCGAGCGGCGTGGAAGTGGCATGCGCATTCAGGTACTGCACCTGCTGCGGGTTCAGGCCCGCGTCGCGCAGCGCATTGACCATCGCCAGGCGCGCACCCGCCCCGTCTTCGGGCGGCGCAGTGATGTGGTGGGCGTCACCGCTCATGCCGAAGCCCACCAGCTCGGCATGGATGCGCGCGCCGCGGCGCTTCGCGAATTCGTATTCCTCGAGCACCATCGCGCCGCCGCCGTCGCCGAGCACGAAGCCGTCGCGGTCGCGGTCCCAGGGCCGGCTGGCCTTCTGTGGCTCGTCATTGCGCATCGAGAGCGCCTTGGCCTGCGAGAAGCCTCCGACCGCGGTGGGCGTCGTGCCCATCTCGGCACCGCCCGAGACCACCAGGTCGGCGTCACCGTACTGGATCGCCCGCGCCGCCAGGCCCAGAGCATGCGTCGAGGTGGTGCAGGCCGTCACGACGCCGAGGTTCGGGCCATGCAGGCCGTAGCGGATCGAAAGGTGGCCGGCGAGCATGTTGATGATAGAGCCCGGGATATAGAACGGCGTGATTCGTCGCACGCCACCGGCCAGATAGGCGTCGTGCTCGGATTCAATGGTCGACAGACCGCCAATGCCCGCGCCCATGATCACACCACAGCGATCGCGATCGAGCAGGTTGAAGTCGAGTCCCGCATCGGTGACCGCCTGCACGCCCGCGGCAATACCGTAGTGCATGAACGGATCCATGCGCCGCGCTTCCTTGGGCGGCAGGTACGTGGCGAGGTCGAAGCCGCGCACGGCGCCGGCGAAGCGCACCGGGAACGCGCTGGTGTCGAAGCGGGTGATCGGGCCGATGCCGCTCTCGCCGCGCAGCGTCGCGCCCCACGCATCGGCAACCGTACTGCCCAGCGGACAGACTACCCCTAAGCCTGTAACGACGACGCGGCGTTTGCTCAACTTGGGAGACCCGAGCGGATCGCTTGAGGCTCAGGCCTTGTTGCGGCGCTCGTTGATGTAGTCGATCGCCTGCTGGACGGTAGTTATTTTTTCGGCGTCTTCGTCCGGGATCTCGATTTCGAATTCTTCCTCAAGGGCCATCACCAGCTCGACGGTATCGAGCGAGTCGGCTCCCAGGTCGTCAACGAAAGAGGCGGCGCTGGTGACCTGTTCGGCCTTCACGCCCAGCTGCTCGGCAACGATCGCCTTCACCTGTTGTTCAACGTTGCTCATCTTTTTGAATCCCTCTGGCCGGTTGGCGGCGGCGTATTGTAGGGGAACACCCCGGCCACCGCCACCCGCATTTTTTGCGAGTACTTGATTTTTCTGATTATTTGTCGTTGCAAAAGCGGCACCGGTGGCCCAGGCTCAGCCCATGTACATGCCTCCGTTGAGGTGCAATGTCTGCCCCGTCAGGTAGCCGGCCTGGTTTCCAGCGAGATAAATCACGGTGTTAGCCACGTCCTCGCAGCTGCCGAAGCGGCCGAGCGGAATCTGCGCCTGGTAGGCGGCGCGCTGTTGTTCCGAGAGCGCACGTGTCATGTCGGTCTCGATGAAGCCCGGTGCAACGGCGTTCACCGTCACGTTGCGCGACGCCAGTTCCCGTGCCAGTGAACGCGTGAACCCGATCAGCCCGGCCTTGGCGGCCGCATAGTTCACCTGCCCGGCATTGCCGATTGCACCGATGACGGAGGTGATATTGACGATGCGCCCGCGCCGTTCCTTGAGCATGCGCTTGAGGCACAGCTTGGTCAGGCGGAACACGGCCGAGAGGTTTATCCCGATCACCTGGTCCCAATCCTCGTCCTTCATGCGCAGCACCAGCCCGTCGCGCGTGACGCCCGCATTGTTCACGAGGATCGTCGGCAGGCCCTCGTGGGACTCGAGGTCGGCGACCAGCTTCCCAGCGGCCTGGGGCTCCGCAGCGTCGTACACGGCGCCACGGATGGCGAGCCCGCGTTCGGCCGCCCAGGCGCTGATCGCCGCAGCGCCTGCGGGCGTGGTCGCGGTGCCGATCACCGCGGCGCCGGTGCCCGCCAGTGCCGCGGCGATCGCCTGGCCAATGCCGCGGGAGGCGCCCGTGACCAGGGCCACGTCGTTGGAATTCGTCATGTCATGCTCCCGGTGGCATCGAGCGCGGCCCGCAACGAGGCCTGGTCCTCGATCGCGAGGCAGCATATTTCCGCCCGCCGCTCGATGCGACGGTTCAGAGCAGTGAGCACCTTGCCCGGCCCGCACTCCAGCAGCACGTTCGCGCCGCGCGCGGTGAGCGCAAGCACCGCGGCACTCCAGCGCACCGGGCTCGCGAGCTGGCGCACCAGCAGCGCGCGAATTGCTTCCGCATCGCGGTGCACTTCGGCGTCGACGGCGCTGAGGTAATCGATGCGCGGCGCGGCGATTGCGAGGCCCGCGAGGCGCTCGCGCAACTGTGTCGCTGCGTGACGCATCAGCGAGGAATGGGCCGGTACGCTCACCGGCAGCAGCACCGCGCGTTTCGCGCCACGCGCCTTGGCGGCCGCGATCGCGCGCTCGACCGCGCCCGCCTGGCCGGCGATGACGATCTGGCCGGGCGCGTTGTAGTTGACGGCCTCGACCACCTCACCCTGCGCCGCCTCGGCGCAGACGGCCTGCGCCGCTTCATCATCGAGCCCGAGGATCGCCGCCATGGCGCCGCCGCCGGCCGGCACGGCCGCCTGCATGTAGCGGCCGCGATCGCGCACCAGCGCGACCGCCGCGGCGAAATCGAGCGAGCCGGCGCACACCAGCGCGGTGAATTCGCCGAGGCTGTGGCCGGAAACGAGTACCGGCAACGCACCGCCCTGTTCCTGCCACATTCGCCAGGTGGCAACGCCAGCCGTGAGCATCGCCGGCTGCGTGCACTCGGTCGCATTCAGCTGCTCGGCCGGTCCCGCCGCTACCCGTTCCCACAGATCGTAGCCCAGCGCCGCGGATGCAGCGGCAAAGGTGCGCTGGATGACAGGATGCTGCCCGGCCAGTTCCCCGAGCATGCCGACCGATTGCGAACCCTGACCGGGGAAAACGCACGCCAGTGTCATTCAAGGTCCCTTGTTCGGAGCGGGGCTGCGATCATGAAACGCGCCGGATTATAGCGGCTTGTGCGCGCGGGCCAACGCCGCCACCGCCAGCAGTGCGCCGAGCGCGCCATCGACGTGGGCCGCGGGCACGACCGGGAAGCCGCTGGTGAACAGGCTGGAACCTGCATAGCGCTCGATGGCGAGTTTCGCGGCGAGCGCCGCGAGCATGGCCCACCCCACCCTGCTGCCCCGTAGCGCCACTGCGGCGGCACCCGCGGCCCAAGCGCCGTGCAGCAGGCCGGAGACGCCCGCGTACCATTCAATCTGCGGTTGTCCCCACCACAGGCCGGCATCGATGGCGGCCGTGCTGCATACCAGCACCAGCAACCAGGCGGCGGGACGCAACTCGCGCGCATACAGGATCCACAGCAGCACCAGTCCCGCGCCATCGGCCAGCAGGTGCCGCGGGCCCAGGTGCACCCAATGGCCGGTGACGAGCCGCCACCATTCACCCTGCGCGATCGGCGTGCGTTCGTAGCGCAGCAGCACGGTGAGCTGCGGCCCGCCGCAGGCCAGCGCGGCAAGCACGGCCAGGCTCCCCAGCAGCGCCGCGCCATGCCATCGGTCGCAGTTCAGCGACGCGAGCAGGGAACCCCACCACTTCACGGCGGGTCAAAACAGCCATTTGCTATCATCGGTAACCGCGATGCTACCGCCTTAGCCGGCCTGGAAACACCATGAAAGCACATCCGCACGCGACTGGAACCAGCACTGCCGCAGCGGCCCGGCGCGCCATGCACCGCGGACAGCGGGGTTTCACGCTGATCGAGATCATGGTCGTGGTGGTCATCATCGGCCTGCTGGCGGCCGTGGTGGTGCCGCAGTTCCTGAGCAAGGTCGACGACGCGCGCGTCTCCAAGGCCAAGCAGGACATCCAGGCGCTCGAGACCGCGCTCACGATGTACAAGCTCGACAACTACACCTATCCCACCACCGAGATGGGCCTCAAGGCGCTGGTGCAGAAGCCCGACCCGGCGCTCGCGAAGAACTGGCGGCCGGGCGGCTACCTGCAGCACCTAAACAGGGATCCGTGGAAGAACGACTACCAGTACGCGTACCCCGGCACACACGGCGGTGAATACGACCTGTACTCCTTCGGCGCCGACGGCCAGCCCGGTGGCGAGGACTACAAGGCCGATATCGGCAACTGGAACCTGGATCAATAGCTCTGGCCACCGTGCGCGGCGCGGTGCATCCGCCGAGGACCAGCGCCCCCGCGAGGCGGCGCGCGGCGCGCGGATTCACGCTGATCGAGCTGCTGGTGGTGATCGTGATCATCGGCGTGATGCTGGGAGCGATGTTCCTCTCGATGGGCGCTCGCGACCATGACAGCCAGCTCGACCAGGAGCGCGATCGCCTGGCTGCACTGGTGAATTACGTGCAGGAACGTGCCGCGCTGCAGACGGTGGAATACGGCCTGCGCTGCGACCAGGGCGGCTACCGCTTCGTGATGTACGACCCGCGCAGGGCGTCGTGGCTCGAGGATCCGCTCGATGAAACGCTGCGCGCGCGCCGTCTGCCGGCCGGCCTCGAGCTCGCGCTCAGCGTCGAGGACCGTCCGATCGTGCTGCCCGGGCGGAGTGATCCGCACCGGCCAACCGCGGCCACGGACCTGACGCCGCAAGTCATGATCTATTCGAGCGGCGAGCTCACCAGCTTCCGGCTGACGCTCACGCGTGCCGCCGCGCACCGCAGCGTCATGCTCATCGGCGCCAGCAGCGGCAAGGTCCAGATCGCTCCCGTGGGCGGACCGGCCACGTGAAGGCGCGGCGCGGCTTCACGCTGGTCGAAGTGCTGGTCGCGCTGGCGATCGTCGCGTTGGGCATGGCCGCGGCGTTCACGTCGCTGAGCGGTGCCGCGAACGGCGTCATCCAGATGCGCGAGCGCACCTTCGCCGCGTGGGTGGGCTTCAACCAGCTGGCGACCGAAAGGCTCAGGACCGGCGCTTCGGTCAATGGCAAGCAGGAACACGACGTCGAATTCGCCGGCTCGCGCTGGCACTGGGAGCAGACGGTCGATGACCTGCAGTTGCCCGGCGTGAAGCGCATCATCATCCGCGTCCGCCACGCCGACGACGGCAAGGCCGCGGCGGGCGGCAAGCCGCGCAAGGCCAGCGGCGCCTACTGGCTGGCGACCGTGGTGGGTTTCCGCGGCGATGCGCTGCTGTTCCCGCAGAGCGAACTGCAGGGCTGGGACGACGGCGGCAGCGCGCCGCAGCAGCCCGGCGGGGCGCCCTGAGCATGCGCGCGGTCCGCATGCGGGGGTTCACGCTGATCGAGCTGCTGGTCGCGGTGCTGATCACGGCGATCATGTTCGCGATGGGCTATGGCGCGCTGACGCAGACGCTCAACAGCCGCAAGCAGGTCGAGGCGCAGAGCGAGCGTCTGGCGAAGCTCCAGCAGGCGTTCCGGGTCATCGAACAGGATCTCGAACTGATCCAGCCGCGGCCGGTGCGCGATCTGCTCGGCAATGGTTACCTGGGCGCGGTGTACGTCGACCGGAATGCGCTCGCCAGCGGCGGTGGCTCGGGCACCGGAACTGGCGTGGCGCCCAATGGCGCGGTGCAGGTGAGTTTCACGCGCGGCAGCTACGCCAATCCCGCCGGCCTCCCGCGCAGCGAGCTGCAGCGGGTGAGCTACCTGGTGCGCGATGGCAAACTGATCCGCCAGCAGGTGCCGGTACTGGACGCGACCCCGGCCACCGCTCCGGAGGAGCGGGAATTGCTCGACCAGGTCGAACTGCTCGGCCTGCGCTACCTGGACGAGTCGCAGGTCTGGTCAGAGACCTGGCCCACGCCGATCCTGCAGCGCCAGACGCTCAGCGTGCAGTTGCGGGCGCGCCCGATCGCGGTCGAAGTCACGCTCAGGCTCAAGGACTACGGCACCCTGACGCGGATCATCGAGGTGATCGGTTGAACGCGCGGCAGCGGGGCGTCGCGATCCTGACGGCCCTGATACTGGTGGCGATCGCCGCCATCGTGGCCACGGCGATCCTCTGGCAGAGCGTGCTGGCGTGGCGGCGCGGCACGGCCGTATATACGGTCGAACAGAGCCTGGCGCTGGCGCAGCTCGCCGAGGCCGGCGCCGGTTCGATCCTGCGCCAGAACCGCAGCAGGAATCCGCAGTACGTGGCACCGAACCAGGATTGGGCGGCGCCCTATGGGCCGCAGGAAATGGAGGCCGGCCCGGTCACGGCGGTGCTCGAGGCGACGCTCGAGGACCAGGCGGGAAAGTTCAATCTCAACAGCGTGGTGATGTCGGCCGCCGCATCCGCGCCGCCATCACCGCTCGCGCCGCAGGCTCCCGGGTCGCAACCACAAGCCGGCGCGCCGGCGCCGCCGGGCATGGCCGGCGGCCCGCTGATCGAGAATCCGACCGCGGTCGAGCAATTCGAGGCGCTGCTCGCCGCGCTGGATATCGATACCAGCTACGCGGCGCGTCTGGTTGACTGGATCGACACCGATGACCAGCCGACCTTTCCCGGCGGCGCTGAAGACAGCTACTACATGAGCCAGCAGCCGCCGCACCGCGTGCCGAACATGCCGCTCACCAGCATCTCGGAACTGCTGGCGATGGGGATGGATCGCGCCAGCTACGACAGGCTGGCGCCGTTCATCAGCGCGTTGCCGCCCAATACCAAGCTCAACATCTGCACCGCACCGGGCGAGGTGCTCGATGCGGTCTCCGGCCAGCGCAGCTACAGCCTGGATCCAAAGGGGCTGATCCAGCAGCGGCAACAGTTCAATTGCTTTCCGGATCGCGCGGCGTTCCTCGCCGGCGTCGCCTCGAACTGGAAATCGTACGTGCCCGCGCATATCGATACCCGCTCGTCCTGGTTCCGCTTGCGCGCCTGGATCACTATTGGCACCACGCGGTTCACCTTGTACAGTCTGATCAACCAGGACCAGAGCGGGCAGATCCGCCCCATCCTGAGAACCTTCGGCACGGAATAAGCATGGCGGAATGGCTCATAGTGCGCCTGCCGCGCACCGCCGAGGCCGCGGCCTCGTGGCTGGTCGCGGACGCAGCGGGTCGCCCGCTGGCGGCGGTGCAGAGCGGCGGCATCGGATCGGCGGCGGCGGCCGCCGGCGGGCGTCGCGTCGCGGTGCTGGCGCCC
>JAGWPD010000338.1 GCA_028870705.1 Gammaproteobacteria bacterium
AGTTCCGCCAGCGTGGCCGGCTTGCTGAGGTAGTCGTCCATGCCCACGGCGCGGCAGCGCTCGGCTTCGCCCTGCAGCGCGTTGGCCGTCAATGCGACGATCGGCATCCGCGCCCGCCCGCCTTCCCGCACGCGAATGGCCAAAGTGAGGTCATATCCGTCCATCTCCGGCATGTGCAGGTCGGTCAGCAGCAGCGCATGCTCGCCGGTCTGCCAGCGGCGCAGCGCTTCGCGGCCGTTGGCGGTGAAATCGGCTGCATAGCCGAGCTGCGCCAGCTGCTGACGGAGCACTTTCTGGTTGATTTCGTTGTCCTCGGCAATGAGCAGCAAGCGGCGCCGCGCGATCGCGGCCGCGCGCGTCGGCGGCCTCACGGCGGTTGAGCTGGGCTGGCCCGGATGGGCTAGCGCTTCGGGCGAGGCACGCCCGGCAGCGACGGCCACTGCTCTCGCGAGCGAGCGGCGGCTGAGTGCGTTGCCATCGATCATGACGATGCCATCAGGCTGCGCGCGCGGATTGCGGCGCTGGCCGCGGCCCACGACGACCAGCACTGCGCGCAGGTCGAGGTCGGCCCGCGCCTTGACCGCAGCCAACAGTTCCCTGGACGCCGACGCCGCAATTCCGGCATCCATGACCCAGACGGCCAAGCCAGGTGGTCGCATCCTGCTCCACTGGCATGCGGCCGCGAGGTCTGGCACGTGCGTGACCGCCGCCGTGTCGGCGCTGAGATATGCGGCGAGATCGCTGGCGAGGCCCGCGTGCTTGCCAATGACCAGGCAGTCCAGTCCCGCGATTTCCGAAGGCTCGGCCACCGCGGGCGGCTGCGGCATTGACAGGAACGGCACTCGCACCGTAAACGTCGAGCCGTGATCGGGTTGCGTCTCGACCGCGATATCCCCGCCCATCAGTTTCGTCAGCTGCTTTGAGATCGCCAGACCCAGTCCCGTGCCGCCGTAGCGGCGGGTGGTCGAGGCGTCCGCCTGGGTAAATGAGGTGAACAGTTTTGCCAGCGTCGCGGCGTCCATGCCGATGCCGTTGTCGGTGACGCGGATTTCCACGACCACACGCTCGCGGACGGATTCCACCAGCATGGCGCGCACCGCTATGGCGCCGGGGCGTTGCAGGCCACTGGAGAACTTGATGGCATTGTTCGTCAGATTAGTCAGCACCTGCCTCAGCCGGACCGCATCGCCGAGCAGCGCAACCGGTATCGACGGATCGACGAACACGGTCAACGTCGCACCGTTCCGTTCGGCCAGCCGGTTCAGCAGGCCGCAGGTCCTGTCCACCACGTCCGCGATGCAGATGGGCAGGCACTCGAGTTCGAGACGCCCGGCTTCGATCTTGGAGAAATCGAGGATGTCGTCGATGATGGTCAGCAGGGCGTCGGCTGATTCACGGATCAGCTCGACCATCTCCACCTGCGGCCCCATCAGGCTGCTTTGCATCAGCACATCAACCATCCCGATGATGCCATTCATCGGCGTGCGGATCTCGTGACTCATGCTGGCCAGGAACTCGCTCTTGGCGCTGCTGGCGGCCATGGCCGCCTCCTTGGCCGCGACGAGCTCCTGGTTCAGACCGGTCAATGTCTCGTTCAATTCCGTGAGCCGGGCCTGTTCCTGCTTGTGCACCGTGACATCGCGGATCGAGCTGATGACGCGACGTCCACTGGCCGTCTCCAGCGGGCTCAGGCTGATTTCAGCCGGAAATTCCGTGCCATCCTTGCGCGTACCGAACAATTTCAGCCCGCCGCCCATGTTGCGCACATGGGGAGTCGCATGGAACTGGCCGCGCAGTGTCACGTGCCCGCTGGCAAAGCGCTTGGGCATCAGCACCTCGACAGGCTGATCCAGCAGCTCATTGCGGCCGTAGCCAAACATGCGCTCAGCCTGTGCGTTCACCAGTTCAATGGAGCCCGCCTGGTTCACGACGACGATGGCATCAGGGGCCGACTCCATCAGCCCGCGGAAGGTCGCTTCGCTGGTGCGCAGCACGTGTTGCGCCTGGGCCAGCATGTCGAAGCTGACCAGCTGTGCATTACGCCATTGCGTGCCCCGTCGCAGGACCGTCTGCCAGATCGCATACAGCAGAGCGATGGCGGCGCTCAACACGATGATAGCCGCGATCGAAGCGAAGTTGCGCTGTTCCTCGCTGCGCGCCAGGCCCTGGTCCACCTGCTCGATCAGCTCCGCGGCACCCTGGGTGAAGAGTCTCCGCTGGCTCTGGTAGGCATCGCTGGCCAGAATCTGGCCGGCCTGATCGATCCTGTCCTGCCGAATCAAGGCAAAAATCTGATGGTCCAGGCCGGCAAGCTGGCGTCTCGCGGCGGCGGCCTGTGCACTCGCACCGGTAATCTCCGAACCGGCCGTGCTGGTCATGGCCTGGTAGAGAACGTCGGCCAGCTTTGGCTCGAAGTCCCGATAGCGGTCTTCCCAGGCCGGCTCGGCCGTAATGACGGCCAGGCGAA
>JAGWPD010000339.1 GCA_028870705.1 Gammaproteobacteria bacterium
CGATCACGGCCAATTTCCGCGAAGGCCTGAACGTGCTGCAGTACTTCATCTCCACGCACGGCGCGCGCAAGGGCCTGGCGGATACGGCGCTCAAGACCGCGAACTCCGGCTACCTGACGCGTCGCCTGGTCGACGTGGCGCAGGACCTGGTGGTCACCGAGGCCGACTGCGGCACGACCAACGGCCTGTCGATGTCGCCGCTGGTCGAAGGCGGCGATGTGGTCGAGGCGCTCGGCGAGCGCGTGCTCGGCCGCGTCGTGGCGGCGGACGTGCACAAGCCCGGCACCGAGCAGGTGCTGGTCGCGGCCAATACGCTGCTCGATGAAACGCTGGTGCGCATGATCGAGAAGGAGGGCGTCGACCAGATCAGCGTCCGTTCCCCGATCAGCTGCCAGACGCGCTATGGCGTGTGCTGCAACTGCTACGGTCGCGACCTCGGCCGCGGCCGGCTCATCAACATCGGCGAGGCGGTCGGCGTGATCGCCGCGCAGTCGATCGGCGAGCCGGGCACGCAGCTGACGATGCGCACCTTCCACATCGGCGGCGCGGCCTCGCGGGCCGCGGCGGCCTCGAGCGTCGAGATCCGCAACAAGGGCACGCTGCGCTTCCATCACATCAAGACGGTGGAGCACGAGAAGGGCCACCTGGTCGCGGTGTCGCGTTCGGGCGAGATCGGCGTGGTCGATGAGTTCGGCCGCGAGCGCGAGCGCTACAAGATTCCCTACGGCGCGACGATCAATTCCAAGGAAGGCGCGAAGGTGGTCGGCGGCCAGGTCGTGGCGACCTGGGACCCGCACACCCACCCGGTGGTCACGGAAGTGGCGGGCAACATCCGCTTCACCGATTTCGTCGACGGCCTCACGGTCGCGACGCAGGTCGACGAGGTGACCGGCCTGTCGAGCACCGTGGTGCTCGATTCCAAGCAGCGCGGCGGCAAGGAACTGCGGCCGACGATCAAGCTGCTGTCCTCGAAGGGCAAGGAGCTGACGTTCGCCAACACCGTGATCCCCGCGGTCTACAACCTGCCGCCGGGTGCACTCGTGAACCTCACCGACGGCGCCAAGGTGTCGGTCGGCGACATCATCGCGCGCATCCCGCAGGAATCGTCGAAGACGCGCGATATTACCGGCGGCCTGCCGCGCGTCGCCGACCTGTTCGAAGCCCGCAAACCGAAGGACCCGGCGATCCTCGCCGAGAAGACCGGCACCGTGAGCTTCGGCAAGGAAACCAAGGGCAAGCGGCGCCTGGTGATCACCGACGAGCACGGTGAGAAATACGAGGAGCTGATCCCGAAGTGGCGCCAGCTCAACGTATTCGAGGGCGAGCAGGTCGAGCGCGGCGAGGTCATCGCCGATGGCGAGCCGAACCCGCACGATATCCTGCGCCTGCAGGGCGTGGAGCCGCTGGCCAACTACCTGGTGCGCGAAATTCAGGACGTCTACCGCCTGCAGGGCGTGAAGATCAACGACAAGCACATCGAAGTGATCATCCGCCAGATGCTGCGCAAGGCCGAAGTCATGGCGATCGGCGACACTGCACTGCTCCGTGGCGAGCAGCTCGACCGCTCGCGCGCGATGGCGATCAACGACAAGACGACCAGCGGCGGCAAGGAAGCCGCGCGCCTGCAGCCGGTGCTGCTCGGCATCACCAAGGCCTCGCTCGCCACCGAGTCGTTCATCTCGGCGGCCTCGTTCCAGGAAACCACGCGCGTGCTGACCGAAGCCGCGGTGCGCGGCCTCAAGGACGACCTGCGCGGCCTGAAGGAAAACGTCATCGTCGGCCGGCTGATCCCGGCGGGCACGGGCTTTGCGGCCCACGCCCACCGCCGGCTCAAGAACGACGCCACGGAGCCGCGCGGCTTCATGGACGTCGGCGCCGCAGTGGCGGATGCCGAAGAGCCCAGCGTGCCGGTCGGGGAAGAAGAGAGCGCTGCTGGGTAGTCGACAGTGAACGGGCTGCGAGGGCAGCCCGTTCAATGACGTGCGCGGTCAGATGGCCGTTTGGTTGACCATGTGACGTCTTCGGCAATCTCGCGCAGATGGTCGATGCCAAAACACCGGCGGGCGCAATGCCTGAGTCCAACTAGAAGTGCACAGATCATGAGCGCGAGCGGCGCCACGCCGACCAGCCGCATGCTCACAAAGGCGCCAAACATTTCGTGACCACTAACAAGCTGCGCTCACTGAATGCCGCCATCGCCCCCGAATCTCGTAATGCCAGCATAGTCTTGCACGCGGCGCCTAAGACCATAGGTCCCCGTCATGGCAATGGCGCGTGAATCTCCTCAGCCACCGGCCGCGCTCAGCTCAGTTAACGATGTGGCGACGCTGGCAAGCCTCGCGGGCAGATGAACCCGCGGGCCGATGCCAGATATTGAATTTCATTGCACTGTAAACGCCCGGTCACGCGCGCGTCACGCCAATCTTCGACACTTCCTGCGCCACTCGGTGCTGTCACTCACCCACGTCCAGGAGGTTGTGTCCTATGAGCTCATCCATTTACGCGCGACTCAAAGGCCTATGTGCGGGCGCGGCGCTGATCGCACTGATCATTCCAAGTGCCTTTGCCACGCCGCCGAGCACTGAGACGCTGGCCGCCACGACTACGCCGATCAAGCACGTGATCATTGTGGTCGGTGAAAATCACACCTTCGACAATCTGTATGGCACCTACCGGCCCAGGGCCGGCCAAAGAATCGACAATCTGCTGAGCAAGGGCATTGTGCGCGCCGACGGATCACCCGGTCCGCGCTTCGAAATTGCGCAACAGAAAACCGGAATGGATAACGGCAAGTACCACGCGGAGACATTGACGACAGGCAGCTACGACACGCTGCCGCAACCCTACACCACCTACGGGATTGGTTTGCCGCAGGGCGTTCCTGATATCCGCTTCCCGGGCACTCTGCCCAACGGGCCATTTCAGATCAGCAAGTACGTATCTTATGCTGCCTATACCGGCGATCCAGTTCACCGTTTCTTCCAGATGTGGCAGGACGCCGATGGTGGCAAACTGGACAAGTTCGTGTGGGTGGAACAGACCATCGGCACCGGTTCGAACGGCGCACCGCCACCGGCCGGTGGTTTCAACCCGAAGGAGGGTGCGATCTCCATGGGGTTCTACAACATGAATCCGTTCGTCGACGCTGCGGGGCACGCTCACGCCGGCGACGCGCCAGTCTTCAAATCACTGGCCGACAAGTACGCTATCAGCGACAACTATCATCAGGCCATCATGGGCGGCACCGGTGCCAACTTCCAGGCGCTCGTGTCTGGCGATGCGGCATTTTTCACCGATCCGGCGGCACTCGATGGCTCTGCCGCCGTGCCCTATAGCAATCAGATAGAGAATCCGGATCCGGTCGCCGGCACCAACAACTACTACACCCAGGATGGGTACGCTGGCGGCTCCTACGTCAACTGCGCCGACAACGCCCAGCCCGGGGTGACTGCCGTAAAGGGAGAACTGACTGCCCAGGGCGTGTGGAACGCCAACTGCGCACCTGGCCACTACTACCTGGTAAACAATTACAACATGTACTGGAATCAGGTCCCCGGCAGCACCCGGACACTCGGGCCGAACTCATTCACGCTCCCGCCGCAGAGTAACCCGACGATCGCCAGCGACCTGAGCGCGCACGGCATTTCCTGGAAGTACTACAGCGCCGATCGTGGTGATGACGCCGCCAAGTTCCCCACCGCCGTCGATGGCGTGCCGCTATTGTTCCATTCTTACTGCGGCATCTGCGATCCACTGACCGGCTATCTGGACGTCATGACCAAGCGGGCGGAATCGGCCAAGCTGCAGAACTACGGGGCATTCCTGCAGGACATCAAGGACGACACCTTGCCTTCGGTGTCTTATGTGCGTCCATTCGAGGCGCTGGCCGGACACCCAGCCGACTCCACTGCCGATCTCTACGAAATCTTTATCCAGGACCTCATCAACCAGGTCCAGAGCAATCCGGCACTTTGGGCCACGACCGCCATCTTCATCACCACGGATGAGGGCGGTGGCTATTATGACTCGGGGTACATCCAGGCCGTCGACTTCTTCGGGGATGGCACACGTATTCCACTGATTGCGGTGTCGCCGTTCGCCAAGCGTGGCTATGTCGATCACACCTATTACGATCACGTGTCGCTGCTGAAGTTTATTGAGCGTAACTGGAATCTGCCACCGGTGTCGGGCCGCAGTCGCGATAATCTACCGAATCCGTTGCATGACGAGGACAATCAATATGTGCCGCGCAATGGCCCCGCCATCGGTGATCTGATGAACCTGTTCCGCTTTGAGAGACGGGACCGAGCCATCGAATAAACCCGGACTGGCGATCTACAGGGTGCAGGGGCAGCGGCTGCAACAAGGCGCTGCCCCTGCACTGTTGGCAATGCACGGGTCACGACGTGAAAGCCGCCAATTCGCCGCGAGGCCGAATCGGCTGTGATCCTTTCTGATCAGGTGACAATGCGATAGGCGTGCGGCATGGTATAGCGCCGCTGCATTGAGCTCCTGTGCGCTGGTGATCAAACAGTATTGGCGTTGGCGCGCGACAATCCGTTCGAGAGCCTGCCTCCGACCGAAGGACCATTTACGTCGGCTCAATGGCGTGAGCGGGCACTGTCGGCCGGTGTTCCGCTTGCACATGTTCGCGTTGTAAGTGACATGCTGTCGGATATCGCAGTTGATCCCACCATGACCGATACTGCGAAGCGGGAAAGGCTTCGAACTGCGGAGCACAACTTACGTGCGGCTGTACAGTCTGGCGATCCTGATGCACTCTTCGACGTGGGCAGTCTGCCAACCCGCAGTACGCGCTGGCCCTGACACTTGCGGCGTGCGATGTGGGGCATGACTGTTCAGCGAACAACCCCGACAATACCTTTTACAATTGCAAATTAAATGGCGGCTGCCCGCCCGATGCGGATTACAGGTATTACCTTGAACAGAGCCCTGGGCCCGAGCGCTACGGACAGGTCTGCGCATTCGCTCAGCAGATCCAACAGCTTGTCCAGGCCGGTGCCTGAGTCGGCCGCAACGCATGAGTCCCGTGCACGCCGATGAACAAGGGCGACGCCGAATTCGCGATCCTCGGCGCCGGCGTGCTGGGTTCGGTCATCGCCGCGCACCTGGCGCGCGCCGGCCGTTCGGTACTGCTGCTCGCCCGCGGCGATCGCGCCCGTCACGTGAGCGCACAGGGCTTGAGAATCCGCGGGCTGGCCGAGTTCGACCAGCCGGTCGAGGTGCTTGCCGATCCGGCGCGGTTCGGCGGCGCGCAATGCCTGGTCGTGACCACCAAGACCTACAGCATGGATGCCGCACTCGCGCCGCTTCGCCACGCGCGCATTGGCGCCGCGCTCTCGTTCCAGAACGGCCTCATGAAGAACGAACAGCTCGCGGCTGCGTTCGGCGGCGAGCGCGTGCTGGGGGCGATCGCGAACACCAGCGGCGAGGTGCTGCCCGGCGGCGAGGTGCTGTTCACGCGCAACGAGCAGCTGTGCGTGGGCGAGCCCTCGGGCGAATTGAGCGGGCGGGCCCGGGCGATCGCGCAGACCATCGATGCCACGGGCGTGCGCGCCAGCGCGGTCGCGGATATCACCAGCCTCGAATGGGCGAAGTTCGCCTCGTGGGCGCCGCTGATGCTGCTGTCGATCACCGTGCGCGTCGAGACCTGGAAATACCTGTGCGATCCGGATGCGGCGCTGCTGGCGCTGCGGCTGGTGCGGGAGGTGGGCGCCTTGGCGCGGGCGAGCGGGGTGAGGCTTACCGACCAGTCGATGCTGCCGGTGGCCAGCCTGTGCGGCGGCGGCGGCGGCGGCGGCGGCGAGGCCGAGGCCGCGGGCGCGATCCAGGCGCTGGGGGAGCAGCTGCGGCTCGGCGCTCCCCGCCACCGCATGTCGACGCTCCAGGACCTGCAGGCCGGCCGGCCGCTCGAAGTCGAGGAAACTCTGGGATATGCCGCCCGCAAGGCCGCCGGGCTTGGCCTGGCGCTGCCGCTGCTCGATGCGGCTTACCGGCTTGCGCGGGCCATCGACCGCGGCGGTCGGTGATCCGGGGCGTTAGCCAAGCGGCCCACCGCGCACTATCATGTCCGGGCGCATGCTACAGGGGAGAGGCCCATGCAGAACCTGGTGCACAACTATCTGAAGGCGCTCGAGGCTGGCGATGCCAACAAGGCGGCGGCGCTGTTCATCCCGGACGGCTGGGTCCAGTCGCCCTTCCTCGGACGCATGCCGGTGCGGCAGTTCATCAAGAAGGTGGCGGACTCGTCGAGCGGCACGCGGCTCACGGTGCACGACGTGCTGGTGAGCGCCGAGGGCCACCTGCGCGCGGTGGCCTATTACAACTATGACTGGCGGCTCAAGGATGGTTCGCGCGTGTCGTTCGACTGCGCTGACGTGTTCAACTTCGACCCCGCGACCGGGCACATCCAGTCGATCGTGCTGGTGTACGACACGCACCCCGTGCGTGGCGTGGTCGAACATCAATATCCTTGAGAGTGCGTCCGTGGACGCCGATCCGCTCACCGACATCGGCGCGATGCGGCGGGTGAGCTTCGTGATGGCCGCCGGGCGTATCATCACCCAACCCTGAGGTTTCGATGATGCACCGGTTCGTACGGATGGCCTGCGCGCTGCTCGCGTGCGCGTGGCTGGCGCAGGCGGCGAGCGCCGCGGCAGTGATCCGCACGCCGGAGGAACTGCGCGCCCGCGAGATCTTCGCGCGCGTGATCGCCTACAGGACCTCGGTCGGCCTGGGCCAGGTGCCGGCGATGGCCGAGTACCTCGCCGGGCAATTCCGCGCGGCCGGGTTCCCCGCCGCCGACATCCACATGCTGCCGCTGGGCGAGACCGCTTCGCTGGTGGTGCGTTATCGCGGCGATGGCACCGGCGGCAAGCCGATCCTGTTGCTCTCGCACATGGATGTCGTGACCGCCAGGCGCGAGGACTGGCAGCGCGACCCGTTCACGCTCACCGAGGAGAACGGCTTCTTCTACGGCCGCGGCACCTTCGACATCAAGGAAAGCCTCACTTGCCTGGTCGCAACGCTGCTGCGCTTCAAGGCGGAGGGCGTCGTGCCGCGGCGCGATCTGGTGCTGCTGCTGACGGGCGATGAAGAGACCACGATGGATACCGCCCGCGATGTGATCTCGAACCATCGCGAGCTCGTGGACGCGGAATTCGCGCTCAATCCGGATGCCGGATCGGCCGACCTCGACGAAGCCACCGGCCGGGCGATGATCTACGGGGTAGAAACCGCCGAGAAGACCTACGCCAACTACGAGCTGACGGTGCGCAACCCGGGCGGCCACAGCGCCGAGCCGCGTGCCGACAATGCGATCTACGAGCTCGCCGCGGCGCTGGGGAAGCTGCAGGGATACCAGTTCCCGGTCATGTCGAACGAAACCACGCGCGCCTTCTTCGCCGGCAGCGCCGCGCTCGCGCCGGGCCCGCTCGGCGAGGCGATGCGGAAATTCGCCTCCGACCCGCATGACGCCGCGGCGGCGCAGTTCCTGTCGCAGGACCCGCACTACGTGGGCATGCTGCGCACGACCTGCATCCCGACCATGCTGCGTGGCGGCCACGCCGAAAATGCCTTGCCCGAATCGGCGACCGTGAACGTCAACTGCCGCATTTTCCCGGGCATCGATCCCGCTGCCGTGAGGCAGACGCTCCAGGAGATCGTGCCGGCCGGAGTCGAGGTCAGAATGATCGGCGAGCCGTTCTGGAGCGATGCTTCACCGCTGCGGCCGGATGTCTGGGACGCCGTGACGCGCACGGTCCACGCCTTGCACCCGGGCATTCCGATCGTGCCGCGGCAGGATTCCGGGGCCAGCGAGAACATCCTGACGCGCGCCGCCGGCATTCCCACCTATGGCACGTTCGAGTCGTTCATCAAGCCGAGCGACTACTTTGCCCACGGGCTCAACGAGCGCGAGCCGGTCGCCTCCTTCTACGAGGGGCTGAGGTTCTGGTACATGCTGCTTAAGGATCTCGCGGGGCCGAAGCCCGGGACCTGAACCAAGCCCCAGCAGCCCTTGCCAGGCTCGATATTGCATGGCAACAAGGCGTTGACTTGAGACCCCCCGCTACCTAGAATCGCCGGCCTTTGTTGGGCCGGCCAGAGGCTCGCCGGCCCGCAAAAACCGTGTTTGCAGCGCCGGGCCGCCTGAAAGGGCGGCCCGACGCTTCTTGTCAGTTGTAAAAGTCTGATTTGACTGGAGTTTTCATGGCCACAACGGGTCAACTTATCCGCCAGCCGCGGCGCATTCCGCCGGAGAAGACCAAGGTTCCGGCGCTGGGTGCTTCCCCACAGAAGCGCGGCGTGTGTACCCGCGTGTACACCACCACGCCGAAGAAGCCGAATTCGGCGCTGCGCAAGGTGGCGCGCGTGCGCCTGACCAACGGCTACGAAGTCACCAGCTATATCGGTGGCGAAGGCCACAACCTGCAGGAGCACTCGGTGGTGCTCATCCGCGGTGGCCGCGTCAAGGATCTGCCGGGCGTGCGCTACCACACGGTGCGCGGCACGCTCGACTGCGCGGGCGTCGGCAATCGCCGGCAGAGCCGCTCCAAATATGGCGCCAAGCGCCCGAAGAAATAACGAGGTATCAAGCCATGTCGCGTCGCGCCGCAGCGCCCAGCCGCACGATCCTGCCGGATCCCAAATTCAAGAGCGATATGCTCGCGAAGTTCATGAACGTCGTGATGGAAAGCGGCAAGAAGAATGCCGCGGAACGCATCATTTACGGCGCGCTCGAGCGCATCACCGAGAAGACCGGGCGCGGCGGATCCGAGGCACTCGAAGTGCTCTCGACCGCGCTCGAGAACGTCAAGCCGATGGTCGAGGTCAAGTCCCGCCGCGTCGGCGGCGCCACCTACCAGGTGCCGATCGAAGTGCGCGCCAGCCGCCGCCAGGCGCTGGCGATGCGCTGGGTGATCGAGGCCGCGCGCGCGCGCAGCGAGAAGTCCATGGCGCACCGGCTCGCGCACGAGCTGCTGGATGCCGCCGAGAACCGTGGCAATGCCGTGCGCAAGCGCGAAGACACGCATCGCATGGCGGAGGCCAACAAGGCCTTCGCGCACTACCGTTGGTAGACGGGGGCAGCGGTCGTGGCACGCGTAACGCCAATCGAGCGTTATCGGAATATCGGCATCTCGGCGCACATTGACGCCGGGAAGACCACCACGACCGAGCGCATCCTGTTCTACACCGGCGTCTCGCACAAGATCGGCGAGGTGCACGACGGCGCGGCGATCATGGACTACATGGAACAGGAGCAG
>JAGWPD010000340.1 GCA_028870705.1 Gammaproteobacteria bacterium
CGCTCCCGGAGCGTGCGGCGGCGCTCGCTTTGAAGCAGAAAATGCAGGCCCGGGGCCTCAAGCCGATCGTCAACGCGGCGCCATGAGACCTGTGCAGGGCCGCGGCGGCGACGGTACTGGTAGAATGCGCGACGTTGCGCAGTTGCAATCAGCCGGCCCCGCCCACATATGAATTGGACAGATTACGCGATCATCGCGGCGCTGCTTGCATCCTGCATCGTCGGCCTGGTGCGGGGGCTGCTGCGCGAGGTGATCTCGGCGATCACCTGGGTCGCGGCCGTGTGGCTCGCTTGGGAATTCGCAGACACGCTCGGGCCGCACCTCGGCGGGGCGCTGAGCGATCCGGCGGTGCGTCCCTGGGCCGCCCGCGCGATCATCTTCGTGCTCGTGCTGCTGGTTGGCGCGGGCGTCGGCGCGATCGTTTCCTATTTCGTGCGGCTGTCGATCTTCAACAGCCTCGATCGGCTGCTGGGACTGGTCTTCGGCCTCGCGCGTGGCGCGGTGGTGCTCGGCGTCCTTGCCATGCTCTGCCACGCCGTGCGGCTGGACGAGGAGCGCTGGTATCGCGAGTCGACGCTGGTGCCCTATGCCGAGCAGGCCGGTAATGTGCTGCGCGGCCTGGTCGGAGAGCGTAAGATTCGCGCCTCGTCGATGACGGCCTAGGCATCATCGGCCCACCGGAGGTACGCGCATCCATGTGTGGCATCGTCGGCATCGTCGGCACCGGCCCGGTCAATCAGCGCATCTATGATGCGTTGACCGTGCTGCAACATCGCGGCCAGGATTCCGCGGGCATCATGACGGCCGACGCCGGCGAACTGTGCGTGCGCAAGGGTGCGGGCCTGGTGCGCGATGTGTTCCAGCAGCATCACATGCTCGAGCTGCGCGGCCACGTCGGCATCGGCCACGTCCGCTATCCGACGGCCGGCTGCGACAGCGCGGCGGAAGCCCAGCCCTTCTACGTCAATGCCCCGTACGGCATCTGCCTGGCGCACAACGGCAACCTGACCAATGCCGCGGAGCTGGCCGAAGTGCTGACGCGCGAAGAGCGCCGGCACCTGAACAGCGAGTCCGACTCCGAGGTGCTGCTGAACGTGCTGGCCTCGGAGCTGCAGCGGGTCGGCACTCCGCGCGTGACGCCGGCCGACATCTTCGCCGCCACCAGCGCTGTCTACCGCCGCTGCCGCGGCGGCTATGCGGTCGTGGTGATGGTCATTGGCCATGGCGTGCTCGGTTTCCGCGATCCGCACGGCATCCGGCCGCTGGTGCTGGGCGAGCGGCGCACCGCCCGCGGTACCGAATACATGCTGGCCTCCGAGAATGTCGCGCTCGACATGCTCTCGTTCAAGCTGGTGCGCGACGTGGCGCCGGGTGAGGCGGTATTCATCGACGAGCAGGGCCGGCTCCATTCTCAGCAATGCGTGGCCACGGTGCGGCACACGCCGTGCATCTTCGAGTACGTGTATTTCGCGCGGCCCGATTCGATCATCGACAACATCTCGGTCTACCGTGCCCGCATGCGCATGGGCGAGAAGCTCGCCGACAAGATCCGCCGCGAACATCCCGGCCACGACATCGACGTGGTGATCCCGATCCCCGACACCAGCCGCACCAGCGCGCTGCAGATGGCGCAGAAGCTGCGCATCAAGTACCGCGAGGGATTCAACAAGAACCGCTACATCGGCCGCACCTTCATCATGCCCGGCCAGGAAATGCGCGAGAAGTCGGTGCGCCGCAAGCTCAACGCGATCGACCTGGAATTCCGCGGCAAGAACGTGCTGCTGGTCGATGACTCGATCGTTCGCGGCACGACTTCGGCGCAGATCATCGAGCTGGCGCGGGAAGCGGGCGCGCGCAAGGTCTATTTCGCCTCCGCCGCGCCGCCGGTCCGCTATCCCAACGTCTATGGCATCGACATGCCGGCGGCCAGCGAGCTGGTCGCGGCGGGCCGCAGCGAAGCCGAAGTCGCGCGCCTGATCGGCGCGGACTGGCTCGTCTACCAGGACCTGGGCGATCTGGTGGCCGCCTGCCAGCACGACAACGCCAAGATCAGCGAATTCGACACCTCATGTTTCTCGGGCGAGTACGTGACGGGCGATGTCACGCCCGAATACCTGGCGCAGCTCCAGCACGATCGCTCCGACGCCGCACGTTCCCGGCGCCGTGCACTCACGCACGGCTCGCTCCGCGTCGTCAGCGGCAGCTAGAGCCTGCCGGCGCCATGCGGGCGCAATCCCGGTCCGGTGGTGGCGGCATGCAGCGCGCGCGCGCGCTGCTGCTCGAGAGCCTGGCCGCCGCCATCTCCGCCCCCGGCATGGATGCCTGGCCACAGGTCCTGCGCGCCGCTGCCGACGGGCAGGGTCTGGGCATGCATTGGCGCGGACTCCTGGCCGATGAGCCAGCGGCCGCCGCGGTGCGGGTTGCGCATGCATTGGAAATGGGTCCCGCCGGGCTGCAGGCCTGGTATGCGGCCTGGCCAGCCTTGGCAGGGCAGCCCTCACTCGAATTCGCCGCCGCGGTTGCCGGGATGGTTGCGGGCCGCGATCCGCTGCTGGTGCTGGCGGCGCCGGTCGATGCGGGTGGCGGCGACAGCGGGGCGCTGATCGACGGCGAGTCCTGCGCGCGCATGAGCGTGGCGGGGTTCGACCCGGAGACCGAAATGCGGCTCGGCAACTGCGCGGAGTTGCTGGCCAGTGCCGGCGACCTCGTCAACCTGTCGGGCCACGGCGCCAGCGGCGCGGTCACGCCGCAGATCCTGGTCCTGGGCCTGAAGTGGCATGCGCCTGCTGGCGATTGAACAGGAGCCGCGCGTCCAGGCGCTGATCCGCCATCACGCCAGCTGCCGCTGGCCGGCGGTCGAACTGGTGGCCTATCCGCCGCTCGAACGCGGCGCGATTCCACCCGAATTCCTCGCGCAGGGTTTCGACGCGGTGCTGCTGGCGCAGTCCTGGGCGGGCGGGGACGGCATGGAGTGGCTGCGCGACCTGGCGAACCGCGCCGGTTTCGCGCCCGTGGTGTTCATGCTGGATCGTGAGGATGCGCGCGCGCGCGAAGCCGCCGCCGGCTGGGGCGCCTTTGCGGTCGTCAGCAAGCAGCGCTTCGCGCATGCCGCGCTGCTCGATGCGATCGAGGCCGCCAGCCACCGGCACCGCCAGGCCATGGCGGAGTGGCGGGTATCGGACGCCGCGCGCGAATCGCACCGCTTCGGCGATGCGCACATACCCGGCTACCGGCGCGCGCGCCTGCTCGCGCGCGGCTCGGTCTCGCAGCTGTACATCGCCGAGAGCGAGAAGGCCGAGGGGCTGGTGGTGCTCAAGGTGACGCCCTCGCAGCGGGACGACTCGGGCATCGACCAGTCGTTCGAGCGCTTCCTGCAGGAATACGAGATCGCCGAGCGCATCCGCCATCCCAACATCGTGCACCTGCACGAACTGGGCATCGCCGATGACCATGCCTACCTGGCGATGGAATACTTTCCGCTCGGCGACCTGCGGCGGCGCATGAAGGCCGGTTTGTCGCCGGCGGAGTCGCTCCATTACGCCGCGCAGCTCGCCGAGGTGCTGGGCGCGATCCATGAAGCCGGGATCCTGCACCGCGACCTCAAGCCCGGCAATGTGATGCTGCGGAGCGCGGAACAGCTGGCGCTGATCGACTTCGGCATGGCCAAGCAGGCCGCGCTCCAGATGGAACTGACCGACAAGGGGCTGATCTTCGGCACGCCGCATTACATGAGTCCGGAGCAGGGCCACGGCCAGCGGCTCGATGCCCGCAGCGACCTCTACAGCCTCGGCGTGGTGCTGTTCGAGCTGCTGACCGGCGAGAAGCCGTACCGCGCCGACAATCCAATGACCGTGCTGTACATGCACCGCAATACGCCGATTCCGCGCCTCGATCCACGGCTCGCGCTGCTGCAGCCGCTGATGGATCGGCTGCTCGCGAAGGAACCCGCGGATCGCTATCCCGATGCCGCGGCGACCGCGGCGGCGATCTCCGCGGCGCGCGCCCTGTGGCTTGCGGAAGCCAACCGCGCGTGAAGCTGGCGTCGCTCGCGGCTGCAGCGCCGCCACGGGCCTGAACGCCGCTCAGCCCGGCAGTGTCTGCAGCTGGTAGCGCCCGGGCGAGCAGCGCAGCACGCTGCCGTGTTCGTACCAGGCGCCGAGCACGTAACGCTGCGCGCTCGCGCCATCCAAGGTGTAGGCGTGCACGCCTGGTCGGTGCGTGTGGCCGTGGATCAGCCGGCGCACGCCGGCGGCGCGGAACGCCGCGATGACGGCCGGTTCGCTCACATCCATGATCTCGGGGGCGGCCATGCCGGTATGCGTGCGGCTCCCCGCGCGCGCCGTATCTGCGAGCAGCCGCCGCGTGGCGAGCGGCAGGCGCAGGAAGCGCCGCTGCCAGGCAGGCGCGCGCACGACGCTGCGCAGCCGCTGGTAGTCCCGATCGCCCGTGCACAGCAGGTCGCCGTGGGCGAGCAGTACCCGCTCCCCGTACAGGTCGATGACGGTCGGATCGCCGATGAGGCGGCAGCCGCTGCGCCGCTCGAATTGCGCGGCCAGCAGGAAATCGCGGTTGCCGTGGCAGGCATAGCAGGCCACGCCCGAGGCGGCCAGCGCGCGCAGCGCGGCGCAGACCCGCGCACGCGCCGCATCGTCGTCGTCATCGCCGACCCAGCTCTCGAACAGGTCGCCGAGTACGTAAACCGCCGCGGCGCCGCGCGCCGGTCCGAGCGCAAAGGCTTCGAACTGCTCGATCGCCGCCGGCAGGGCGGCATCGAGGTGCAGATCGGATACGAAAAGCGTGTCCATACCGTACCATTGTAGGGATGAACCCAGCCCCCGTCGTAACCCGTTTCGCGCCTAGCCCCACGGGCGAACTGCACCTGGGCAACGTGCGCACGGCGCTGTTCAACCTGCTGCTGGCGCGGCGCTCGGGTGGGCGTTTCCTGCTGCGCATCGAGGATACCGACGCCGCCCGCACGAGGGCGACCCACGTGCAGGCGCTGGAGGAAGATCTCGGATGGCTGGGGCTGGACTGGGACGAGGGTCCGGGGCGCGATGCCGGGCACGGGCCATACCGGCAATCCGAGCGCGGCGGGATCTACACGCCGCTGTTGGGCCGACTCGAGGCCGAGGAGCGGGCCTACCCCTGCTACTGCAGCAGCGCCGAACTGGAGCTGAGCCGCCGCGCGCAGCTGGCCGCGGGACGTCCGCCGCGCTATGCCGGCACCTGCGCACGGCTCGATGGGGCTGCGCGCGCGGCGCGCGCGGCCGCGGGTGCGCGCCCGGCGCTGCGCTTTCGCATCGGCGCGGACCGCCTGCTGCGGTTCGATGACCTGGTGCATGGTCCGCAGCAGTTCGACACGGCGCTGATCGGCGATTTCGTGATCCGCCGCGACGACGGCACTCCGGCGTTCTTTTTCGCGAACGCGGTGGACGATTCGCTCATGCGGGTCACGCAGGTGCTGCGTGGCGAGGATCATCTCGCCAACACGCCGCGACAGCTGCTGGTGCTCGAGGCGCTGGGCCTGTCCGCGCCGCGCTACGGGCATCTGCCGCTGCTCACCGGCGGCGATGGCACGCCGCTCTCGAAACGCAACGGCGCGCAGTCGGCGCGCGAACTGCGCGCGGCGGGCTACGGCGCGCTCGCAATCTGCAACCTGCTCTTCAGGCTTGGCCATTCCTGCGCGGACCACGCCAGCCTCAGCCTCGAGGAGATGGCTGCACGCTTCGACCCTGGCCGCCTGCAGCGGGCCAGCGCTCATCTTGATCCGGTGCAGCTGCGCCACTGGCAGTCGTTGTGGGTGCGTTCGCTCGCCCCCGAAGCCGCGCAGGCCTGGCTCGCGGGCTTCCTGCCCGCGGCAGCGGCGCCGGCGCAGCGTGCCGCGGCAGTGGCGGCGCTCCTGCCCAATATCGTCACCGCGGGCGAAATCAGTGAATGGCTGCCGGTGGTGTTCGGCGGCGAGTTGCGCTGGGAAAGCGCTGCCCGGGCAGCGGCCGAGGCTGCCGGCGCCGAATTTTTCCGTGCCCTGGCCGCGGCCGCGACCGACAATGCCGACCTGACTGCGCTGCGCGCGGCCAGCGGCCGCCAGGGCGTGGCGTTCTTCGCGCCGCTCCGTGCGGCGCTCACCGGGCGCCTGCACGGTCCGGAACTCGCGCCGCTCCTGCGCGCGATGGCGCCCGCGCTGGTGCGTGAGCGGCTCGCGGCCTGGACACGTTGAGCAGGGCCTGCCTCGGGGAATCGCGCGTTTGCTTAAGATCCACAACTCGCTCACCGGCGCCAAGGAACTCTTCACGCCGATCCGCCCGGGCCGGGTCGGCATGTACGTGTGTGGCGTGACCGTCTACGACTACTGCCACATCGGCCATGCGCGCTTCCTGGTGGTGTTCGACGTGGTGCGGCGCTACCTGCGCTACCGCGGGTACGAGGTGACCTACGTGCGCAACATCACCGACATCGACGACAAGATCATCCAGCGCGCGGCCGAGAACCGCGAGGACATCGGCGCGCTCACCGCGCGCTTCATCCGGGCAATGGACGAGGACTGCGCGGCGCTCGGCTGCGAGCGGCCGGATCACGAGCCGCGCGCCACCCAGCACCTGCCCGGGATCATCGCCCTGATCGAGGAGCTGATGCGGCGCGAGCTCGCCTATGTCGCCGGCGACGGCGATGTCTGCTACGCGGTCGCGAAGTTCCCCGGCTACGGGCGGCTGTCGGGCAAGCGGCTCGAGGACCTGCGCGCCGGCGCGCGCGTCGATGTCGACGCCGCCAAGCGCGACCCGCTCGACTTCGTGCTGTGGAAGCGCGCCAAGCCGGGCGAGCCCGCCTGGGATTCGCCGTGGGGCGCGGGCCGCCCTGGCTGGCACATCGAGTGCTCGGCGATGTCCGGGGCGCTGCTCGGCGACCATTTCGATATCCACGGTGGCGGCATGGACCTCAAGTTCCCGCACCATGAAAACGAGATCGCCCAGTCCTGCGGCGCCGGGCGTGCTTTCGTGAACCTGTGGATGCACAACGGCTTCGTCAACGTCGACAGCGTCAAGATGTCGAAGTCGCTCGGCAATTTCTTCACGCTGCGCGAGGTGCTGCCGCGGCTGCGCCATCCGGAGGTGATGCGCGCCTTCCTGCTCGCCAGCCACTATCGCGGGCCGATCAATTTCGCCACCGCGCAACTCGAACAGGCGGACGCCGC
Source organism: Gammaproteobacteria bacterium (assembly GCA_028870705.1). Classification (GTDB taxonomy): domain Bacteria; phylum Pseudomonadota; class Gammaproteobacteria; order Steroidobacterales; family Steroidobacteraceae; genus FEN-1191. The sequence goes on from JAGWPD010000340.1 coordinate 7,190, forward strand.
GCTGACGCGGCTGTATACGGCGCTGCGCGGGCTCGCAGCGCCGGGCGCAGCGTCTCCCGATGCCGCGCGCACCGCGGCCGCGCGCTTTGCCGGGGCGCTGGACGACGACATCAACACCCCAGAGGCCTTCGCGGCGCTGCAGGAGCTGGCGCGCGCGATCAATGCGGCGCGCGCCGCCGGAGCCACCGGCGTGGCGGCGGCGCTCGCC
>JAGWPD010000341.1 GCA_028870705.1 Gammaproteobacteria bacterium
CTGCTGCGCGGGTTCGGCGATCTGCGCGACAACCTGCGCACGCGGCGCGAGCTGGTGCTCGATGCGCGCTCGGCGGATCGCTTCCACGCGCGCGCACCCGAGCCGCGGCCGGGATTGCGCGGCGGCCACGTGCCGGGCGCGCACAGCCTGCCGTTTGGCGAACTGCTGACACCGCGGCAGCAGCTGCTGCCGCCGGCGGCGTTGCGCGCGCGTTTCGCCGCGGCCGGCGTGGACGGACACAGCGCGGTCATCACCAGCTGCGGTTCGGGACTGACCGCGGCCGTGCTGAACCTGGGGCTCGCGGTCGCGGGCCTGCCGGAAGGCGCGCTCTACGACGGATCCTGGGCGGAGTGGGGTGCGCGCGACGACGCGCCCGTGGAGGCCTGATTGATCACTCTCTACGACTACCTCGATTCCGGCAATGGCTACAAGGTGCGGCTGTTGCTGACACAGCTGCACATCCCGTTCCGCTACGTGGAGGTCGACATCATGCGCGGCGAGACGCGCACGCCGGAATTCCTGGCGATGAACCCGGACGGGCGCATCCCGACCGTGCGGCTCGACGATGGCCGCCTGCTCGCGCAGTCGGACGCGATCCTGTGGTACTTCGCGGAAGGCACGCCGTTCCTGCCGGAGGATCGTTACGCGCGCGCGCAGGTGCTGCAATGGATGTTCTTCGAGCAGTACAGCCACGAGCCCTACGTCGCGACGCCGCGGTTCATCGTGCGCCACCTGCCCGCCGACGACCCGCGCCGCGGCGAGTTGCCGCAGCGGCTGGTCCGTGGCCGCGCGGCGCTCGCAGTGATGGAGCAGCACCTGCAATCGCGCAGCTTCTTCGTCGACGGGCGCTACGGCATCGCGGACATCGCGCTGTACGCCTATACGCACGTGGCCGGGGACGGCGGGCTCGAGCTGGAGCCCTACCCGCAGCTGCGCGCCTGGCTGGCGCGGGTCGCGGCGCAGCGGGCCTATGTCGGGCTGCTGGACCGGCCTCCGCCGTGCTGAACAAAATGGTAGATTAGCGCCATGCGATCCCGGCGGCACGCCAGCCTGTCCACGTTCCTTGCGCTGATCATGCTGGTCGCGCAGTTCGGCGCTCAGGCCCACGCCTACACGCACCTGGCGAAGCAGCCCGATACCGTGGAGCGCCGCGGGCATCCGGCGCCGTGCGTGGAGTGCAGTGCGTTCGCACCGCTCCTGGCCGCGGTCAGCGGCGATTCCTACCCGACGATTGCCGCGGTGGTCGAGCCGCCGGCGATCGCGGCGACCCTGGCGGCCGGCATCCGTGCGGTCGCGGCCTGCACCGCCTACCGCTCGCGCGCACCGCCCGCACCCGCAGCGTTCGTGTAAGGGACCGGGCGCATGGCGCCCGGCCGTGCCGCTGCAACTGTCGGGGTGCTGTCATGTGTCCATTTCATCGTCTGCACGCATTGCGTGCCGTTGCCGTCCTCATGCTGCTGGTCGTTGCGCCGGCGCGGGCGGCGCCGGCGGATGAGCTCGGCGCGCTGCGCGCGCAGCTCGATGCGCTGAAAACCGACTACCAGGCGAAGATCGACCAGCTCGAATCGCGCGTCGCGCAGCTCGAGGCGCAGGTTGCGGCCCAGTCGGCGACGCAGCCGCAGCCGCCGGCGCTGCCGCCGCCGATCGCGCCGCC
>JAGWPD010000342.1 GCA_028870705.1 Gammaproteobacteria bacterium
GCCCAGTCTGGAGAATATAATTTGTTGATTTCGTTGAGATTTATGAGGAGGAGCTCACTGGCGCTGCTATGCGCCTGCGCCTGGGGTGCCGCAGCCGTGGCTGATGAACCCAACGCGAGCCCGCCCGTTGCTGTGGAAGCCACTGCCACCCCTGCTGGCCCCGGCGCGCCACGGATCCTGCAGCTGGGTCCGGGCGACAGCGTCGCCATCCAGGTCTACGGCCAGCCGGACATGAGCTCGACAGTTTATATATCGGATGACGGCACGGTCCCGGTGCCCTTGGCCGGCGCCGTGCAGGTCGGTGGGCTGTCGCCCGCCGAGGCGGCGCGCAAGATCGAAGCGGCCTTCCGCGACGGCAAGTTCCTGGTCGATCCGCACGTGACGATCACGGTCACGCAATCGCGCAGCCAGCGGGTTTCAGTGCTGGGCGAAGTGGGCACCCCGGGCCGCTACGCGATCGAATCCAACGAAACGATCTTCGACGTGCTGGCGCAGGCCGGCGGCGCCAAGGAGACCGCGGCCGACGTCGTCTATCTGCTGCGCCCGGACAAGAACGGCCAGATCGAGCGGATTGCGGTCAATCTCAAGGGACTGACCGACGCGCAGCGCTCGATGCCGACACAGGTGCTGCAGGGCGGCGATTCCGTATTCGTGCCGCGCGCCGAGCAGTTCTACATCTTCGGCGAGGTCAACGCTCCCAACATGTACCGGATCGAGCCGGGGATGACGGTCACGCAGGCGATCGCGCGGGCCGGCGGCGTGACGGCGCGCGGCAGCCGCAAGCGCGTCGAGATCAGGCGCAAGGGTCCCGATGGGCGTGAACAGACCTTCAGCGCCAAGCCGGACGAGCCGGTCCATGCCAACGACGTGCTGCGCGTCAAAGAGAGCATCTTTTGAGCCGCCGCAACCTGCCGATGTTGCGGGCCGGAGAACGCAAGGGAGCGGCGCCCGTGCCGATGATCCCGCAGCAGTACGCGCACCCCGGCCTGACGCTGGCGCAGATCTTCGCGATCGTGCGCGCCTATCGCAGGAAGTCACTGCTGATCGCCGCCGGGCTGCTGCTGGTCGCCGCGGTGATCATCAGGCTGCTGCCAAAGACCTACGTGGCGACCACCGCGCTGATGATGAATTACGAAGTCAACGATCCAATGGGTGGCAAGGAATTCCCGATCGGCCTGCTGGGCAGCTACATCTCGACGCAGATCGAGATCATGCAGAGCGCGGAAGTGCTGCTGCCGGTGGTCGACCAGCTGAAGCTGACGCAGGACCGCGAATTCAGCAGCGGGTTCCATGATCGCCCGGACAAGCTGCGTGACTGGGTCAAGGACAACCTGGTCAAGAATCTGACCATCGAGCAGGGCAAGTACGGCAGCCAGCTGATCTACATCAACGCCGCGTCGGAAGACGCGACCAAGGCCGCGCAGATCGCCAATGCGCTCGCCGACGTCTACCTGGCGCAGCAGCTCACGCGCGTCAACGATCCGGCCACCGACCGTGCGCAGCGCTACTCCGCGCAGCTTGCCGACCTGAAGAGCAAGGTCACGGCCGCGCAGGACAGGGTCACGGCCTTCCGCCAGCACGCCGGGATCACCGAACTGCAGGCCGGCAATGCCGATACCGAGGAAGCGCTGCTGACCAGCCTCGAGCAGCGTTACCAGGAAGCGCAGAACGCGCGCCGCAACGCCGAGGTCAAGCAGGGCGGCAACCAGGCCGTCAGCAACGAAGTCATCGGCTCGAACCTGGTGCAGGGGTTGAAGACGCAGCTGGCGCTGCAGCAGGCGCAGCTGGCGCAGGCGCGCACGACGCTCGGGCCGAATCATCCGCGCGTCATCGAACTGCAGTCGCAGATCGCGGCGACACAGAAATCGATCGACAGCGAGATCGGCACCTACACGCGTGGCAGCGCCTCGGAACTGACGGCGGCGCAGCAGCTCGAGCAGAAGATGGCCACGGCGGTGGCCGCGCAGCGCGCCAAGGTGCTGGCCGTGCGCCGCTTCCAGGACGAGGGCGCGAAGCTGTTGCTCGAGCTGGAATCGGCGCAGACCGTGTACAAGCGCGCGCTCGAGGGCTACGACCAGATCATGGCTGCCGCCGGCGGGAAGTACAGCAACGTCAGCGTGGTGAGCCGCGCGCAGGTGCCACTCGAGGCCGAGCGCCCCAAGAAGCTCAAGCTGCTGATCGCCGCCGCGCTGGCAGCGTTGCTGTGCGGCCTGCTCGGGCCGATGGCCTACGAGCTGGTGCTGAACCGGCGCGTGCGCTGCCGCGATGACCTGGAGCGTGACCTCGGCGTGCCGGTGCTGGCCGAATTCGACGCCGCGCCGGCGCTGGCGGCACGGCCATGACCACCACGGGTGCCGACGACAGCCTGGGCGTGGACGAATCGCAACTGCGCGCGATCCTGATCGACAACTGCCAGCTCTCCAGCGAAGGCGTCGAGCAGATCACCTCGCACATGCAGGCCTCCGGTCGCAGTTTCAGCGAAGCGGCGCTGCAGCTCGGCCTGGTGTCCAGCCTGGACCTCGAGGATGCGCGCGCCTGGGCGCGGCGGCCGGCGAGCCGCGGCGAGCCGGGTGTCGTCGAGGCGGCGATCCACAAGGTCTCGGGCCGCGCGCGCCGGATGCTGAGCCGCATCGGCCACCAGGTGCAACCGGGCCGCGACCTGATGATCGTCCACGATCCCTATGGCACGCGCTCGGAAAAGCTGCGCGCGCTGCGCACCGAGCTGATGCTGCTCGCCGATGGCGCGCAGCGCGCCGTGAACATCGCCATCGTCTCGCCGCTCGCGGGCGAAGGCCGCTCGCAGCTGGCCGCCGAACTCGCGGTGGCGTTCGCGCAGCTCGGCCGCAGCACGATCCTGGTCGACGCCGACATGCGCCGGCCGCGCCAGCATCAGCTGTTCGACGGCACCGATCCGCAGCGCGGCCTGGCGCAGGCGATCGCTGGCCGCACCAGCCCGTATGTGCACGCGGTGCAGGGCCTCGAGCAGCTGCACCTGGTGGCCGCGGGCGGTACCGCGCCCAATCCGCTCGAGTTGCTCTCGGACAGCTTTTTCCGCCAGCTGGTCGATGAGTGGAGCGGCGGCTATCACTTCGTGATCATCGACACTCCGCCGGTCTCGGCCTACGCGGACGGCCTGGCGGTCGCGACGGTGGCGGGCCGCGCGCTGGTGGTGAACCGCGCCGCCCATACGCCGTACGGCGCAATGAAGGAGCTGTTGCGGCGGCTGGCCACCGCCGATTCGCAATTGCTGGGCGCCGTGCTCAACAGCTTCTGATGGAGCCGGACAGCGGATCACGGCAGCGCACGCCGGAGGCGGCGCTCGCCGAGCTTGCAGCGTACCGCGGCACGCTGCTGGTCGATCTCGACGAGACGCTCTACCTGCGTAATTCAACCGAGGACTTCCTCGACAGCGCGTGCCCGGGCCTGCTGGCACTGCTGCTGCTGAAGTGCCTCGATGCGCTCAAGCCCTGGCACTTGACCGGCGGCGCACCGACCCGCGATGTCTGGCGCGTCCGGCTGGTCATGATCCTGATGCCCTGGACCCTGTCGCGCTGGCGCCGGCGCGCGCCGC
>JAGWPD010000343.1 GCA_028870705.1 Gammaproteobacteria bacterium
CCGTCGACAATATAGTTGCTGCCCCAAAGTCGCAGGGTGCCGCGGACGGTCTGCTTCGGTACATAGGGCGGCAGCCCACTCAGATCAAATTTGCTGGTGTAGGCGATCTTGTGGCCGCGCTCGGTCATCATCGTCGCGCGCGCGGATTGCATCGCCAGACCTTCGGTGGACTTCTGCGAGGCGGCCAGCGCGTGGGCATCCGCCTGGACGCGCGCGCCAGCAATCACCGCAGCGACCCCAATGGCCGTAATCAGATACTTGCGCATTGCTCTCTCCGGTGTGCTCGATGCAGAATCGGTCAATTCAACTTCTTCAATTGGTCGGCGGCGAGTTTACCGGTCAGCGGCAAATGGTTCCCGTTTGCGGTGACAATCTGCTGCGCTTCGCGGCTCAAGGCATAGCGCAGAAAGTCCCGAAGTCTCGGGTCCAGCGACTTGCATGGTGGCCGATTGACAAAGATGTATATATTGCGTGTAAGCGGGTAGCCGCAGTCCTGGATTCTTCTTTTCGAAGGCATGACATAGGGGCCACCCGCCCGCGCCGACAGTGCGATCGGCTTGATGCCCGAAATCCCTTTTGCCTGCGGCATCACCGTCCAGGCAATACCGTAGCGATCGTTCGACAGCTCGTTTGCGAGCATGGATTTCACACCCAGGCACTGCGTCGTGCGGTCCTCCGCCGCGATCATCTTGCTGTCGGCTTCGACGTATTCGCGGAAGTTCGGATTCCACTTGTCGTCGTTCTGCAGAGCTTTCCACCTAAAAAAGCGCGTTGTCCCGGACGGCGCGTGCCCATAAATCTGGATCGGCGTATGCGTCCATTCACCAGTGAGTCCCAGCTGGCCCCAGGTGCGGATGTTCCTCTCCGCACCGCGCGCCCCTGAGGGCGTCCATTCGAAGCCGCGCATGCCCGCGTCGCGCTCGGCGCCGAAAATGCCGTCGAGCTGTTCGATGGATAGATGACTGATCGGGTTGTCCTTGTGCACGAAAACCACAATGCCGCTGGATCTGCCCTCAACATCGTAAGCGCCCGTAGCTACCGTGATGCCGGTGACTGGGTACCCATGAGTATCGAAGAATGACAGCGTCTCTATCAGCGTCGCTTCGCCGTCGTCGGGCGCCAGATCAGCGACACCGGTCACCAGTGCCGGAATCGCGGCGTCGCTGGTCGGCAAGTGGTCCTCGAACCGGATCCCAGTATGACATTTGCTGAAGCTTCTCTCCCACAGTTCGAGTACCCCGCCCAGACCGAACCCGAAGTTCCGAATCAGGCCGGATACCCGGCTCTGCGGCTGATAAGGCGCCAGCGCCGCGTCGCCCGGCAATGGGGTGTCCGCCAGCGCCAGCGTTACAGGCGCGAGTGACCCGGCTACGCCGAATATGAACCGCATAGATGCCGCTTGCGCTGCCGCCACGCCGATCTGCTCCAGACAACCGTCACTCACAGAGCCGCCCACGCTTGACATGGTACGCATAGTCGCAGGCATTTTTGACGCTGCTCATCTAATGACTATTCGTTATTGCCCCGCGGTCGACGGTCTTCCTTGAGTCTTCAGGTAAATGTCCGAACTCGGGAGCCCGAGATGATTCAACGCAGCTTCAATGGGTCTGGCCCATAGACATGAATGGGCATGCCCGCCCACTCGCCCTTCAGGCCGAGCTGACCCCCATTACATCTATTCTCTTGTTGGCTCCCAGAGGTGCGAGGTGCTGCTGCCCCGATGGATGCTGCGGGGTTGATTGTCGGCGCGGGTGGATTCGACTTCAACAACTAACCTGGCGGCGACCCGGTTGCACGGCGCCGCCAAGCCGTCGCCTTGCGTGACTCGCTCGCCAGGCAGACCCGGACCCATGCAGCTGTGTTTACCAGGGCCTGTTCACACTTAGGACATCGATGCGTTGCTGCTCAAAAGGCTTTCAGACCAGGCGCGAGGCGCGCCGCGTGGTCATTCCACGTCAGCGCCGAGCAACGCCGTATGAAAGCCTTTTGAGCGCAACCCCCGCTTGTGCCTGCGCCCATGCCCAATTCTTCGGCGACGCATCGTTACAGGCGGGCCGGCTTAGCTTTGCGCAGGGCGGCGTTGCTCCTTCTTCATGTACATCAAGTACATGTCGGTCGTCGCGCCTTGCCCTGTGCAAACCTAAGCACGGCCGCATCGACGTCCTGAGTGTGAACAGGCCCTGGTAGCGCCGCGCCGTGATCAAAGTCGCCTCGTACCGGACCAGGAGCGCTGCCGCGTTGGTGGCGGCATTGGCGTTTGCCGGCGCCGCGCAGGCGGAATTGCGCATCGACATCACCAAGGGAGTGAGCGACCCGGTCCCGATCGCCATCGTGCCGCTCGCCGCTGGCGAGGCGGGCAGCTTCGATTACGCCTCGGTCGTCCGGAATGATCTCGACGGCAGCGGGCGGTTCCGTACCATGGAGCGGCGTGGCATGCATACGCTCCCGGACCGCGCCAGCGCGGTCGTTGCCGCGGACTGGCACGCCGACGGCGCCGACTACGTGCTGGTCGGCCGGGTGTCCGCGGCCGATGCCACCCACAGGGCCATCGACTGCGATCTCGTCAACACGCTGACCGGCCAGGCACTCGGCAGCGTGCATGTGGTGGCCGGCACCGCCAACCCGCGCGCGGCCGCGCACCAGCTCAGCGACTTCGTGTTCCAGAAGATCATGGGCGCGCGCGGCGCCTTCGCCACGCGCATCGCCTACGTCGCCGTTGACGGCGCGCCGCCGGCGCAGCACTTCCAGCTCATCGTGGCCGATGCGGATGGCGAGAATGCGCAGGTGGTGCTCGATTCGCCCCAGCCGATCATGTCGCCGGCCTGGTCCGCCGATGGCCAGTGGCTGGCCTACGTGTCGTTCGAAGACGGCGTGTCGGCGATCATCGTGCAGCAGCTGAGCACCGGCAGGCGCCAGCGGGTCTCGGCGCGCGCCGGGGTCAATGGCGCGCCCGCGTGGTCGCCCGACGGCAAGCGCCTGGCGCTCACATTGTCGGGTTCCGGCGGCAATCTCGATATCTACGTGCTCGATCTGGCCACGCAGGCGCTGACACGGATCACGGACGATCCGGCGATCGACACCGAGCCGGCCTGGAGCGCCGACGGTGCGAGCCTGTATTTCACCTCGGACCGCTCCGGCGGCCCGCAGATCTATCGCACGGATGTGGCGCAACACCAGAGCGTGCAGCGCATCACCTTCGATTCACCCTACAACGCGCGGCCGCGCCCCTCGCCCGACGGACGCTCGCTGGCGCTGGTCACGCGCGAGGGTTCGGACTATCGTATCGGCGTGCTGGATCTGGCCAGCGGCAGCATGCGCGTGCTGACGCGCGGCAGTCTCGATGAATCGCCAGCCTTCGCGCCGAACGGGATGACGGTGATCTACGCCGGCAGCAGCGGCGGCCGCGGGACGCTCGAGACGGTGGCCGTCGATGGCCAGGTGTCGCAGCGGCTCAAGTCGGACCGCGGCGACGTGCGCGAGCCGGTGTGGGGTCCGTTCAACAGCCCCTGATTGCCTCTGGAGTATCAGCCGATGTACAGAAAAATCCTGCTTGTCCTGGCCAGCGCGACGCTGCTGGCAACCCTGGGCTGTGCGGGCAAGAGCGCGGTGAAGAGTCCGCCCGCCACCAGCACGGTCGGCGGCAGCGCCGGGGCCGGCGCGCAGTCGTCTGCGGCTACCGGCGAAAGTGCCGCGGCCAACGCCGGTACGGTCGGCGGTACGGGCGGCGCCGGCGCCTCGGCGCCCGCCGGCGTCAGCCGCCTGGTGTACTTCGATTTCGACAGCGCCGAGATCCGACCCGAATTCGTCGCGGTCATAGCCGCGCATGCACGCGCGATCGCCGCCAATGCCAGCATCCACGTCCGGCTCGAGGGACACACGGACGAGCGCGGATCGCCCGAGTACAACATCGGGCTGGGCGAGCGGCGCGCGCAGGCGGTGCGCCGCGCGCTGTTGCTGCAGGGCGTGGGCGAGGCGCAGGTCGCAACGGTGAGTTACGGCGAGGAGCGCCCGGCGGTGAGCGGACATACCGAAGCCGACTGGGCCAAGAATCGCCGCGTCGAATTCGTCTACCTCAATTGAGCCCATGAAGACGCTGCTGCCCGCAATGCTGGCCGCCCTGGCGCTGGCCGCCTGTGCGAGCAATCCGGCCGTAGACCCGGTACAGGTCAGACTGAACGACATCGATACGCGGCTCGGCGGCGTCGAGCGCGTCGTCAGCAACCAGAGCCTGGTCGACATGTCGCGGCGCATTGATGCGCTCGAGGCACAGCTGCGCGAGCAGCGCGGCAGCGTGGAAGTGCTGGCCAGGGACAGCGACACGGCGCGCAAGTCGCAACGCGACCTGTACGCCGACCTGGACCGGCGCCTGAGTGCGCTCGAATCCGGCGCGCACGCGCCGATCGGGGCCGCAACCGGCGCCGCTGCGGCCGCGGGTGGCGGAGGCGCTGCGGATAGCGGCGCGGCGGGCGCCGCGCCGGCCGACGATCAGGCCGCATACGCCGCCGCCTTCGAGCAGCTCAAGGGCGGCAATTACCCCGAGGCGATCGCCGCTTTCCAGGAGATGATGACGAACTACCCGTCGAGCACGCTGCTCGACAACGCCCAGTACTGGATTGGCGAGGCCTACTACGTCACGCGTGACTACGAGCATGCGGCCGTGGCCTTCCGCACGGTCGGAGAGCGCTGGCCCACCTCGCGCAAGGCGCCCGATGCCCTGCTCAAGCTGGGCTACACGCAGTTCGAACAGAAGCACCTGGTGGCCGCCCGTGCGACCTTGCAGCAGGTCGTCGAGCGTTACGGCGGGAGTGACGCGGCGCGGCTCGCGCAGGAACGGCTGCAGAAACTGCCGCCGGAAGGGCATTGACCACTGAAGTCCGGCTGAAGATCACCGAGATCTTCCACTCGCTCCAGGGCGAGGCGCAGTACGTCGGCATGCCGACCGTGTTCGTGCGCCTCACCGGCTGCCCGCTGCGCTGCCATTACTGCGACACCGCCTATGCCTTCCACGGCGGCGAGTGGTGGACGCTGGGCGAGATCCTCGAGCGCGTGGCGGAATTTGGCGCCCGCGACGTCTGCGTGACCGGTGGCGAGCCGCTGGCGCAGCGCGCCTGCGTGCAGCTGCTGCACGAGTTATGCGAGCGTGGGTACCGCGTCTCGCTCGAGACCAGCGGCGCGCTGATCGTGGCCGGAATCGATGCCCGGGTCAGCCGCGTCGTTGACGTGAAGACGCCGGGCTCGGGCGAGGAGCCGCGCAATCTCTATCCGCAGCTGCAGACCCTGAACCCGCTGGATCAGATCAAGTTCGTCATCACCTCGCGCTCCGACTACGAATGGAGCCGCGCGCTGCTGGCCGAACAGGCGCTCGATCAGCGCTGCGGCGTGCTGTTCTCGCCTTCCTTCGGCCAGGTCGAACCACGCGAGCTGGCCGAGTGGATACTCGCCGACCGCTTGCCGGTCCGTTTCCAGCTGCAGCTCCACAAGCTGCTGTGGGGCGATGAGCGCGGCCGCTGAAGGTGGCGCCGGGCAGCGCGCGGTCGTGCTGCTGTCGGGCGGGCTCGATTCGGCCACGGCCCTCGCCTGGGCGCGCGGGCAAGGCTACCAGTGCCACGCGCTTTCGGTCGCCTACGGACAGCGCCATCACAGCGAGCTTGCCGCCGCCGCGCGCGTGGCGCGCGCGCTCGGCGCGCATGAGCACCGCGTCATGCACGTCGACCTGGGAGCGCTGGGCGGCTCGGCATTGACCGATGCGGCCATTGCCGTGCCGGAACACGCCACCAGCGGCATCCCGGTCACCTATGTGCCGGCGCGCAACACGGTGCTGCTGTCGCTCGCGCTGGCGTGGGCCGAAGTGCTCGGGGCCCGGCACCTGGTGATCGGCGTGAATGCGGTGGACTATTCCGGCTACCCGGACTGCCGGCCGGAGTTCATCGCCGCCTTCCGGCAGCTGGCGCGCCTTGCGACGCGCGCGGGCGTGGAGGGCGGAGCGCTCCGGATCCACGCGCCGCTTCAGCACTGGAGCAAGGAGCGCATCATCCGCGAGGGTTTGCGCCTGGGCGTTGATTACGCGCTCACGGTCTCCTGCTACCAGGCGGACGAGGCCGGGCGCGCCTGTGGACGCTGCGATTCCTGCCGGCTGCGGCGCGAAGGGTTCAGGTCCGCCGGCGTCGCCGATCCGACGCGCTACACGGTATGATGCCGGCCTGAATTTCCGCAGGCGAGTCCATGAAGAAGACGCTCGGGAGCTACCTGGTCGAGACTCTCGAGGTCCATGGCGTGCAGCACGTGTTCGGCATTCCCGGGGTGCACAACCTCGAGCTCTACCGAGGCCTGGCGAAATCCCGCATCCGCCACGTGACCGGCCGCCACGAGCAGGGGCTGGGCTTCATGGCCGATGGCTACGCGCGCGTCGCGCGGCGGCCTGGCGTCTGCTTCACGATCACCGGGCCGGGTCTGACCAACATCATCACGGCGATGGGCCAGGCCTACGGCGATTCGATCCCGCTGCTGGTGATTGCGAGCGAGAACCGGAGCGCCGAGATCGGCACCGGCCGCGGCTACCTGCATGAGATGCCGGACCAGCTCGGCGTTGCATCACGCGTCTCCGGTTACAGCCGCCGGATCCGCGCGGCGGGCGACCTGCCCGGTGCCATCGACGAGGCGTTCGCGGCGCTGGCCAGCGGCCGTGCCAGGCCCGCATATATAGAGATACCGCGCGAGCTGATGACCCAGGACGCCGCTGGACTGCCTGTGCCCACGGCGAGCGCTGTGCCGCCTTCGCCCGCGGCGCCGGCCGCTGCGCTGGCGGATGCCGCGCGCCGCCTGCGCGAGGCACGCGCGCCGCTGATCCTGGCGGGCGGTGGCGCGCTCGGCGCAGGCGCCGAGCTACGTGCGCTCGCCGAGCGGCTGGATGCGCCGCTGGTGATGACGATCAATGCGCGCGGTCTGTTGCCGCCGGGGCATCCGCTCGGCATATCGGTCAGCCCAACGCTGACCGCAGTGCGAGTGTTGATCGCGGAGGCCGACGTCGTGCTTGCGGTGGGCACCGAGCTCGGCCAGACCGACTACGACGCCTACGGCGTGGCCGAATTGCCAGCGCACCCGAACCTGATCTGCATCGACATCGATGCCGCGCAGCTCGGTCGCAACCTGCAGCCCTCGCTCGCGTTGCGCGCCGATGCCGCGACCGCCATGCGCGCGCTCCTGGCCGCAGACCTGGGCGGCGCGCGCGGCGGCAGCGGCGCGGCCCGCGCGGCCGCCGTGACCGCCGCC
>JAGWPD010000035.1 GCA_028870705.1 Gammaproteobacteria bacterium
ACGCCGACAGCGTGATGTGCCAGCGTCGCCAGAAATCGGAGAAGCCGACGGCGGCATAGGGAAAGCGGAAGTTGTCCGGCATCGCGAAGCCCAGGCACATCGCCGCGCCGATCGCGGTGGTCGAGTAGCCGGCGAAGTCGCAGAAGATCTGGCCGCTGAAGGCCAGCGTGCCAAACCAGCCGTCGAGGAAGCCGGGCGCCTTGCCGCCGTCGAACACGCGCTCGGCGGCGCCGGCGAGGAAGGTGTCGGCCAGCACCACCTTGTTGAACAGCCCGAGCGTCATCAGCCCGAGCCCGAAGCACAACTGCTGGAGCGTCGCGCGGCGCGGCGTCTCGAACTGCGGCACCAGCTCGGTCGGCCGCATGATCGGGCCCGCCACCAGGTGCGGGAAGAAAGTGACGAACAGCGCGTAGTCGAGGAAATTGCGCGCCGGCAGCGCACGGCGCAGGTAGACATCGAGCGTGTAGGACATCGTCGCGAAGGTGTAGAACGAGATGCCGACCGGCAGCACGATGTCGAACGGCGGCGGCGCGTACTGCACGCCGAAGGCGGCGGCCAGCGCGGTGAAGTTGTGCAGCAGGAAGGTGCCGTACTTGAAATACAGCAGCATGCCCAGGTTGGCCACCACCGACAACAGCATCCATGCGCGCCGCGCCGCCGGGCGCTGCGCATGCACCAGCCCCTGCGCGGCGTACCAGTCGATCACGGTCGAAATCCACAGCAGCAGGATGAAGGGTGGGTTCCACGCGGCGTAGAACAGGTAGCTCGCGAGCAGCAGGTTGAGCTTGCGTACCTTCCAGCCGAGCGGCAGCGAGTGCACCAGTACGACGATCAGGAAGAACGCTGCGAACGTCAGCGTATTGAATACCAAGCCTCGGGACCCCCCATCGACTGCCAGCGGGCAGGCCGCGCGGCCGCCCCGGTTATTGTTTTGCAGCGGCGCGCCGCAGCGCCATCATCGCAAGCTTCGGGGCACGAGGCAACGCCCGCTTCGGCCGGCGCCGGCACGCGGCGCGCTAGGCGCGTCGCATCAGCGTGCTCTTGCCGAACAGCGAGGCCACCAGGTCGACCGCCACCTCGGCGGTGCGGTTGCGCACGTCGAGCGCGGGGTTGAGCTCCATGATGTCGAGCGAGGCCAGCCGCCCGGTGTCCGCGATCATCTCCATGCAAAGCTGCGCCTCGCGGTACGAGGGGCCACCGGGCACAGTGGTGCCCACGCCCGGGGCGATCTCCGGATCGAGGAAATCGACGTCGAAGCTGACGTGCAGGTGCGTGTCCGCGTCGATGCCGGTGAGCGCCTGCTCGAGGGTGTGGCGCATGCCCACCTCGTCGATGTAACGCATGTCGAACACTTCCAGCCCGACCTCGTGCACCAGCCGCTTCTCGCCCTGGTCGACGCTGCGGATCCCGATCTGCCGGATCATGTCCGGGCCGATCGCGGGCACCACGCCGCCGATCTCGAGCAATGCGCGCGGGCCGCGCCCGCACAGGCATGCGACCGGCATGCCGTGGATGTTGCCGCTGGGCGTGAGCACGCTGGTGTTGAAATCGGCGTGCGCATCGAGCCACAGCACCCGCAGCCGGCGGCGGTGCCCGCGGCAGTGGCGCGCCACCGCGCTGATCGAGCCGATCGCGAGCGAATGGTCGCCGCCCAGCAGGATCGGCAGGCGCGCCGCCCGCAGTTGCGCGTACACGGCCGCGTGCACGAGCTCGTTCCACGCCACCACTTCATCCAGGTGGCGGTAACCCTCGTGCGAGGGAAGCCAGGGATTGCCGGGACCGGAGAGATTTCCCTGGTCGTGCACGGTCAGACCCTGCGACTCGAGCATCGAGCCGATGCCGGCCACGCGCAGCGCCTCGGGGCCCATCGATGCGCCGCGCATGCCGGCGCCGATATCGGTCGGCGCGCCGATCAGGCCGATGGTGGCGCCCATGCTTCAGCCGGTCAGGCGCAGGCGCGCCCGCTTGCCGCTGCCGATGGTGCCGCCGTAGAGGTCCTTCGGATCCTCGAGCTGCGGCACCAGGTCGATCTTGCGATGGCTCCCGCGCTCCTCGTGCAGCAGCGCGTGCAGGAAGCGCAGCGCCGAATAGTCCTGCAGCGCGAAGCCCACCGAATCGAAGATGGTGATGTCGGCGTCGCTGCTGCGTCCCGTGGCCGCACCGCCCAGGAGCGCGGCGAATTCGGTCACCGGGAATTCCGGCTCCAGCTGCTGGATCTCGCCTTCGATGCGCGACTGCGGTTCGTACTCGACGATCACGCGCGCGCCGGGCATGCGCAGGATGTCGCCGTGCAGCTCGGTCTTGCCGGGGCAGTCACCGCCAACAGCGTTGATATGCATTCCCGCAGACACCATCGGCGGCGTCATGATGACCGCGTTCTTCTTGTCGGCGGTCACGGTGGTGACGATGTCGGCGCCCTTGCAGGCCTCGGCGGTCGAACGGCAGCGCACCAGCGTGACCGCGGCGAACTCGGGCAGCGCGCGCAGGTTCCGTTCCAGCTTGGCGGTGGCCGCGCCGTCGACATCGTACAGGCGGAGTGCGCGGATGCCGAGCATCCGGCAGAACGCGATCGCCTGGAATTCGCTCTGCGCACCGTTGCCGATCAGCGCCATCACCGCGCTGTCCCGGCGCGCCAGCCATTTCGCCGCCAGCGCCGACATGGCCGCGGTACGCAGGGCGGTGGTCACGGTGAGCTCGGACAGCAGCAGCGGATAACCGGTGTCGACGTCGGCCAGCACGCCGAAGGCGGTCACGGTCAGCAGGCCCGCCGCGGTATTTTTCGGATGGCCATTCACGTACTTGAAGCTGTACAGGCGCCCATCGCTGGTGGGCATCAGCTCGATCACGCCGACCTTGGAATGGCTCGCCAGCCGCGCGGATTTCTCGAACTCGCTCCAGCGGCGGTAGTCCGCTTCGATCTCGCCGGCGAGGCGCTCCATGAATGCGCCGGCGCCGAGCCGCTGCACGAGCCGCTGGATGTCGCTGACGCCGATGTAATCAACCATGATGATCGCTCCCGTGGGTTGATCATCTCCCGGCCAGCGGCTAACAAGAAGCGGGCTAGTTGCGCAATATGCGCTCTGTTTTGGCTATAATGCCGGTCAATATTGGCGTTCTGACCAATTTCCATCATGGACGAGCTCGACCACCAGCTGATAGCCCACCTGCGCGGCAACGCGCGGCTGACGGTCGCGGCGCTGGCCAAGCGCCTGCAGGTCGCGCGCGGCACGGTCCAGAACCGGATCGCGCGCCTCGAGCGCGACGGCACGATCGCCGGCTACACGCTGCGGCTCGGGACCCAGCTCGACGAGCGCGGCATCACCGCGCTGATGACGATCGCGGTCGAAGGCAACAGCGCGGATGAAGTGCTGCGGAGCCTGCGCGGCGACCCGGCGGTGCGCACCCTGCACACGACCAACGGCCGCTGGGACATCATCGCCGAGCTGCGCGCCGAGACGCTCGAGGCCTTCGATCGGGTGCTGGGCCGCATCCGCAAGCTCGAGGGCATCGCCAACACCGAAACCAGCCTGCTGCTCTCGACGCACAAGCTCTGAGCGCAGCCGCCGCTCAGAGCGTCGCGGCGCTGTACAAAGCGGTTGCGAACAGCGTGATCACGCCGCACACCAGGTAGGCGCAGCCGACCAGTGCGAATTTCAGCAGCGTCAGCCGGCGCGACTGCCCGTAGAAGAGCTTCATCGATCGGTACAGGTAGCGGACCAGGTACCAGCTCGCAATCAGGAACAGCACGTCGAGCAGGCTGTTGGAACGGATCCAGTGGGTCGCCAGCGTGTAGATCGACAGGAGCAGGAAGGCAAAGGCGTGGTTGTGGATCAGCAGCAGCAGGTGCTCGAGGTAGTAGCGCCGCGGCCGCCAGTACAGCAGCTTCATGAGCGCGGCCATCAACGGCAGGAAGAGGAACAGCGCCCGCCCGATGTTGTGCACCACTCGTTCGCTGAATTGCCGGCCGCTGTCGGCACGGATGTTGCGGCAGGCCTTCTGGAGCTGCGGCAGCAACTGGTAATGGCCCCAATGCAGGTTGGTCGTCACGTCGGCGCAGTCCTGGGGACCGCTGGGCTGGGCCGCCGCCGCGCTGCTGCTGTTGCTGGCCTGGCCGCCGCCGAGCACGGCGCTGAGCACGAAGAACAGCACGCTCATGATCAGGTACAGCCGGAACGGCTGCAGGTAGCGGGCGCGCCGGCCCGCGAAATACTCGCGTGTCAGGAAACCCGGCTGCGCCAACAGCGGCCACAGCGTGCCCCACACGCGTGAGTCGGCGTGCGTGAGCACTTCGGTGGCTTCGCCGAGGAAGTGCCCGAGCGAGTGGGCCTGGGTGTCGGCGCGCTGGCCGCAGGAACTGCAGTAGCGGCCCGACAGCAAGGCGTTGCAGTTGGCGCAGATCGTGGGCAGCATCATATGATGGGCGGCATCATAAGCCGGCGGGCACCGGCGGGGTATCGCAGGCATGCACACTGAATCCACGGCCGCGGGCCATAGCGGCGAGCTGCGGCGCGTACTGGCATCGCGGCACGTTTCGATGATCTCGATCGGCGGCATCATCGGCGCCGGGCTGTTCGTCGCCAGCAGCGCGACGATCGCGGCCGCCGGCCCGGCGATCGTGCTCAGCTACCTGATCGCCGGCGCGATGGTGCTGCTGGTGATGCGCATGCTTGGGGAAATGGCGATCGCCCTGCCGCAGGTGCGCTCGTTCCCGGATTTCGCGCGGGTGGCGCTGGGCGACTGGGCCGGCTTCGTGGTCGGCTGGCTGTACTGGTATTTCTGGATCATCGTGGTGCCGGTCGAGGCGATCGCCGGGGCGGTGCTGCTGCACGGCTGGATCGCGCTGCCGACCTGGGTGATCGGCGTCGCGCTGATGGTGGTGATGACCGGCGTCAACCTGCTGTCGGCGCGCTCCTACGGCGAGTTCGAGTTCTGGTTCGCATTGATCAAGGTATCCGCGATCATCGCCTTCATGCTGACCGCGGTGGCCTGGGTCTTCGGCCTCACTTCGGGTGGCGCGCCGACCTGGGCCAACCTGGTCAGCGGCGGCGGCTTCGCCCCGAAGGGCTGGCAGGCGGTGCTGGCGGGCGTGACCAGCGTGTTCTTCGCGATCGTCGGCGCGGAGATCACCGTGGTGGCGGCGGCCGAATCACGCGAGCCGGTGCGCGCGGTGGCGCGCATGTCGATTTCGGTGATGACGCGCATCCTGATCTTCTATGTCGGTTCGATCTTCCTGATCGTGACCGTGGTGCCCTGGCAGCAGATCGTGCCGGGCCACTCGCCGTTCGTCGCGGCAATGAACGCCATGCATTTCGAATGGGCCAGCAATGTGATGACCTTCATCATCCTGACTGCGGTGCTCTCCTGCATGAACTCGGCCTACTACGTGACTTCACGCACGCTGTTCTCGCTGGCCGCGCGCGGCGATGCGCCGCGGGCGCTGGTCAGGCTGAGCGGCCGCGGCGTGCCGGCTTATTCGGTGCTGATGGGTAGCGTGGCGGGCCTGGCCGGCATCGCCGCGCAGGTCATCTCGCCGCAACTGGTGTTCCGCTTCCTGGTCGACGCCTCGGGCGCGCTGGTGGTGATGATCTACATACTGATCGCGCTGGCGCAGATCAGGCTGCGGCGCGCCCGCAGCGCCGAGCAGCAGGCAGCGCTGCCGGTGCAGATGTGGCTGTACCCGTACGCCAGTTATGCGGCGGTCGCGGGCATGGCCACCGTGCTGCTGGCGATGGCCTTCACGCCGTCGATGGCGCACGAATTCTGGACCAGCCTGGTGACCCTGGCGCTCGCGCTGCTGGCCGCATGGCTGCACGTGCGGCGGCGCGCGGCGGTCGCGCCGCCGGCCCCGGCGCGCTAGCGC
>JAGWPD010000036.1 GCA_028870705.1 Gammaproteobacteria bacterium
GAATATGCACCGAAAAACTTCCTCACGGAGATCATCGAAATTAACGTTACCAATCTTGCCGGGGTTCCATCCATTATCTACGGACTGTTGGCATTAGGTCTTTTTGTTCACCAGTTGGGATTCGGTCAGAGCATTCTTTCGGCGGGTCTGGCATTGGCGTTGCTCATCCTGCCGGTGGTCATCGTGGCCACGCGGGAAGCGATACGAGCCATTCCCGTGGCCATTCGCGAGGGTGCCTATGCGCTCGGCGCAACCAAGTGGCAGACCGTTTACGATCATTTGCTTCCCTATTCCGCAGCCGGTATCCTGACAGGTGTCATAATCGGCCTGGCTCGGGCAATAGGGGAAACTGCGCCCATCATTACTATAGGTGCGCTGACTTTCATCGCGTTCCTGCCGCCATCACCCTTTCAACCGGAATTTCCTTTCCTGTCGTTCGAATGGCTGATGGCGCCGTTTACCGTCATGCCGATCCAGATGTTCAACTGGATATCGCGGCCCGAGGAAGCATTTCAGGTCAACGCCGCGGCCGCAGGACTGGTATTGGTAGTGATGACCCTTACCATGAATGCACTGGCTATCTGTTTACGTTACCGTATGCGCAAGAACCTCAAATGGTAGAGAATTCGGGAGAGGGGGATGCGCCTGTTGCGCAGGCCGGCACCGCGCAGTACAAGTCCGAAGTCAGAAACCTGAGTTTTTATTACGGCGCGTTCTGCGCGCTGAAGAACATCAATATGATGTTGCACGAAAAGCAGGTAACCGCGTTGATTGGACCCTCCGGATGCGGGAAATCCACGTTTCTGCGTTGCTTCAACCGCATGCACGACCTGCAGCCGGGCGCGCGCTATGAGGGATCGATCATCCTGCATCCCGAGAACATCGACCTGGTGGGCCGTGAGGTCGACCCGATCGGCGTGCGCATGCGCATCGGCATGGTGTTCCAGAAGCCGAATCCGTTCCCGGTGTCGATCGCCGAGAACGTCACCTACGGCCTGCGCCTGCGCGGCCTGCGCGGCCGGGCGCAGCTGGCCGCGGCCGTGGAGCAGGCGCTGCGCGGGGCGGCGCTGTGGGACGAGGTCAAGGACCGGCTGCATACTTCGGCGCTGGCGCTCTCTGGCGGCCAGATGCAGCGCCTGTGCATCGCGCGCACGCTGGCGACCAATCCCGAGATGATCCTGTTCGACGAGCCGACCTCGGCGCTCGATCCGATCGCCACCGCGAAGATCGAGGAATTGATCGCGGCGCTCCGGGAGCAGGTCACTGTGCTGATCGTCACGCACAACATGCAGCAGGCGGCACGCATCTCCGACCACACCGCCTTCATTTTCCTCGGCGAACTGGTCGAGTACGCCACCACCGCCACGCTGTTCACCAATCCGTCACAGAAGCGCACTGAAGACTACATAACCGGCCGCTACGGCTAGGGCCTGTTCACACTCAGGACATCGGCGTCCTGAGTGTGAACAGGCCCTAGGCCGCGCCCTGTCGATGACCCGGCTGTCATCCGGTTGTCATACACATTGATTACCTTGCGCGCCATCCGGGGCGCCGCTGCAGTCCGCTCCGGGCCAGGCAAAGCAACGATTCCCCTACCAGGAGCGCGATTCATGTCCAAGCAGATTCTTGCCGCATTGGCGATTGCCGGCTGCGGCCTGGCGATGACGGCCCAGGCCGACACGGCCGTGACTGAAAACACCACCATCGGCGGCAAGGCCTTCATCGACCTGACCAGCCTCGACCAGAAGGCCGCCGGCACCAAGACGGCCGCCAGTGGATTCGGCCTCGACGTCAAGCGTTTCTACCTGGCCGTCAACCACAATTTCGACAGTATCTGGTCGGCCAACCTGACCACCGACTTCAACTACTCGAGTGCGGATGCCGAGACCCAGCTGTTCATCAAGAAGGCCTACCTGCAGGCGAAGCTCTCCGACGCCTTCTGGGTACGCGCGGGCTCGGCCGACCTCGGCTGGGTGCCCTTCGTCGAGGACGTGTACGGGTATCGCTACGTCGAGAACGTACTGATCGACCGCACCAAGTTCGGCACCTCGGCCGACTGGGGCGTGCACATCGGCGGCAAGGTCGCCGATGGCAAGGTCGGCTATGCGCTGTCGCTGATCGAGGGCAACGGCTACAAGAATCCGACCCGCTCCAAGTCGCTGGATGTGGAGGGGCGGCTGAGTTTCACGCCGGTCAAGGGCCTGACCGCGGCGCTCGGCTTCTACAACGGCAAGCTCGGCAAGGACGTCGAAGGTAGCGCGACGCCGGTCGTGCACACGGCCTCGCGCTACAATGCGCTGCTGGCCTATGCGAATGACGCGTTCCGCGTCGGCGGCGAGTACTTCATCTCCGACAACTGGACGGCGGTCACTTCGGCAGCGAAGGATTCGGCGGACGGCCTGTCGGTGTGGGGTGCGCTCAACTTCAATCCGCAGGTGTCCGGGTTCATCCGCTACGACAGCGCGAAGCCGAACAAGGATACCGCGCCCGACCGGAAGGACGAGTACTACAACATCGGCGTGGCTACCAGGCCGCGCAAGGGCGTCGACCTGGCCGTAGTCTACAAGCACGATGAAGTCAAGAACGCCGGCGTCAAGGCCAGCGAGTACGACGAGTTCGGCGTCTGGGCGCAGGTCGCGTTCTGATCGGCTGAAGTGACGGTGTCGTGGCCGAGCTGCAATTCGTCTCCGGCCCGGCGGCGCTGAGCAAAAACAGCGGCGCCGGGCCGGCGATCTGCAGTACGCTAGCGGACACGATGAGCGCCGAGCGTCCCGACGACGAAACCACATCGTTCGAGTTGCCGGCCGCGGCGCCGCGGTCGATGGTGCCGGCCTCGGACGTGGACACCGGCGTGCTGCCGGCAGCGTTTTCGCGTTCGTCGGGGCGCAAGTTCGCGATCGACGAGACGCGCCGCGGCCAGGCCGTCAGCGCGCCGCTCAAGGCGCGCGTCGAGGCGCTCAATTTCTATTACGGCGAGCTGCGGGCGCTCAAGGACCTGCACGCGGGGATCCGCGAACACCAGGTGACGGCGCTGATCGGTCCGTCCGGATGCGGCAAGAGCACCTTCCTGCGCTGCTTCAACCGCATGCACGACCAGCAGGCCGGCACGCGCTATGAGGGCGCGATCACGCTGCTGCCCGAAGACATCAACCTGGTGTCCCCCGAGGTGGATCCCATCGAGGTGCGGATGCGCATCGGCATGGTGTTCCAGAAGCCCAATCCGTTCCCGCAGTCGATCTTCGAGAATGTCGCCTACGGGCTGCGCGTGCGCGGCGTGACCTCCAGGATCAGGCTGGCGGAAGAGGTCGAACACGCGTTGCGCAACGCCGCGCTGTGGGACGAGGTCAAGGACCGGCTGGACGGCTCCGGGCTGTCGCTGTCCGGCGGCCAGCAGCAGCGCCTGTGCATCGCGCGGGCGCTGGCCACCGAGCCGGAGATCCTGTTGTTCGATGAGCCGACCTCGGCACTCGATCCGATCGCCACGGCCCGCATCGAGGAACTGATCACCAGCCTGCGCGAGCGCGTGACGGTGGTGATCGTCACGCACAACATGCAGCAGGCGGCGCGCGTCTCGGATTTCACCGCGTTCATGTACATGGGTGAGCTGGTCGAGATCGACGAGACCAGCCGGATCTTCACGAATCCCGCGAAGAAGGCGACCGAGGACTACATCACCGGCCGGTACGGCTGATCAATCCATCCTGAGCAGGTCGTTGATCGAAGTCTTGGCGCGTGTCTGTGCGTCCACCTGCTTGACGATCACCGCGCAATACAGCGAGTGCGTGCCGTCACGGGCCGGCAGGCTGCCCGAGACCACGACCGAGCCGGGTGGCACGTGGCCCTGCAGGATCCGCCCGCTGGCGCGATCGAGGATGCGCGTGCTCTGGCCGATGTAGACGCCCATCGAGATCACGGAGCCCGCGCCGATGATCACGCCTTCGACGATCTCGGAGCGCGCGCCGATGAAGCAGTCGTCCTCGATGATCGTCGGGCTGGCCTGCAGCGGTTCGAGCACGCCGCCGATGCCGACGCCGCCCGAAAGGTGAACGTTCTTCCCGATCTGCACGCCGGAGCCAACCGTGGCCCACGTGTCGACCATCGTGCCAGAGTCCACGTAAGCCCCGATGTTCACGTAGCTGGGCATCAGCACGGTGTTGGGCGCGACATAGGCGCCGCGGCGCACGATCGCGTGCGGCACGACGCGCACGCCGCCTGCCGCCAGCTGCGCGTCGGTGGCGGCGGCGTACTTGAGCGGCACCTTGTCGTAGAAACGGGTGTAGCCCGCGTCGATCGCGTGGTTATCGTGGGTGCGGAAGTAGAGCAGGACCGCCTTTTTTACCCATTCATGCACCAGCCATTGTCCGCGCACCGGCTCGGCGACGCGGACTTCCCCGCGGTCGAGCATCCCGATGGTGTCGTCGATGGCAGCGCGCAGCTCCGGCCCGACCGAAGCCGGCGTCAGCGCCTGGCGTGTCTCGAAGCCCGCTTCGATCAACGGGCGCAGCTGCTGCGGATTCACGGCGAGATACTAATGCAGCTCGGCCAGCCGTGCGTGCACTTCTGCGAGATCGATGCTCGGCGGGCTGAGCGCCAGCACGCGCCTGAGCGCAGTCTTCTCGGTTGCGGCATCGCCTTCCTCGCGGGCGATCAGCGCGCCCTCGTATTCCAGGTGGCCCCGCAGGTCGGGCGAGGCGAGGGAATAATCCGGGCTCGACACGGCCAGCTGGTACTCGCGCCTGGCCGCCGCTCGCCGGTGGAACAAGGGCTCGGGCAGCGCAATGAAGGTCGCAATTGCCACGAGCCGCGTCTCGAGCGCCGCGGCGCCGGCTGCGGGGTGCGCCGCGGCTGGGCGTGCCGCTGCGGACGGAAGTTCCAGCAGGCCCAGCGCGCGATCGAGCAGCGCGGTGCCGTGCTTGATGAGCTTGATGCGCGTCCAGGGAATGCGTGTGTCGCGCGCCTGCAATGTGAAGGTGCTGCCGTAATACGCCAGGTAGAGCGGGTTGTCGGCATCCCTGCGCAGCAGCTGTGCAAACAGCCGCTGCGCCCGATCAGTTGCCCCCGTCGAGCCGGCGCGGCCGGCTTCGAATTGGCCGCGCGCCGTGGCGAATTCAGTCACCAGGCTCGCCATATCGGCAGCGGCAGCGGCGGCGGCCGCGGCGCCGGCCAGCCCCAGCACGAGCAAGGCGACGGCGACCGCGCACCGCGATTTCCGTATGCCAGACCTGATCATGCTGTATTGGACACTGACCAATGCTGCCGGTTCGCGCTGTCGCTCCGGGGCGACGTCACGCTCCGGCAACTTCCAGCCGGCAGGCTGGTCGTAGCGTTGGCTAGCCGGTTCACCCCGGGTAAAGTGAGGCACCATGGACGAGCGCTCTGCAACGAACGATTGCAGACCACTCCCGGCTCCGCTGGGATTGTTGCCGGAATCCTGGCCGCTGCCGGGCTGGCTGCGCAGCCTGGTCGGCTGGGCCTCCGGCATCGCCGGCGTGGAGCGGGTCGCGGCGCGGCTCGATTTCAACGCCGGCGCGGGCAAGTTTGCGCGCCAGGCGCTGCTCGAACTGGGCGTCGGGTTCACGCTGTCGCCGGCCGAACTGCGGCAGGTACCGGCCGCGGGTGGCGTGATCATCATCGCCAATCATCCGTTCGGCGGCATCGACGGCTTGATCGCCATCACGGCGCTACACTCGCGGCGACCCGATCTCAGGCTGCTTGCCAACGGCATGCTGGCGCGGTTGCAACCGCTCCATGGCATGGTGCTGCCGGTCGATACGCTCGGCACCGATGCGCGCGGCAATTCACAGAGCGTGCGCGTGGCGCTGCGGCACGTGGCGGCGGGTGGCGCCCTGTTTACGTTCCCGGCCGGTGAGGTCGCCCATCTGCGCTGGGGCCGGGCCGGCATCGTCGATCCGCCGTGGACGCGCGCGGCCGCGCGACTGATCCGGCTGTCCGGCGTCCCGGTCGTACCGATGTACTTCGACGGACGCAACGGCGCGCTGTTTCAGGCGGTGGGCCTGGTGCATCCGCTGCTGCGCACCCTGCTGCTGCCGCGTGAGCTGCTCAACAAGTCCGGCCGCAGCGTGCAGGTGCGTATCGGCGCCCCGGTCAGTGCGCGACGCATCGGCAAGCTGGCGGAGCCCGCTGCGATCGCGGCGCACCTGCGCGCCAGCATCAGCTTGCTGGCGCAATCACGGCCGTTGCAATCGTCCGTGGCGGCGCCCGCAGGCGATGGCGCCATCCGGGGCGCATCCGCGGCCGCGCCA
>JAGWPD010000037.1 GCA_028870705.1 Gammaproteobacteria bacterium
GCAGCCGGTCGCGCGCATCACCGCCAGCGCGCGCATGTCGGTGACCAGGTTGTTGTAGCCGAAGCTGAAGCCGCGCTCGCACACCATGATCGACTCATTGCCGGTGGCATGCGCCTTGTCGACCACCTGCTGCATTTCCCATGGGGAGAGGAACTGCCCCTTCTTGATGTTCACCGGCTTGCCCGCCCCGGCCACCGCGCGGATGAAGTTCGTCTGGCGGCACAGGAACGCCGGCGTCTGCAGCACGTCGACCACACTGGCAACCTCGGCAATCGGCGTGTCCTCGTGCACGTCGGTCAGCACCGGCACCTTGAAGCGCGCGCGCACGTCGGCGAGGATCTTCAGGCCCGCCTCGAGCCCCGGCCCGCGAAAGCTCCTGGCCGAGGAACGGTTGGCCTTGTCGAACGAGGCCTTGAAGACGTAGGGCATGGCGAGCCTGGCTGTGATCTCGCACATGCGACCGGCCACTTCCTCCACCAGCGCCGGCGATTCGATCACGCACGGCCCGGCGATCAGGAACAGCGGCCGGTCGATGCCGACCTCGAACCCCGCCAGCCTCATGCGCTGGCGGCGGCCGGCAGCTGCGCGGCGCGGCAGGCGCGCGCGGCGCGCACGAAACCGCTGAACAGCGGATGGCCGTCGCGTGGCGTCGAGGTGAATTCCGGATGGAACTGCGTGGCCAGGAACCAGGGGTGCGAGGGCAGCTCGATGATCTCCACCAGCTCGTCGTGCGAAAGCCCCGCGAAGTTCAGGCCGGCGCGCCGGAACTGCTCCATGTAGTTGTTGTTGAACTCGTAGCGGTGCCGGTGGCGCTCCATGATCTCTTCGCGTCCGTAGAGCTCGCGCGCCACCGTGCCGGCGGCCAACCGCACCGCCTGCGCGCCGAGCCGCATGCTGCCGCCGAGCGCCGAGGTTTCACTCCGTTGCTGCACGCCGCGCGCCTGATCCTGCCATTCGGTGATCAGGCCGATGACCGGATGGGTGCTGGCGCGGTTGAACTCGGTGCTGTGCGCGTCGGCGAAACCCAGTACGTGGCGCGCGTACTCGATGATCGCCAGCTGCATGCCCAGGCAGATGCCCAGGTAGGGGATGCGCTGCTCGCGCGCATAGCGCACCGCCTGAATCTTGCCCTCGATGCCGCGTTCGCCGAAGCCGCCCGGCACCAGGATCGCATCCATGCCGGCGAGGCAGGCGACGCCGTCGCGCTCGATGTCGGTGGATTCGAGGTAGTGCACCTTGACGCGGGTGCGGGTCTTGAGTCCCGCGTGCATCAGCGCTTCATTCAGCGAGATGTAGGAATCGCGGATCTGCACGTACTTGCCGACCATCGCGATGTCGGCCTGTCCGTCGGTGTTGACGCGCGCATTGACCACCTGGCGCCACTCGCCGAGATCGGCCGGCGGCGCATCGATGCGCAGCTTGTCGACCACGATGTCATCGAGCCCCTGCTCGTGCAGGAGCGAGGGAATCTTGTAGATGTCGTCGGCGTCCACGGCCGAGATCACCGCGCGCTCCTCGACGTTGGTGAACAGCGCGATCTTGCGGCGCTGCTCGTCCGGCAGCATCGCCTGGCAGCGGCACAGCAGCACGTCGGGCTGGATGCCGATCGAGCGCAGCTCCTTGACCGAATGCTGCGTCGGCTTGGTCTTGATCTCGTGCGAACCGCCGACCACCGGCACCAGCGTCAGGTGCATGTAGACCACGTGATTGCGGCCGAGCTCGACGCCCAGCTGGCGGATCGCCTCGAGGAAGGGGAGCGACTCGATGTCGCCGACCGTGCCGCCCACCTCGACGATCACGACATCCGGGTTGTCCTCCCAGGTGACCCGCGTGATGCGCTCCTTGATTTCGTTCGTGACGTGAGGAATCACCTGCACCGTGCCACCGAGATAATCGCCGCGGCGCTCCTTGGCGATGACCTCGGCATAGATCTTGCCGGTCGTGACGTTGCTCGCCTTACTGAGGTTGGTGTCGATGAACCGCTCGTAATGACCGAGATCGAGGTCCGTCTCCGCCCCGTCGTCGGTGACAAAGACCTCGCCGTGCTGGTACGGCGACATCGTGCCCGGATCGATGTTGATGTATGGGTCCAGCTTCTGGAGGGAGACGTTGAGCCCGCGGGCCTTGAGGATGGTCCCGATGGACGCTGCCGTGATCCCCTTTCCGATCGAGGAAACCACACCGCCGGTCACGAAGACGTACTTCGGCACCGGGATTCTATTTTACTGCGTCAGGTGATCGCCGCGGCGACGTTTAATGACGTAAGGTCAAACGGTGTATCCCTACGGGCTGATCGGCAATTGTGAAACGGCCGCCCTGGTCTCGACCAGCGGCTCGATCGACTGGTTCTGCTACCCGAGGTTCGACTCCCCCTCGATCTTCGCCGCCATCCTCGACCGTCAGCGCGGTGGGAGCTTCCGGATCGCCCCCGCCAACCCCGTACCGGCGGGTCAGCAAGCCTACCTCCCCGACACCAATCTTCTGACCACGACCTTCGATCGCACCGAGAGCAGCCTGGTGCTGACAGACTTCATGCCCTGCTTCAACGAAGGCGATCGCTTTCATTCCCTGAGGCGGATCTGTCGCGGTCTCCAGGCCAAGGGAGGCCCCATCGAGGTCGAATGCATCCTCGACCCGGCGCCCGCCTACGGTCGAACACGAACGAGCTTCGCCGAGCGCGAGGGCATCGTCATTGCCTCCGGCGGATCGCAGGAGGTCATCCTTTCGTCGACCATCCCGCTGCAAGGGGCGGTCGAGGATGTTGACGGCCGACCGCGCTACGTCTTTCGGTTCACGCTCCAGCCGGACCGCCAGGTGTGGTTCACCCTCGGTTTTGGCGAGCGCTACTTCGCGCTCGGTCGACAATTCCCGAGCAGCAGGGACGCGACCGAGCTCGCCGCCCGTACCCAGGCGTTCTGGACGCAGTGGCTGGGCCAATGCCTCTATACCGGCCCCTTCCAGGAGGCGGTGCGACGGTCGGCGCTGGTGATCAAGCTCTTGACCTACGCTCCCACGGGCGCGCTCTGCGCGGCTCCGACCACCTCGATCCCCGAGGATCCGGGCGGCGACCGCAACTGGGACTATCGCTACTGCTGGCTGCGGGACGCGTCCTATACGGTCGCCGCGCTCTTTCGGGCCGGCTTCTCGCAGGAA